>NZ_SLXK01000016.1 GCF_004341035.1 Scopulibacillus darangshiensis
GATTTTGACCTTATGGATGGAGGGGATCCAACCTCCCCACCGCGATTTGCTTGCGAAAAATGTGGCGGAGAGATGTATCCAGAGTATTATAAAGGAGTACATGGTCAGGAATATAAACTATCGGATATTCTCTAACCAAAAAAGGACCGGGCGGTTTTTGCCCGGTTTTTCTTAATAGATATATTATTCTTTCGCCTGTGTTTCCTTCTTAGGATCTCCCCAGCACTCAACATTTTTCAGCCAAGGGATACTTGAAGCCCGGAAGACTGGATCTTTGCCTTGTTTCTTTTGATCCATATAATCTTTCAAGACAGCGTAGGCAATTTTCCCAAGTAAGGTAATGGCAACAAGGTTAGTGATTGCCATCAGGGCCATGAATAGATCGGCTAAACTCCAAACTACAGGGACCGCTATTACCGCACCGAATATAACCATTAGAACAACGGCAACACGGTAAATGTTTAATAGTGTTTTTCCATTTGTGTGAAATTGAATGTTGCTCTCACCATAATAATAATTCCCAACAACTGAGCTGAAAGCGAACAGAAGGATCGAAAGTCCTACAAAAGGGCCACCCCATGAGCCAATTAAGGTGTTCATAGCATTTTGTGTCAAGTTGATCCCATCAGATATGGAGGAATTCACCCATTCTCCTGAAATAAGAATCATAAAAGCGGTTGCACTGCAGATGAGCAAGGTATCTGTAAATACACTTAACGTCTGCACCAAGCCTTGTTTTGCAGGATGGCTGACATTGGCTGTCGCTGCAGCGTTTGGCGCACTACCCATCCCGGCTTCATTTGAGAACAAACCGCGTTTGACACCATTCATGATCGCTGCTCCCAAACCGCCGCCGACAATTTCTTTTATTCCAAACGCATTTTCAAAAATTAATGCAATTATATTTGGAATTTCAGTCACATTCATGATTAAAGTGACAAGCGCGACAGCTACATAGATAATCGCCATGAAAGGGACGATAATCCCTGTGAAATTAGCGATTCGCTTAAGCCCGCCAAAAATAATTAGGGCGGTGACAATCGCAAGGATTATACCAAGTAAAAGCCGGTTGACTCCAAAGGATTGTTTAAAGGCAACTGTTATCGTGTTGGTTTGAACAGCATTAAAAATAAGGCCATATGTAACAGTAATTAGCACTGAAAAAAGCACTGCCATCCATTTGGCATTTAGGGCTTTTTCCATATAGTAAGATGGCCCGCCGCGAAAAGTATCACCATTTTTGACTTTATAGACCTGTGCTAGCGTGCTCTCAATAAAACTCGTAGCACCGCCAATTAAAGCGATGAGCCACATCCAAAAGACGGCTCCCGGTCCTCCAGTGGAAATAGCCAGTGCTACACCAGCCATATTCCCTGTACCGACACGGGAGGCTGTGCTGATTGTCCAGGCTTGGAAAGAAGACACGCCAGATTTGTCAGCCGATGTTTCGTCTTTAATAACCCGAAACATTTCCCCGAATAGTCGGAATTGAACAAACCTTGTCCGGATTGTAAAATAAATGCCTAATCCAATTAATAAAATAATAAGGACATTGCTGTACAGTTTGTCATTGATGACCCCTAGAACGGAAGTAAGTGCATCCAATATGTCTTTCACTCCTAAGTTATTATTTATGTAATGGCCGGGTGGAACGACCAATGACATATAATATTTAAAAAGGTTAAAATATTGGGATCTGAAAATCCTGAGGGTTTATTCCTCTGTCATATATATCATGAACAATGGTTTAAAACAAGGCAAAAATGTTTATCTCAAACTAGAAAGAGGATTATTAAAGGGGGTAATTAAATAAGTGTTGAGGCTTTATTCACTACAAGGTTCTGGAAATCCAGAAGAACACCACCCCTTGCCAAGAAATCAATCCCCAGAATAGCATCAAATCCATAACTTCCAAATATATCGCCAAACTGCGAGATAAATTGATTAAAACAATAGCCATTTATGTTTAAGCCATCCAATACCTGTTGGCAGCATAACTCGCTTTGCCCCCCGATGCCATACATCTTAACAGCTCGTCCTTTTTTCAAATCAGTATCCGACATCATCCCAGCATCCACAAACCGATCTGTATCAAAAACTGAAACAGCACAGCCCGTGTCCAGAAGGACATGATCAAGATGCAACGTTTTTTGCCGATATCGCACATTTATTGAAACGATCGGTAATCCATCAATTAATGCCATCTTCATTGGTTACACACTCCGCCATCACTTATATTCTTATAAAACAAACATATGCAGAACACCGAATGACTAGTAATATAAAATATAATCAATAAGTGAAGGAATTAAACAGTGTGATCGAGAAATTTTAGAGATTAACGGAAAAGTAAAGAGATGGGTGTTTTGAAGGGGCGAAGATTGATTTTTATAACCATACAAAGCACGATCTTAAACAAAACTGACGATACAATGATATAATCATGAGAGGCGTGATTTAGGATGTATTGGCATACATATGAAAACACAGATTTATTCCTTCGTGATGCGGAAGATTTTCTTTTAGAAAATGAGGCTGTCAATAATTTGCCTTTAGGGGTTCTTTATAATTTAAGGAAAGAACTCACTCATAAGGAAAAACCATTTTTGGCGGCAATCGGTGAAAATAATAACCCTGTCATCATTTTCGTCATGACCAAATTCGGTCGTCTTATATTAGCGGGAGACACTTCCCATCCAAATTTGGATGCAGCGATAAAAAAAGCAATTGAGCATATTTTAGAATCGGAAATAACCATACATAGTGCCATTGGGGTAAAAGAACTGGCTTTTGCTTTTGCAAATGAATTTACTTTGCAAACAGGCCAGACACAAATGGTTGATATGGACCAAAGAATCTACAAGCTTGATCAGGTTAACCGGATTGATGTCAGCCAAGGCTATTTACGACTGCCAACCCAAGATGAAACTGAACTCTTAAACCGCTGGGTACATGCGTTTTCTAAAGCGACATCTGATCAGCTTTCAGCAGAAGAGGCAGCGGTCCTGGTGCAACAGAAGATTAGCAGTGATACATTGTATTTATGGGATCATAACGGACCTGTTTCCATGGCGAATATGACAAGACCGACCAAAAACGGAGCAGTTATTTCTTATGTTTATACACCGCCGGAATATAAGAAAAAGGGCTATGCCACATCCTGTGTTGCTGCCCTTAGCCAGAAAATATTAGATAGCGGCTATTCATTTGCCAGTCTTTACACTGATCTTGCTAATCCAACTTCGAATGGCATCTATATGAAAATCGGCTATCAGCCTATTGAAGATTCTGTCTTGATTTCTTTTGATAAACAAGCTCTTCATTTTTAAATTAAAGTTTTTATAACGTTTTTTTAGCGAAGTCTTAAATTTTTGTTATATAATCATTGAAGAATATGATACCATTGTAATAAAATAGAGTTAGTAAAAGTAAGACCATATTCATAAAATATTAAAACATTCGAATCCAGGTTTAAAAACCACAAAGTCATATGGATATTGAGTGCTGTTTGGATGGAGGGACTAAACACATGAATGAACATGATGAATTATACGACATAACAATTATCGGCGGGGGACCGACCGGTTTATTTACCGCATTTTATGCCGGTATGAGGCAAATGAAGGTCAAAATTATTGAGAGCATGCCGCAATTAGGCGGACAGCTTGGTGCATTGTATCCTGAGAAATTCATCTATGATGTTGCCGGATTTCCTAAAGTTTCTGCGCGCGAACTTGTTGAGAGCCTGAAAGAACAAGCCTTCCAATTTGACCCAACCATCGTCTTGGACCAAACGGTTGAAAAGCTTGAACGGCTTGAAGATGAATCACTTATTCTTAGAACAACAACCGGTGAGGTGCACTATACGAAGACAGTTGTCATTACAGCCGGAGTCGGTGCATTTCAGCCCCGCCGGTTAGAAGCCGAAACCGCTGACCAATATGAGGGCAAGAACCTTCATTATTTTGTTGATAATCTTAATACATTTGCAGGCCAAAAGGTACTGATTTGCGGCGGTGGCGACTCTGCTGTGGACTGGGCAAACATGCTTGACCCAATTGCAAAAGAAGTAACTTTAATTCACCGCAGAGATAAGTTCCGTGCGCATGAGCATAGTGTGGCACAATTAATGAATTCCAAGGTCCAAATCAGGACACCGTTTGCCGTTAAGGAATTACACGGTGACGGCGAAAAGGTCCATAAAGTTACTATGCAACAAATCAAAGGCGACGAGACTTTTGAAATAGACGTGGATGCCGTGATCGTCAATTATGGTTTTGTCTCATCACTTGGACCAATCAAAGAATGGGGCCTTGATATCCAAAAGAATTCGATCATGGTTAACTCAAAAATGGAGACAAACATTCCTGGTGTCTATGCTGCCGGCGACATATGCTCCTATGATGGCAAGGTGAAATTGATCGCCACTGGGTTCGGTGAAGCACCGACGGCTGTCAACAATGCCAAACATTATCTCGATCCAAAAGCAAGAACACAGCCAATGCACAGCACCAGCATGTTTGGTTAAGAAAGGTTAGAGCCCCCGATCTATTTCGGGAGCTCTTTTATCTGCTTGCAGTTTTGATAACATTTCAAAGCAATATAGAGCAGTAGGCAATGCTCAAAGGAATGGATATCGAGCAATGTCAGCCTGCTGATTCTTTTTAATCTGTAATTTAGGGTGTTACGGTGAATATATAGCGCCTCTGCAGCCTTTGATACATTTAAATTATGCCGGCAATATTCAATGAAGGATCCTGCTAGAATTGAAAAATCCTTTTGGGAGATAAGCCCCTCCACACTAACCATCAATTTTTTCTTCATTGGCTTCGACAGCTGCCGTGGCAGAACCTCAAGTGTTATACGCCAGTCATTATAGGCGTAAAGGCTAGGTTTGATGCCTGCAAGCTCGCCTGCTTGAATGGCAGCCGCAGCATTCGCATATGATTCATTCATGTCGGATAAGTGTTGACCTCTTCGGGATAATAACTGATCATATCGTTTCGCTTGATGACATCAAGCGATGACTGATGGAGCGTCCCAACCCGGTTTGGATCAGTACAGCCGATAATATTGCCCCGTTCATCAGTCATGCTAATTGGAAACTCTAAGATTTCCGATGTTTTTTCGATGATATTTTGTGCAATATGACTAATCCTTAATATTTTTCCCGCCCCCTTAATGACTGAATTATTTAATTGTTAATTATTCTACCACGGTTCAAGAGGACTTGAAACACCAAATGTAAGCGCAAACATTTGTTCAACATAGCCATAGATTTTTACACCATCATGCGTTATAAATAAATTGAAGATTACAAATAGTCGATAGACAGGAGGCGGAAAAACGTGGCCGGTCATGCAGATATTATTATTGTCGGCGGCGGTGTAATGGGTTCCAGCATCGCCTATAACCTTTTAAATGATAGTTACGATGGCAAAATACTTGTGTTTGAAAGAGATCCGCTGTATGAATTTTCATCGACACCAAGGAGTGCAGGGGGAATCCGTCAGCTTTACACAACTGATATAAATATTCAAATTAGCAGGTATAGTCTGCAATGTTACAAAGCCTTTCCTGAAACGATGGCCATTGATGGCGAGCCGGCAGAAATCGATTTTAAACAAAGAGGTTATTTATTTCTTGCCAAAGAAGATATGATGAGCCATATTGAAGACCAATTGGTTGTCCAGCATAAATACGGCGTTCCGTCAGAGTGGCTTGACAAAGAAGCATTATCGAAAATCATACCGGAGCTGAATGTCAGTGATCTAGCAGGGGGGCTGTACTGTGCTGAGGACGGGTACCTTGATCCTTACTCCGTTATGCAAGGCTATATGAAGAAAGCGAAACAACTTGGTGCGAGATATATGCATGAAGAAGTTGACACAATCTTGACTGATCGGAATGGCATTATGGGCATCTGTACGAAGAAAGGGGAGGTTTTCCGTGCTCCAATTGTCATCAACTGCGCCGGGGCATGGGTACCTAATTTAAGTGAAAGAATCGGCGCTCAACTTCCAATTTTACCTTTAAAAAGGCAAATTTTTCAGTTCGATGTTCAAACACCTTTGGATAAACCGCTGCCGTTGACCATTGATCCTTCAGGCATCTATTTTCGCCATGAGGGTGCCGCATTGATCGCAGGCTTTTCCGAAAAGGTCGAACCAGGCATTGATTTCCATTGGGATCGTTCTTATTTTATTGAAAACATGTGGCCAATTCTAGCCGATCGCATTAGCAATTTTGAACAGATAAAAGTGAATGGGGGCTGGGCGGGATTGTACAGCCATAATACGAAAGATCAAAATGCGATCATCGGCGGCTATCCAAATATCAACGGATACTATGTTGCCGCAGGGTTTAGCGGCCATGGCATGCAGCAAGCGCCGGCTGTTGGCAAAGGAATGTCAGAGCTGATTCGAACAGCTAAATATGACACAATTGACCTATCACCTTTAAGAGTCGGACGATTTCAGGACAATGATCTGATTATAGAAAAAGCGATCGTATAACAGGAGGGTATAACATGTTGGTTTTAAATGAAAAAGCTATTGACGAAGCAGCCACAATGAAAGACATCATTAATGCCATTGAGGATGCTTACAGGATATATGAAAAAGGCGCCTTTAATATGCCAAAAAGGTCGCATATATCGGAAGGTGACAACACGCTGTTATTAATGCCTTGCCTTAACCAGAACGGATTTGGGACGAAAATCGTCTCTGTCTTTCCCAATAATAAAAAACATCCTGTCATACAGGGCCTGATGTTGCTTAATGATGGAGAAACCGGCAAACCTAAAGCGCTGTTAAACGGCAGACAATTAACAGCGGTTCGAACGGGGGCTGTGGGCGGGGCAGCTGTCCGATATTTGTCACCGGAGAGTGCAACATCAGCTGGTCTAATTGGCACCGGTGTTCAAGGCATGTATCAATTAATCGCCACATGCAGTGAGCGGACCATTAAGGATATTTATTTATCAAATCGTTCACAAGAAAAAATCCCCGCATTTGCTAAGAAATTAAGGTCACATATTTCGGCGGATACAACCATTCACATCACAGGTTCTGCCGAGGAAGCCGTCCGCCATTCAGACATTATCATCACAGCGACCACATCAAAGACCCCGGTTTTGCCAGATGATCCTGACATCTACAACGGCAAACTAGCGATCGGCATCGGGTCCTTTCAGCCTAATATGAGGGAATTCCCGCAAAGTCTGTTAACAGAAGCAGAGAACATGTTTATCGACTCAAATGATGCCACGCATGAAACCGGAGATCTCATTGACCCGCTTACAAATGGCTGGCTGCGGGACTCACAGATCCTGCCCTTTTCTAAATTAGTCAGCAGCGAGGTGGAGGTCGATTTATCACATGCTGTTCCAAGAGTGTTCAAATCAACAGGGATGGCATTGTTCGATTTGGTCGTCGCCGAGACGATTTATAAGAAAGCCAGAACTGAACAGATTGGCCAATTCATCGAATTATAGGGGGGATGATTAGGTGCATACCATCATTATTGTGGAATTTGTTTTGTACTGCGTTGCCATGCTGGGCATTGGCGTTTATTTTAGCCGGCGGGACCTGAGTCACTCTGATTTTTTGCTTGGCGGCAAAAAGCTTCCGGTGGGCTCTCGCCTTCTCAGAACGGGCCACAGGGGAATCTGCCTGGCTTTTGCTAGGTTACACGGGATTCGTTTTTGCTACAGGGCTTTCGGGGGTTTGGGTCGCTGCCGGTATTGCATTAGGTATAATTTTCTCTTGGTTATTCTTAGCAAAACGGTTTATGAAGGAAACTGATGAAAATAAGGTTCTGACCCTGCCGGATTATCTAGCAAAAAAATTTGGCCGTCATGCCCAACTCATTCGTTGGGTATCGACCATTTTAATTGTCAGCTTCATGATGTTTTATTTCGGGGCACAAATCGCTGGTGCAGGCAAAACACTCTTTGCGGTTTTTCACTTGAATCTTATCGGTGGTATGATATTAAGCCTGGCTATTGTTATCATTCTTTCATTTCTTGGCGGTTTTATTTCGGTTGTTTGGACAGATATGATTCAAAGCATTATGATGCTGGTCACTTTAGTGGTTCTTCCTATTGTTGCCCTCTTTTACATTAATGAACGGGATTTGTCAATTGCACATGCCCTGCAGACCTCAGGAGCCGGGATGGACTCATGGACCGGGGGTGCAATTGGCTTTGCTATTGGCGTGTTGTTTTTCAATAATTTCGCTTGGTTCTTTGGTTTTCTCGGCGGACAGCCACAGATAAGTGCCCGCTTCATGGCCTTAAAAAACAAAAAAGAAGCGAATACCGCAAGCGCCGTCGCCATAATTTGGACAATCCTTGCCTATGCCGGAGCCTTTATGATCGGTTTAACAGCATTAACATTATATCAAAATCATCATTTCGCAGATGTTGAAACAATACTCCCCTTTATGATTCTGGATTTATTACCGCCATGGATCGCCGGACTTCTGCTCTCAGGCATTCTTGCTGCGATCATTTCAACCGCGGATTCACAGCTTCTTGTGCTCACCAGTTCCGTCAGTGAAGACATCGTCCATAATGCACTTGGGTTAAAACTGACCGAAAAACAGCTTGTTATGGTGTCTAGGATCACCATTATTATTGCAGGTCTTGTAGGATTGACGATTGCCTTAACCTCAAAATCTCTCGTTTATCTTGTAGTGAGTTGGGCCTGGGCAGGTGTAGGGTGAACCTTATCACCGGCCATAATCTTAACATTTTTCTGGAAGCGTTATTCGGGAATAGGTGTCGTAGCCACAATTATTACCGGATTTGTCAGCACCGTCGTTTGGATCTCCACACCGCTTGAGCAAATGTTGACATCAAGATTTACAACCTTTTTCATTGCGGCGGCCGCCGGTATTGTCTTTAGCCTGATCTTCCCAGACAATAAATCCGTTAAGAAAAGCAAAGACACAACGGAAGGTGCAGCGTTTTAATAATATTAAGAAAGGCTGTTTGAATTTTTTCAAACAGTCTTTTCGTCTATTTGAACGGATATGCTATGATGGATTTTAGACAATAGACATCATCGAGGTGGGAAAATCAGTGAATTCTAGAAATGATACATTATGGCAAGCGATTTTAACAGTTTCCACAATATTGGAGAACAACACTATTCCATATACCATTGAAGGTGCTGCGGCACTCTTTGTTCAAAACATGGATTTAAATGACATCACATCGGTTGATTTTTCCATCCAATGGGATCTTTTCGACAATGCGTATGACCTGTTCCAACCTTACGAAACAACCGACATCATTAAGCATAAGGGCCAGAATCAGAACCAGTTCTATTTTAAAATAGAAGGAATACGGGTTAACATGGCGTGTTATTTCAACCATGTGGTTGCCGCCGATCCCTATCGTGTGACCGTAGAAGCAAGCGGCATACGATTATGGGTGATGTCACCTGATTATTATTTAGAGCATTTTACTAATGAAGACAACAAAGTAAAAGCAATTAAAACATATTTGAGACATCTTCAAGAAAAGAATACAGAACAAAACGAAGAAGCTTGGAATCAGGAGACTTATGATGCCTGGCTGAAACGGTTTGGAACACCTCAAGAAGCAGCTGCCAAAATTAAAGAAAACCCTGAAGGCAGGCTTTCTTCAATCTATCACCACCTTGGCAGTCTCTCTGACAGAAAAGTGATCAATTTGCTCGGGTCTCACGGGTCAAAAGCTGTTGCGATGGCATTATTAGGTGCAAAAGCAGCAGTAGTTGACCTATCTGCCGAAAATGCAAAATACGCATCCGAATTGGCCCAAGCGGCGGGGGTTGATTTGCGTTACATTGTTTCTGATGTATTAAAATTACCCGATGAGGAACTAACCGGAGAATATGGCCTTGTCTTAATGGAGCTTGGCATTCTTCATTATTTTGTGGATTTAGAACCCTTGGCAGATGTTGTTCAGAAACTATTGCAGCAGGGCGGACGGCTGATTCTGCAAGATTTCCATCCTGTATCAACGAAGCTGATCACTTCTTCAGGAAAGAAGCACAAGGTGATAGGCAATTATTTTGATAAGTCAATTGAAGTGAGAGATGTAGCTTACAGCAAACACTTGTCAGGCGATCATGGCTTGCTTAAAAAAGTGTATCTTAGAAAATGGACATTAGGGGAGATAGTGACAGCCTTTGCCAAAGCCGGCTTGATGATCAAAAAATTAGAAGAAAGCCCCAATACCAAACGTCATGACATCGGCATTCCAAAAACGTTCATTCTTGTTGCTGAAAAGATAAATTAGCATTAATGGAATGTTGCGACAATTCCCTTGAGAATATGTCCTTCTACACTTAATATAAGAGTGTAAGGTTATTTTTACTATAAAAAATAATCCACAAAGGGGAAATGTCCGCATGATGAACACGCCGTTAACTTTGGTATCGATGCTTGAGCGTGCTGAAAAGTATTTTCCGAAGAAATATGTCGTATCTAGAACATCTTCAGGCATTGCAAGGATCAGCTACAAAGAGATTGGGAGTAGGACGAGGGCATTGGCGTCTGTACTGGAACGGCTAGGTGTTAAACGCGGGGAGCGAGTTGGGACACTTGCATGGAACCACCATCGTCATCTTGAGGCTTATTTTGCGATTCCTTGTATGGGGGCTGTCTTACATACCATTAATATTCGTCTTTCCGAAGACCACCTTATTTATATTATTAATCATGCAGAAGATAAGGTTTTGCTTATTGATGAGGATATTGTGCCGCTTATTAATAAAATCAGGGATAAATTGATGACGGTTAAAGCATTTATTGTGATGACGGACAAAGAGACGTTGCCATCGTCCGCTTTAGATCCGGTATTTTCTTACGAACAGTTAATTGAAGAGGGTAATGGGGCATATTCCTTCGCGGCTGATTTGGATGAAAATGAACCAGCGGGTATGTGCTTTACGTCGGCGACAACCGGTAAACCCAAAGGTGTCGTTTATACCCACCGAGGCATCTATCTCCATAGCCTCACGCTCGGGTTAAATGATATGATGGGGCTATCTGAATCTGATGTATGTATGCCAGTCGTGCCGATGTTTCATGTGAATGCCTGGGGAACGCCATTTGCTGCCACATGGTTCGGGTCAACACAGGTCTTGCCAGGACCCTATTTCACACCGAAATTGTTAGCGGAATTAATTGATTCGGAACAAGTGACATTGACGGCCGGTGTTCCGACAATTTGGAATGGTTTATTGAAGGAACTGGAGCAGGGAGATTATGATACAAGCAGTTTGCGGGCAATTCTGTGCGGCGGCTCAGCCGCCCCGAAGTCTATGATCAAAACCTTCGAAACGAAATACAATATTCCTTTTATTGTTGCATATGGTATGACAGAAACCACACCTTTGGTAACGCTGTCCAAACTCAAAAGCTATCAAGATCATCTCACAGAAGCCGAAAGTCTCGAAATCCGCTCTAAGCAAGGTCTTGTTGCACCCGGATTGGAAATAAAAGTGATTAATGAGAGGGGCGAAATCAAGCCTGATGGCAAGGAAATGGGCGAATTGCTTATCAGAGGGCCATGGATTGCCGATGAATATTATCATGATGACAGAACACAGGAAACCTTTCGGGATGGCTGGCTCCATTCGGGTGATATCGCCACAATAGATGAAGAAGGCAATATCAAGCTGGTGGACCGGACAAAGGACCTTGTAAAAAGCGGCGGAGAATGGATTTCATCGGTTGATTTGGAAAATGCTCTAATGGCTCATGAGGCTGTATTTGAAGCAGCGATCATCGCCGTTCCGAGTGTTAAATGGCAGGAAAGGCCGGTTGCTTGTGTTGTATTAAAGGCAGAATATATGAAAGCCGTGACAAAAGATGACTTCATTCAATTCCTTGCCCCACAATTTGCCAAATGGTGGCTGCCGGATGATGTGATCTTTATGGATGAGATTCCGAAGACATCTGTAGGTAAATTTCTAAAACGGGCTCTCAGGGATAAATTAAAAGATTATAGAGTAAGTACGAATGAATAGTTGATTGGGGGACAGCCAAATCGGCTGTCCTTTCATTCAATCTTTACCTTTACGTCACTCACAGCATTATAGCCATAGCCTTTCCGGTTCCATTCCGCTTGTTTAGGCTGCATATTTCCTGCGGAATCAATCGCTCGTGACAATACCGTATACTCGCCTTTTTCGTGAACATCCCAATTATAGGTCCACGATACCCACACGTAAGGCTTAGGATGGGTATGCAACGTGGCATTGTCCCACGTTCTGCCATTGTCCACACTGATTTCAACCCTCGACACGATGCCTTGCCCCGTCCAAGCAATTCCCCGGATTTTATGGACCCCTTGACCTAAAACAGCTAGATTTAAGGGCTGTTGAATGGTCGAATTAACCCTCATGGTTGTCACGGGATACCTCCCAGCATCATTTGTTCGATGTGGATAATAAATGTAATCTGTATCCTGAAACGGCCCTTTAAAATGTGAGTTGATTAATGTTATTTTTTTGACCCATTTTACAGACGCCATCGCATACCACTGTGGAACGATCAGCCGCAATGGGTAACCATGCTTAAAGGGAATGGGCTTTCCGTTTAATTCGTAAGCAATAAGGGTGTCCGGATGTAGGGCTTTATCGATTGGCAAACTCCTCGCAAACGAAAACAAGCCAGGCCTATCTGTTCTTGTTCCAAAATCATAGCCTTCAACAACGACTTCCATGGCTTTGTCCGTGGCACCAGTGTACTCAATTAATGTTCTTAATGGTACCCCTTTCCAACGGGCCTGACTAAGAGCACCATCTTCCCATTGCTCACCAAAAACCTTCGGGTGAAAGAACGCCCGTTTTTCTCCCGAACACTCTAGGAGGACATTAAGCGTTTTGCTGGGTAAGGAGAGGATATCCTTGAAAGAAAATATGGTCGGGGTACGGACGCATCCGCTTATTGGAATATAATAAGACTCATGAGTCAATAGAGGATAACGAAAATGGTTACGGCGATAAAAATATGATGCCGGTGTAAGATCTCCACCCAAAAAGTGAATAGGGGTTTCCTGGTTTTCGGGGACTAACCCCCTTGTTAATAGAAAAGGTTTCACTTTATTCTCTTTATTTAACATTAAAAATCACCCACTAGGTATAGAATGAAGGCATAGATAACGAACAATCCTGGGCTTTAACCTTCGGTGTATAGCTCCCCCTAATTATGACCTACTAAACTTTTATGCTTGCCGTAGCTTAAATAGTCGTTTATTTTGAAGTGGGTATCTCGTTACGACTAAGAGGAATCATACCAAAATTTTCATGTCAATGATTAGCAGTTCATTGATTCTCTTTGATAGAATGAGTAAGGAGGATACCACAATAAAAAGGAGATCAATTATGCAGAATAAACCGCCAATCAATCTCGGAAATAACATTTTTCTTATTGACGGCTTCGATTTGGGCATGCCGTCACGCACCGGATCTTATGTCCTTGATGAAGATGAATTGACGATAGTTGAAACAGGACCTAGTCCATCTGTACCCTATATTGTCCAGGGTTTGAAGGAGCTCGGCAAGACCCCGGAAATGGTAAAATACATTATTGTCACGCATATACACCTTGACCACGCAGGCGGGGCAGGAGTACTTTTGGAGCAATGCCCCCATGCCAAAGTCATTGTTCATCCTAGAGGCGAGCGGCATTTAATCGATCCAAGCAAACTTGCAGCAGGCGCAAGAGCGGTCTATGGCGATAAATTCGATGCCTTATTCGATCCGATAAAAGCGATTCCAGAGGATCGCCTTATTGTCAAACATGAAGGCGACACATTAAAAATCGGGGAAAACCGCACATTAGAATTTTTGGATACCCCGGGACACGCCAAACATCACTTCAGTATATATGACCCTGTCTCAAATGGTATGTTTACGGGAGATACTGTTGGGATCCGTTACGAAGAGCTGGAAAAGGACGGCATCTATCTTTATTTGCCGACAACGTCACCGAACCATTTTGACCCTGATGCCATGCTTGATTCGATTGACCGGATCCGCAAGCGGAACATCGATAAAATATATTTTGGTCATTTTAGTGTGACCGAAAATGTTGAAGAGGTTTACCGGCAAGTGTCAGATTGGATCCCTCTGTTTGTAAAAGAAGGCGAAAAGGCGTTATCCAAAGGTAAAGATGACAAAACCATTTATACAGGTTTAATGAACCTGATTAACAACCATTTAAGCCAATACGATCTACCGGAAAATCACCCAGTCTACCCAATATTGGAGCTTGATTTACAAGTGTCAGCGATGGGAATAGCTGATTACCTTAGGAAAAAGAAACGTTAAAGATAAAGGAAGGTACATTATCATGAACATCAGAAACTCTTCTAAGGCTATCATTGTTGAAAATAATAGACTGCTCGCCATCAAGAAAAAAGATGTTAATGGCTGTTATTATATTTTACCCGGCGGCGGGCAAGAGCATGGCGAGAATCTTCATCAAACCTTGCAAAGAGAATGCCTGGAGGAAATTGGCACGGAAATTGAAATTGGTGAGTTGGTATTCATTCGCGAGTACATAGGGAAAAATCATGAACACGCAGCATTCGATGCCCAACTCCATCAAATTGAATATATGTTTCATTGCCGACTAGTTAATCCGACACAGGACTTTAAAGGCGGTACCAATCCCGATGAGGGCCAAATCAGCGTTGACTGGATCCCGTTAAAGGACCTAATGGACTGCAGGCTTTACCCGCAAAAAGTTAGAAAGCTCATTATTCAAGCTGCCGAAGGGCAAGAGGCCGCAGTGTATTTAGGCGATATCAATTAATAACGATAAATTTTGGAGGAGAGAGTGTGTTATTCAGGATTGGCGATATAAACGCCTGCAATTGGAAGAGAGTTGTTGATTTAAAGCCCTCTCCTTCTCAAATGAACTTTATTGAACCTAATGCTTTATCGATTGTCCAATCAAAATTTGAGGAAGGTTGGCATCCAGCAGCTTTATATGCCGGTGATGAAATTGTCGGCTTTGGAATGTATGGCGAGTTCCGGGAACAAGGGGAAACTGAAGTCTGGCTCGATCGGTTTATGATTGATTATCGTTCCCAAGGGTTGGGATATTCTAAGATATTCCTGCGCAAACTCCTTGAAAGGATGAAGAATGAATTCAATACGAATAAGGTTTTTCTAAGTGTTTATCAAGAAAACAAACATGCTATTAGAATTTACCGATCATTGGGTTTTCAATTAACTAACTCAAGAGACGAAAACGGTGAACTCATTTACATCCTTTGTTTTAAAGATGGACAGATCTAATCCATAAAGCTTTCAATTCTTTCAAATCCGACTAAGGGCTCCCTTTCTTCACTAGAAAATGATATAATCGGCTAGATATTACTTTTGGAGGAATCGATACAATTGATAACAGTAAATAATGTCAGTTTAAGATTTGGCGATCGAAAATTATTCGAAGATATTAATATTAAATTCACGTCGGGTAACTGTTATGGTTTAATCGGAGCGAACGGCGCCGGCAAATCAACATTTTTGAAGATCTTATCAGGTGAACTCGAATCACAAACCGGACATGTTCAAATGACCCCCGGTGAACGGCTTGCGGTTTTAAAGCAAGATCATTTTCAGTACGAAGATTATGATGTGCTTAATGTTGTCATTATGGGGCACGGCCGTTTGTATGAAGTGATGCAGGAGAAAAACGCGATTTATATGAAACCTGACTTTTCCGATGAAGACGGCATTAAAGCTGCTGAGCTTGAGGGAGAATTTGCCGAGCTTAACGGGTGGGAAGCTGAATCAGAAGCCGCAGTGCTTTTGAAAGGTCTTGGAATCGAAGAAAGTTTGCACAGCAAAAAAATGGCGGAACTATCTGGATCAGAAAAGGTCAAAGTGCTTTTGGCTCAAGCGTTATTTGGTAAACCTGACGTCTTGCTCCTAGATGAGCCGACCAACCACCTTGACTTAAAAGCAACCCAATGGCTTGAGGAATTTTTAATCCAATTCGAAAATACCGTCATTGTTGTTTCCCATGACCGCCATTTCCTAAATAAGGTCTGTACAAATATTGCCGACCTTGATTTTGGTAAAATTGAAGTCTATGTCGGAAATTATGACTTCTGGTATGAATCAAGCCAACTAGCACTGAAAATGGCTCAGGAAGCCAATAAAAAGAAGGAAGAAAAAATCAAGGATCTGCAAAATTTTGTCGCCCGATTTAGCGCCAATGCCTCTAAGTCGAAGCAAGCGACCTCCCGAAAGAAACTTCTTGATAAAATAACACTGGATGATATCAAACCGTCATCACGCCGTTATCCTTATGTCCACTTTACCCCTGAACGTGAAATCGGCAACGATTTGCTGAGGGTGGAGGGGCTTTCGAAAACCGTTGATGGCGTTAAGATTCTTGATAACATTAGTTTTACAATGAATAGAGACGATAAGATCGCTTTCGTCGGCAACAATGAAATCGCCATTACTACACTGTTTAAAATCCTAATGGGAGAAATGGAGCCTGACAGCGGATCATTCAAATGGGGTGTGACAACATCTCAAGCTTATTTTCCAAGGGATAATTCAAGTTACTTTGAAAACTGCGAGTTAAGTCTTGTGGATTGGCTGAGACAATTTTCACCACAAGATCAAAGTGAAAGTTTCCTTAGGGGATTCCTAGGAAGAATGCTATTCTCGGGTGAAGAGGCTTTGAAGCACGCCAATGTCCTCTCAGGTGGGGAGAAGGTTCGCTGCATGCTTTCTAAAATGATGCTCAGCGGAGCGAACGTCCTCATCTTAGATGACCCTACCAACCACTTGGATTTGGAGTCTATTACAGCACTGAACAACGGCTTAATGAATTTCAAAGGTTCCATAATGTTTACATCACATGACCATCAGTTTGTCCAATCGATTGCAAACCGCATCATGGAAATCACACCAAAAGGGCTTGTTGATAAACAAACCACTTTTGATGAATTTCTGGCTAATGATGCCTTGCAAAAACAAATAGAAGGCATGTACAACTAAGCGCCCAATAGATCTCAGGCTGTTTACTGATTAAGTAAACAGCCTTTTTTATGTGAAATCGACGCAGTAATCCGTTAAGAAGACGCAATCATCACCAAAGAGGACGCAATACCTATGTTCAAGACGCAATGCATCGCAAAATCGACGCAGTAATCCCCGAAGAGGACGCAATCACCACCAAAGAGGACGCAATACCCATGTTCAAGACGCAGTCCATGACAAAATCGACGCAGTAGTCCCCGAAGAGGACGCAGTCATCAACAAGGAGGACGCAATACCCATGTTCAAGACGCAGTCCATGACAAAATCGACGCAGTAGTCCCCGAAGAGGACGCAGTCATCACCAAAGAGGACGCAATACCTATGTTCAAGACGCATTGCATCGCAAAATCGACGCTGAAATCCGCGAAGAAACGCAGCCATCTCATAAGGATGTAATCTATAAGATTGAGACAATAAAAAAAAACCTGTAAATGTCATTATCTGAATAGTATAATAAAACGAAGGGAACAAAAATTCACTTGAATATTAGGGGGCTTGTCCTTGAGTATTTTTGGAAGTATATTGCCAATCAATTTTCATGTAAATCTGCCGAGAAGTTACGACTGATTATGGAAGCCATCCACATTAATAGTGAGCCTTAATCAAAAGGTGATTTTTGAAATAAATTAACGAAAGAAGGGCGAAATAATGGGATATTCGATTCAAGATTCTATAAAACCGATATTAAAGGAAGCATTTGAAGGGCCTGGAGCGGAGGATGGAAGCTGGTTTACGAATACACAGCTCGATTCGGGAATATTTGGGACCCTTAAAGCGATGTCAGCTGATGAAGCTTCCATTTCTATTTATGGTTCTACGATCGCTAGTCACGCGGATCATATCCGCTATTACCTTTGGGTAATTAACACAATGATTAGAGGCAATGAGCCCGATCGTAATTGGGAGAGCAGCTGGGAAATAACAAGAGTTGATGAAACTAGATGGCACCAAATACAAAAAGATTTGTACCAAGAATACATGATACTTAATGAAAAAATCGATTCACCTGATTTAGAGGATAAAGTCATCAATATTCTGGGGGCTATCGCTCACTCCTCATACCACCTTGGGGCTTTAAGGCAAATGATAAAAACAATTAACGTTGAATAGGAAAGAAATAACAAGGGAGAGTCATTCCGCTTGTCCATACCTTTGTTTATTCAAATTTTTGCAATATAATAGAATGTAAGATGAATGACATAAAGGAGAGATCATATTTTGAATACATACCCTGATACAAAAGAAACTATGGCACTTATTAAAGAACTTACCGAAATCCCCAGCCCTTCTGGAGACACAGAAAAGATTATTAAATTTATTGAAAACCTAATCCGGGATTGGGGCTATGAAATAAAACGGACGAGAAAAGGCGGGCTGTTAATCAGCGCTCGTGGGTCTGATGATACACGCCATCGTTTCTTAACCGGGCACGTGGATACCCTAGGTGCAATGGTTAAAGAAGTTAAATCCAACGGCAGGCTTAAGTTGAGCAGAATTGGCGGCTTCAATTGGAATTCAGCGGAAGGGGAATACTGTGAGATTCACACATCGACAGGGAAGGTGTACACCGGTACAATCCTTATGCACCAAACTTCTGTTCATGTGTACAAAAATGCAGGTGAAGCGAAAAGAGACGATGACAATATAGAAGTTCGTATTGATGAAAAAGTGGAAAACGAGAAAGAGGTCCGGGAGCTTGGCATTGAAGTCGGGGATTTTGTTTCCTTTGATCCGCGTCCTGTTATTACTGAAAGCGGTTTTATAAAATCCCGACATTTAGATGATAAAGCAAGTGTCGCTATTTTATTAAGACTGCTTAAGCAAATAAAGGATGAACATATCACCTTACCTTATACAACACATGTCCTTATTTCAAATAACGAAGAAATTGGTTATGGCGGAAATTCAAATATCCCTGAAGAAACAGTGGAATATATCGCTGTAGACATGGGGGCATTGGGTGATGGGCAATCTTCGGATGAATATACTGTCTCCATCTGTGCCAAAGACTCAAGTGGACCTTACCATTACGGTTTGCGCAGGCACTTGATAGACCTTGCCAAGGAGAATGGCATCGCATATAAAGTGGATATTTACCCTTATTATGGCTCAGATGCTTCAGCAGCGATCAGCGCCGGACATGATATTATCCATGGACTCCTTGGACCTGGTATCGAATCGTCTCATGCCTTTGAAAGAACACACGAAACATCGATATTGAATACTGAAAAATTGCTCTATGCCTATGTTCAGTCAAAGATGGTGACTTTATAAACCGGTAAAAAAACGAATAGAGGGTTATTATGGAACTGCTTAGTCCAGGTAAGATCATCCTCATTTTATTATTTGCCTTTTTAATGTTTGGTCCAAAAAAACTGCCTGAATTGGGTAAGGCTGCGGGGAAAACACTTATGGAGTTTAAGAAAGCAACAAATAATGTATTGGATAACGAAGAGCAAAAGGAAACAAGCGAGAAAACGAGTAAATAAAGAAAACTTGGCTTTTCGCTAGGCCTTTAATGGTGAAGGCCTTAGTTGCAAGGCTTCTGCTTGAATACCCATCTTTGCTGCCTTGCGACAAAGCGAAGCGGAGGAGCATTATTTTTATACTTTATTCCGCTTTTTCGCTTTAGCGAATTTAAACTTCCTTAAAGTATAAAAAAAGGGGAAATGCTCCCCTTTTTTAAACGTTAACCTTTACATCACTTTTTTTCTTAAGCTGATCAACAATCTTACCTAACTTTTCATTTGTCTTTTGTTTTTCTAATTGCTGTTTAATTTGCGGTTTGACTTTTTCTAAATCAGGTGCTTTCTTTTGATTTGCACTGATTTGCTTATAAAAGGATTGGATTTCTTCGTCAGATACTTTGACAGGTCCGACTTCGTTCTTAATGTATTGATCGGATACGAGCTGGTCTGATATTTGTTGTTTTAATTGATCCTTTGATAAGTGATTCTTCTTTAATAATGCATTAAATTCCTTTTCGGTTTTAAATTGACCTTTAATTTTATTGTATTGGTCATCAATCTTTTTCTCCGAAGCCTTGTAACCTTTTTTATCAGCATCTTGCAAAAGCAATTTGTTTCCAACTAACGAACTAATGGCTTGGTCTTTGACCTGCTTGTACACCTTTTTATCATTGATATCTTGCCCTTGTTGCTGGGCCATTTGTTCTAATTGCTTAAGCATCATGTTGTATTCGTTGCCCATAATTTTTTCATCATTTACCGTTGCAACGGTTTTATCTTCACTAACAAGGCCTTTTACCTGCTGTTTCTTATTTTGAGTTTGCGCTGGTTTTTGTTGTTCTTGTTTCGGCTGATCTGATGACTTCTTATCGTCATTATTGCCGCAAGCTGTCAGTCCGAAAGCTAATACGGGTGCTAAAGTAACTAGAGCTAGTTTCCGGAACATGGTGATCCTCCCTTCGCATATCGTTCCTAGTAATTTAACATGTTATAAATGTTCTTGCAATGAATCCAAAGCATCATAAAACAAGACTACATAGGAGGTCTGACATGCCCTATCTAAACTTTATTGGTACTGGATCGGCATTTAATACAAATCTAGGTAATAATTCAGCCTATCTCTTTGATCAAGATGCCTTATTTTTGATAGACTGCGGAAGTTCCGTCTTCGGACAACTGAAGTGCCGAAATAATTTTCAAACATTGAAAGCATTCACAGTATTGCTCACTCATCTGCATCCCGATCATGCCGGCTCACTTGGCGATCTGATTTTCTATTCTTATTACATTGTAAAAAATAAGGTTCAAATATTTTTCCCAAAACCACAACAGGTCAGAACACATCTGAGATCAATGGGTGTGAGTGATGATTTTTATGATCTCCAAGAAATAAAGCAAGACACAGTTATTCACAGTGGGGGATTCCAATTAACTGTAACGCCGCAGGTAACGAATCATGTCCCGGAACTTGATTGCTTCGGCTACTTTATTGGCTACGATGGCAACTCTCTATACTATAGCGGCGATTCAAATATGATTAACCCGATAGCAAAGGAACGATTGGAAAAGGGGAGCCTTCACGCCTTCTATCAGGATACTTGTCAGCTTGATTATGAAGGCAATGTTCACTTATCAATAACCAAGCTTCAACAGGAAATCGGGCAACCCTATCGATCCAAGGTCTATTGCATGCATATTGATGAGACCTTTGATATTGAGCAGGCTAAAGCGTTAGGATTTCATGTTGTTGAAGGCTCGCAGCACGACATTCGATGTTAATTTGGCGGAAAAGTTCTTGAAAGTATCAGCAGTACTTGTTATAATTTAAACAGAATAATTAAATTTAATATCGGTGATTTCTGGAGGAGTCTGTCACAAACAGACTCCTTTTTTGTGTATTTTTAATACCAAAATATCCCATAAACTTTAAAGGAGGTGCTGCGCATCTTTACTTAAATGAGCTAATAAGAATAAATAAACAAGCTATTCGAACACTAATTTTAGGAAGGATGTTGAATTTGGCGAATGAAGAAGCAATTATAGCAATAGGTATTTTCCTTATCACGTATGCCTTTATCATATCTGAAAAAATTCACCGCACCATTGTTGCGATGATAGGCGGCGTATTAATGGTCCTATTTGGGGTCGTTGACCAGGAAACCGCCTTGCACCATATCGATTTCAATACACTTGGTTTGTTAACGGGGATGATGATCATCGTTACAATTACGGCTGAGACCGGATTATTTAAATTTATTGCTATTTGGGCGGCAAAAAAAGTAAAAGGACACCCGATGGCCATACTTATTGTTTTGTCCTTGATAACAGCTGTAGGGTCAGCCTTTTTGGACAATGTCACAACCGTTCTTCTCATGGTTCCAGTCACATTCAGCATCACCCGCCGGCTTGGCATCACACCGATGCCCTTTCTTATTAGTGAAATTCTTATGTCCAACATAGGGGGAACAGCGACGATGATTGGGGACCCGCCTAATATCATGATCGGCAGTGCTGTGAAAGAGCTGTCTTTTATGGATTTTATTACGAATCTAGCTCCAGTTATTATCATTACAATTGTTGTTGTCATGCTAGTCCTCACCTTAATTTACCGCAAACATCTGTATACTGATGATAAGACACGGAAACGGATTATGGACCTTAATGAAAAGGATGAAATCACTGATAAACCGTTAATGATAAAAGCCATTACTGTAATGGGGCTAACGATCTTAGGTTTCTTCCTTCATCAAGCCATGGGGGTAGAATCTGCGACCATTGCATTAGCCGGAGCTTTTCTTTTACTGCTCCTATCTGGTGAACATTATCTTGAAGGAGCTCTAAGCAAAGTAGAATGGACAACAATATTCTTTTTTGTCGGATTGTTTGTCCTTGTCAGCGGACTGGTAGAGACTGGCGTTATCGAAAGATTTGCCGTCTATGCAATTGATATAACCGGCGGGAACGTTACGGCTAGTTCGATTCTTATCTTATGGATGAGCGCCATTGCGTCCGCCTTTGTTGACAACATTCCTTACGTTGCAACCATGATTCCGCTTGTACAGCAGATGGGGGAGCTCGGCATTAACAACCTTGAGCCGTTATGGTGGAGCCTTGCACTTGGCGCTTGCCTCGGAGGAAATGGAACGCTTATTGGAGCGAGCGCGAACGTTATTGTCTCCGGACTTGCAGGGAAAGAAGGCTATAGGATCTCCTTTTTGAAATTTATGGCAATAGGCTTGCCTATTATGTTCATAACAGTAGCCATTTCAACGGTTTATATTTATCTGCGGTATTTAATTTAAGGAAGGAGTGGTTTTCTTGAAAAAGCTTTGCTATGAGGTGATTCATTCATTGATGACGCTCGAAGAAAAGAAAAACAATAAAGACATCGAGTTTACGATCAAGGCAAAAAATGGAGAAGCATTTGAGCTTCTCCATAAGATTAGAAATTTTTTTGAGAGTGACAAAATATATACCGATGTGTTATTTTACACTCAAAAGGAGCAAACATATCAGGTCATTTGTCGTCCAGATTCATACGTACCATTTATCCTTGTTTTGTTTCAATACCAGCTGCTTGAACGTGTAGAATGGGTATAAACCGATAAACTTTTTTCACTTTTCCTCTTGACTTTGAATGACACTTAAGTATAATAAGTATCAACATATAAAAATCAATGACAAAGAGAGTAGTTGCATTTTTCCTGCAAAAAGCGAGCCGGGGCGGTGGAAGCCGGTGCAGAAGATGTGATGAAACGCACTTTTGAGATGTTTGCTTGAACTAAGCATTAAGCTTAATAGAGCAGACCGGGTCATCCCCGTTAACAGATGCTAAAGCCGATTCCGCGCATGATAGCGGAATAATGAGAGTGGTACCGCGGGTAAATGTTGTATACATACGCTCGTCTCTATTATATATAAGAGACGGGCGTTTTTATATTTTTTGGACAATGGAATAGGAATAATTGATGACAAAGAGAGTAATCGTATGGATCTGCGAAGCAGCAAGCCGGGGATGATGGGAGCCTGGTGCAGAACATGCGGTGAACCGCACTTTCGAGATGTCAGCCCGAACGAAAGCAATGCTTTCATAGGGATTGACCGGGTCCGCCCCCGTTAACAGTGAAGAGCCGGTTTCGCGAAAGTCAGCGAAACAACAAGAGTGGCACCGCGGGTAATCTATATCAATACTCGTCTCTTTTTCCGAGACGGGTATTTTTTGTTCTCATTTTTAGTTATCTATATATTGGCTATTTTCCCAATAGTGAAAATAAAGGAGTGAATGTGATGTTAAAAGTTAACCTGGGCAACCAACCTAAACCTGTGTCATTTGAATTAAAAGGCAAAGACTTTTTGACCCTGGCTGATTTGGAACCCAATAACCTTTGCCTCCTTCTAGATGAGGCAAAAGATATTAAAAATCTTCAAAAGAAAGGGATTCCGCATCCATATTTAAGCGGTAAGGTCCTTGGGATGATCTTTGAAAAATCGTCGACCAGAACCAGGGTGTCCTTCGAAGTAGGCATGATGCAGCTAGGCGGCCAAGCGATATTCTTGAGTTCAAAGGATATTCAGTTAGGACGGGGAGAGACGATTGAGGACACTGCAAAGGTGTTGTCCCGATATGTTGACGGCCTTATGATCAGGACCTTCGCCCATAAATCGATTGAAGAGTTCGCTTTACACTCTGAGGTTCCAGTCATTAACGGTCTGACCGACCTCCATCACCCGACACAAGTCTTAGCCGACTTATTAACAATCTATGAGCACAAAGGGGCGCTTTCCGGTCTGAAAATGTGCTATGTCGGTGACGGCAACAATAATATGTGCCATTCGCTGATGGAAGGAGCAGCAAGTAGCGGCATGCATCTTGCCATTGCCAGTCCAAACGGTTATGAACCTAATTTAAAAATAGTTGAAAATGCAAAACGAATCGGACAATTAACGGGAAGTCAAATTGATATCACAACTTCTCCAGAAGAAGCCATTGAACAGGCCGATGTTGTTGTGACGGATGTTTGGGCGAGCATGGGGCAAGAAGAGGAGCAGGAAAAGCGATTACAGACGTTTCGTCCGTATCAAGTCAATCAGTCGTTATGTTCCAAAGCAAAAGAGGATTTCATTTTTCTTCATTGCTTGCCGGCACATCGCGGAGAGGAAGTCACGTCAGACATTATTGACGGTCCGCACTCGGTCGTTTTTGATGAAGCAGAAAATCGGCTCCATGCACAGAAAGCCATTTTAAAAAACTTAATGAGTGATAAAGGTCAAACAAAAATTATTTAACATACAAAGGGGAGAATTACCATGACAAAAGAAAAGATCGTTTTAGCATATTCCGGAGGATTGGACACATCGGTATCAGTAAAATGGATACAGGAAAAATACGGTTACGATGTGATTGCACTTGGATTGGATGTCGGGGAAGGGAAAGATCTTGAAGCGATCAAACAGAAAGCGTTAGACGTGGGTGCAATAAAGGCGATCATGATTGATGGGAAGGACCTCTTAGCGAAAGATTATATTTTACCGGCATTAAAGGCAAACGCGCTGTATGAAGGGAAATATCCTCTTTCTTCTGCATTATCCCGTCCCTTAATCGCGAAGCTGTTAGTTGAAGTGGCGGAACAAGAGGGAGCTGTTGCCGTTGCACATGGCTGTACTGGCAAAGGCAATGATCAAGTTCGTTTTGAAGTGTCGATCCAAGCACTCAACCCTGATTTAAAGGTTGTGGCACCTGTTCGTGAATGGGGGATGACAAGAGATGAAGAAATCGCTTATGCAAAAGAGAAAGGGATTCCTATTCCCGTAGATCTCGACAACCCATTCTCCATTGACGCCAATATTTGGGGGCGTGCTTGTGAAGCAGGTGTATTAGAAAATCCTTGGGCAGAAGCGCCGGAAGCGGCATATGATTGGACGAATCCGATTCAGTCTACCCCAGATCAACCTGAGTATATCGATGTGACTTTTGAGGAAGGCGTGCCAGTGGCATTAAACGATGAAAAGCTGCCATTAGTTGAACTTATCGAAATCTTAAATGCAAAAGGCGGTCTCCACGGTATTGGCCGGATTGACCATATTGAAAATCGCCTTGTTGGCATTAAATCAAGGGAAGTGTATGAAAATCCAGCCGCAATGATACTAATCAATGCCCATAAGGAATTGGAATTTTTGACATTAACAAGAGAAACATCCCAGTTTAAAGCAACGGTCGATCAACAACTGGCTAAATTGATCTACGACGGGTTATGGTACTCACATTTGAGAAATGCCCTTGATGCTTTTATTGCTGAAACGCAAAAAGTAGTTACTGGGAAAGTTCGGATAAAACTCCATAAAGGCTCACACGTCGTGATCGGACGTGAATCGGCAAACAGCCTTTACAATGAAGAATTGGCAACTTACACCCAAGGCGACGCCTTTGATCACAACGCTGCTGTTGGTTTTATTAAATTATGGGGACTGCCAACAAAAGTCTTCTCTGAAGTGCATAAAAAAGAGGACTCATGTGTGGCGGAACCGGCAAATATGAATAACGGCCAATAAAAAGAAAGGAGGGGGATACTATGGCAAAGCTTTGGGGCGGACGTTTTACAAAAGAAACAAACAAACTTGTAGATAGCTTCACAGCTTCAATATCATTTGATCAAAAATTAGCTGAAGAAGATATTGAAGGGAGTCTCGCTCACGTCCAAATGCTCGGTGAGTGCGGCATAATCACTTCTGATGAAATGGAAAAAATAAAATCTGGATTAAACACCATTTTAAAAAAATTGAATACAGGGGAAATCGAATGGCAAGTCCAGCATGAAGACATTCATATGAACATCGAGAAACTGCTTATTGATGAAATCGGTCCGGTTGGAGGAAAGCTCCATACCGGCCGGAGCCGAAACGATCAAGTGGCAACAGATATGCACCTTTATCTTCGGAAGAAAACAAATGTACTCATAACTTTACTCGAAAAGGTCCAAACTGCTCTATTAGATCAAGCGAAGGGAAATATAGACACCATTTTACCAGGTTATACTCATCTGCAGCGCGCACAGCCTGTATCCTTCGCTCATCACCTTTTGGCCTATTTTTGGATGTTCGAGCGGGATAAAGAACGGCTTCAAGACAGCTTGAAGCGGATCAACATTTTACCATTAGGCGCCGGGGCGCTGGCGGGGACAACATTTCCAATTGACCGCGATCGGGTGGCTGAACTATTGGCTTTCGATGATGTCTATCCTAACAGCATGGATGCAGTAAGTGACAGGGACTTTATTCTAGAATTTTTATCAATCGCATCCATTCTAATGGTCCACATGTCGAGATTATCGGAAGAAATGGTGATTTGGAGCAGTCAGGAATTCCAGTTTATTGAACTTGACGATGCCTTTTGCACAGGATCAAGTATTATGCCGCAAAAGAAAAATCCGGATGTCCCTGAGTTATTAAGGGGAAAAACAGGACGCGTGTTCGGGGATTTAGTAAGTCTCCTGACGGTTTTAAAAGGATTGCCATTAGCCTATAACAAAGATCTACAGGAAGATAAGGAAGGCATGTTTGATACAGTGGAAACCCTAGAAGGGTCCCTAACCTTGCTTGCTCCTTTACTAGATACAATGGTGGTCAATACCGATAAAATGCGAAAGGCAGTGACGCAAGACTATTCAAATGCGACAGATATTGCTGATTATTTAGCTGTTAAAGGCGTGCCTTTCAGAGAAGCACATGAGATCATTGGAAAAATCGTCATCTATGCCATTGAAAAAGGAAAATATCTATTAGACTTGCAAATGGACGAATATAAAACATTTAGCCCTTTATTTAAAGAAGATGTCTATGAATACCTAACACCAGAACATGTTGTTGGAGCTAGAACTAGTAAAGGCGGCACAGCCGCTGGACAGATTGAACAACAGATTAAATTAGCGGAAAACCATATTTAAAAGGGGGACCAACATGAAAGTCGGCATCATTGGAGCAAACGGATACAGCGGGGTTGAACTGATTCGCTTACTAAAGCAGCATCCCAATGTTGACATTGAAATGCTCATTTCTCATTCGACAAGCGGTAAAAATGTCAAAGAGCTTTATCCTCATTTATCCGAAGTTTGTGAAAAGACTTTAGAAAGCATTGATGTTCAAGATGTATCGGACAGGGTTGATCTATTATTTTTCGCTACACCTTCAGGGGTCAGCCAAGGCCTGGTTCCTAAATTTATAAATAAGGGCGTGCCATGCATTGACTTGTCCGGAGACTTTCGTTTGAAAGACCCTGATGCCTATACAAAATGGTATCAGAAGCAAGGAGCTGACCGAAGTGATCTTGAGCAAGCTGTTTACGGTTTAGCGGAAATTAATCATAAGGAAATAAAAGAGGCGAAGCTGATCGCCAATCCTGGTTGCTATCCGACCGCTTCATTATTAGGCATTCTTCCAGCAATAAAGATGGGCATCACCCAGCCTGACACATTAATCATTGATGGAAAATCAGGGATTTCAGGAGCGGGCAGAGGCGTTTCAATCGGGTCACATTTTTGTGAAGTCAATGAAAATATTAAAGCTTATAAGCTTGGCAGCCATCAACATATTCCAGAGATTGAACAAACCATACAGGACAATGCAGGGATTGACACAAACATAAGTTTTTCTCCCCATCTTGTACCGATGACAAGGGGGATCATGTGCACGATCTACGCCGATTTGAAGCAGCAACTATCCACTGAAGAAATCGTGGGATATTATAAGGACTTTTATCATAAAAGCCATTTTGTAAGAGTTAGAGAGCCTGGTGTTTGGCCGGCTACCAAAGAAGTATATGGATCGAACTATTGTGACATTGGATTAATTGCTGATTCCCGCACCAATAGGCTAACCGTGGTTTCAGTCATCGATAACGTTGTCAAAGGGGCTTCCGGGCAGGCGGTTCAAAATATGAATCTTTTAAATGGCTGGGACGAATGGACGGGACTAAACCTGACTCCCGTGTATCCATAAAGAAAATGAAGGAGGATAAGAGATGACTCAGATTATAGATGTTGATATTGAACACATTCATGCATTATCTCATGGCGGTGTCGCCGCCCCAAAAGGATTTAAAGCCGGTGGCCTTCATTGCGGCATTAAGTATAAGCGGCCTGATCTTGGCTGGATCCATTCTGAAGTACCAGCTAATGCGGCAGCTGTCTACACCACCAATCAGTTCCAAGCTGCTCCTTTACTCGTTACGCAAGACAGTATTGCCATTGAACAAAAACTGCAATCTGTCGTCGTCAACTCCGGAGTCGCCAATGCTTGTACCGGTGATGAAGGAATGACCAATGCGTATCACATGAGGAAATTATACGCTGAGCATGTTGTGGCAGAAGAACACCATATAGCTGTTGTTTCAACCGGATTAATCGGTGAACAGCTTCCTATGGAAAAGGTCAGCCATGGCATTCAGCAAATTGCCTTAGAGGATATGAATGAAGATCTATTCGAAAAAGCGATTTTAACGACGGATACAGCGACAAAACATGTGGCCCTGCAAATGGAGATTGATGGAAAGACAATCACGATCGGCGGAGCAGCAAAGGGTTCAGGAATGATTCATCCCAATATGGCAACGATGTTAGCCTTTATGACCACAGATGCTGCCGTTTCGCAAACTTATCTTCATCAAGCCTTAAAAGATATTACAAACAAAACATATAACATGATAACGGTCGACGGCGATACAAGCACAAATGACATGGTCCTCGTCATGGCTAATGGACTCGCGGAAAACAAACCCTTATCAAAAAAACACCCGCAATGGGACTTATTTGTAAAAGGATTAGAACACGCGTCGCAAACATTGGCAAAAATGATTGCTAGAGATGGCGAAGGTGCAACAAAACTTGTTGAGGTACAGGTTAAGGGTGCGGCTGATGATCATGCAGCACAGGCTATCAGTAAAGCCGTTGCCGGGTCAAACCTTGTTAAAACGGCCATTTACGGCACAGACCCAAATTGGGGCAGAATTGTTTGTGCTGTTGGATATAGCGGCAAGCCTATTGATACCAACAACATCAAAGTTACATTGGGGCCAGTTACCGTCGTAGAAAAAGGCTTGCCTGTCCCATTTAATGAAGAAGAGGCCAAAAGTTATTTACATCAAGAAAACATTCACATTGCCGTTGAACTGGATGAAGGACAAGGTACAGCCACAGCATGGGGCTGCGATTTAACCTACGATTATGTCAAAATCAATGCTTCTTATAGGACATAAGGGGGCTTTTTGCAAATGACCTATCTCGTTATCAAATGCGGCGGCAGTGTACTGGAAAAATTACCTGAATCATTCTATGAAAACATCATCAAGCTGCAAGAAAGCGGACAATACCAGCCTGTTATTGTCCACGGCGGCGGACCGCTCATATCCAGCCTGCTTAACAAGTTAAATATCAAAGTAACTTTTCATGACGGATTGCGTGTCACAACAGAAGAGGTGCTTGATATTGTCGAAATGGTCTTAAGCGGTAAAGTAAACAAACACATTGTTAAGAATCTGTATAAAGCTGGCGGTAAAGCGTTTGGTCTAAGCGGTGTTGACGGAAATTTACTGACAGCTGCTCCAATTGAAGAAGGCGGCAATCTTGGCTTTGTCGGAAAGATCGTCGATGTTCAAACGGATGGGTTGAAACTGCTGACTGAACAAGGCACCATCCCTGTGATCTCTCCCATTGCGTTAGACGCTAAGGGCCAGCGGTACAACATTAACGGTGATACAGCGGCAGCAGCAGTTGCAAAGGCTCTAAAGGCCAGGCTCTGTTTTATAAGCGACATTCCAGGCATTTGGGTTGAAACTGAAGGAAAGAAAACAGTTATGAAGCAAATTACCCGGAAAAAAATCTTACAATTGATCGATGACAAAGAAATCGTCGGAGGAATGGTACCAAAAGTCAAAGGAGCAATGGAAAGTCTTAAGGATGGGGTACCCGAGGTCGTGATTTTGAACGGTCTTGATGATAAGAGTTTACTGGATTATGCAAACGGCGGAGAAGCTGGCACAAAAATTACCCTTGATGAGGAGGTGGTTACCCATGCCTGAACAATTAACGACAACCCAGTCATTAATGGCGACCTATCAGCGTTTTCCCCTTGAATTAGCAAAGGGAAAGGAAAGCTTTGTTTGGGATACAGACGGTAATCGATATTTGGATTATACATCGGGCATCGCAACTTGCAACCTGGGGCATGTACCTGATGAAGTTAAGGAAAAAGTGGAGCACCAGCTTAGTCAGCTTTGGCATTGTTCAAACCTATACCAAATCCCGCAGCAGGAGCAGTTAGCCGACATACTCATCCAAAAATCGTGTCTTGATCAAGTTTTCTTTTGTAACAGTGGTGCTGAAGCGAATGAGGCGGCAATTAAGCTGGCCAGAAAATACTCGCAAAAGATCAAGCAACAAAAGGCATTTGAAATTGTAACGTTTAATCAATCATTTCATGGCAGGTCCATGGCAACCTTATCGGCCACTGGTCAGGAGAAAATCCAAGATGGCTTTTACCCTCTTGTCGATGGCTTCCGCCACTTGCCTTTTAATAATTTTGAAGCCTTGAATGAGGTATCTAATGGCAGAACCTGTGCTGTTCTTCTTGAACTAATCCAAGGAGAAGGTGGCGTCATCCCTGCCGATATAGAATGGGTTCAAGAGCTCGCAAGAATCTGCCAAAGAAATGGCTTGCTGCTGATGGTTGATGAAATCCAAACGGGTATTGGCAGAACAGGAACTCTTTTTGCTTATGAACAATATGGCATTGAACCAGATGTCATTACGTTAGCCAAAGGATTGGGCTCAGGTTTTCCAATAGGAGCGATGCTTGCTAAGACAGATGCTGCCAAGGCATTCGATCCCGGCAGCCACGGCAGCACATTCGGAGGTAACCCTTTAGCTGCAACGGCTGGCAAAGCAACACTTGAAACGATCCAACGTTATCACTTGCTTGAGTCGGTGCAAGAAAACAGCAAGTATTTAAAGCGGAAATTAGACATATTGAAAACTAAGTTTCATCATTCGATTGTTGAGATTCGGGGAAAAGGGATGCTTTTAGGGGTGGTTACAAAACAGGATGCCATTACGGTTGTCCATGAGGCAAGAAAAAAGAAGGTGCTCATTTTGTCGGCTGGTCAAAATGTTGTACGAATATTGCCTCCTTTGACAACAGACCGTGCAGAAATTGACTCGTTCCTTTCTGTCATGGAAGAGATTTTTGACAGCCTAGAGAAAGAAGGGGAGGACCTATGGAAAAAGGATATTTAGTCCTGGAGACCGGCGATATATTTGAAGGGATGTTGATCGGCAAGAAAACCATTTCTGCCGGTGAGGTCGTTTTCAATACTAGCATGACCGGATACCAGGAAATCCTTACAGACCCGTCGTATGCCGGGCAAATGATCACCTTTTGTTACCCGCTGATCGGGAATTACGGCATCAATCATTTTGATGATGAGAGCTCGAAGCTCCATTTGTCAGGAGCAATTATCAGCGATTTATGTCTGTCACCAAGCCATTTTCAGTCGGTCAAAACCTTTGCCGAACATCTTGAAGAAGCAGGTATTCCTTGCATCGCAGGCGTTGATACAAGGGCGATTGTAAAGAAGATCCGAAAATACGGGACGATGAAAGGCTTAATTACAACGTCACCTGATCAAGGGTTGGTAAAATCTTTTGTTCATGATCCAATCTTTAAGACTTCCATGATCGATAAGGTATCAGTAAAAAATATAAAACAGTATGCGGGTGACGGACCGCACATTGCGTTAGTCGACTACGGCTATAAAAAGTCGATGCTCCAGGCGCTTTTGAATGAAAGGTGTAAGGTGACGGTCATACCATATTCTACAACATTTACTGAGCTTTCATCCCTAAAGCCTGACGGTGTGATGTTCAGTAATGGGCCCGGGGACCCAATGGCACTTCAAGCGTTATTTCCAGAAGTCAAAAAAATAACGGAGCATTTTCCAACCCTCGGGATATGTTTGGGACATCAAATGATCGCCTTAGCCTATGGCGCAACAACAGAAAAACTGCTATTTGGCCATCGCGGCGCTAATCACCCCGTTAAAGAAATGCTAACGGGCAAAGTTTGGATGACATCTCAGAACCATAGCTATGTCGTAACACATAACAGCATTAACACGGATATATTTGCTGTAACTTACCAGAACGTCAATGACCGAACGATTGAAGGGTTGAAGCATAAAAGCCTGCCTATCGAAACTGTCCAGTTTCATCCAGAAGCTCACCCTGGTCCGGATGATACCCATTATATCTTCGAAACCTTTATTCAAACGCTAAGAAATGCAGGTGACATAACTTATGCCGCAACGAGATGATATTCAAAAAGTGTTAGTCATTGGGTCTGGTCCAATCGTGATTGGGCAGGCCGCTGAATTCGATTATGCCGGGACACAAGCATGCTTGGCTTTAAAAGAAGAAAATATTGAAGTTATTTTAATCAATAACAATCCAGCGACCATTATGACAGATGAAAAAGTGGCAGACAAGGTCTATATTGAGCCGCTGACAATTGAATCGATTGAAGATATTATTAAGAAAGAAAAGCCTGATGGTGTGATTGGCACACTTGGCGGCCAAACGGGATTAAATTTGGCTGTTCAATTATATGAAAAGCAGATTTTGCAAAAATATCATGTTGAATTGCTTGGCACATCCGTCGACTCCATTCAAAAAGGGGAAGACAGGGAAAAATTTCGGCAGTTAATGCTTGATATAGATGAACCAATTCCGGAATCAAAAATTATCCACACATATGAAGAAGGGCTCAAATTCGCCGAAGTCATAGGCTTTCCTGTGATCATTCGCCCTGCTTATACACTTGGCGGTTCGGGAGGCGGCTTTGCTGAAAATGTTGAGGAATTAGAATTGGTATTAAATAGAGGACTGAGTCTGAGCCCTATTCATCAAGTGCTTATTGAGAAAAGCATCAAAGGCTGGAAAGAAATCGAATATGAGGTCATGCGTGATGCGAATGATACATGCATGATCGTCTGCAACATGGAAAATATCGATCCCGTAGGTGTTCATACAGGAGATTCCATCGTTGTTGCACCATCGCAAACCTTGTCAGATGTTCAATATCAAATGCTCAGGAACGCTTCACTCAAAATCATCAGGGCATTAGAAATAGTTGGCGGATGCAATATCCAATGTGCTCTTAATCCTGATTCAAATCAATATGTGATTATTGAGGTTAACCCAAGGGTGAGCCGTTCCTCTGCTTTAGCTTCAAAAGCAACAGGCTATCCGATCGCAAGAATTGCTGCAAAATGTGCAATAGGGTATCACCTTGATGAAATCTTAAATCCGATCACCGGAACAACTTACGCATCATTTGAACCGGCACTCGATTACGTCGTCATGAAAATGCCCCGTTTCCCATTTGACAAGTTTACAGAGGCGGATCGGACGCTTGGTACACAAATGAAAGCTACCGGCGAGGTGATGGCGATTGACCGAACCTTTGAAGGGGCATTAAACAAAGGGTTACGGTCGATGGAATTAGGGCTATGCAGTCTTCATTTTCCTGGATTTAAAAAGGCGGAATCTGAAGAACTCATGTACCATTTGGAAAAAACAACCGATTTGCGTTTGTTTGCCGTTGCCGAATTGTTAGAAAGAGGGATGACAACAAAAGAGGTCTGGCAAAAGACAAAGATTGATCCATGGTTCTTAGAGCGAATAAAAGGGATAATTGATCTCGAACAGAAATTGAAAACTTATTCATGGGAACAGATGCCTTTATCCCTCCTTAAGCAAGCCAAGCAAATCAATATCAGTGATAAACGGCTTGCCCAAATCTATAAAACGACTGAACACGAGGTAAGACATAAATGCAAGACATCAGGCATAAAACCGGGATATAAGCTTGTCGATACCTGCGCTGCAGAATTCGAAGCGGAGACCCCATATTATTATTCGACATGGGCTGGGGAAGATGAGGCCGATGTCAGCAATAGCCCAAAAATCCTTGTTATTGGTTCCGGCCCAATCCGAATCGGGCAGGGCATTGAATTTGATTATTGTTCTGTTCAGGCGGCTTTGGCTGTAAAGAAAAAAGGCTACGAAGCGGTCGTCATTAACAATAATCCCGAAACAGTCAGCACCGATTACACAATTGCCGATCGTCTCTATTTCGAGCCTTTGGCGTTGGAAGACATTTTAAATGTCGCAGAAAAAGAAAACGTCAATGGTGTGCTGATCCAGTTTGGCGGACAAACGGCTATTAATTTAGCTAAAGCATTAGAAAACGAAGGTCTGCATGTTTTGGGCACAACGACCGGGGCTATTGATCAATTGGAGGATCGCAAGCAGTTTTATGACATTCTTAAGAAACTGAAGATCCCGCACATTGAGGGTGAAACTGTCAACCACATTGATGACCTGAAATCTGCCGCCGTCAAACTTGGTTTTCCAGTTCTTGTCCGGCCATCATACGTCATTGGCGGTCAATCGATGTTCATTTTTAATCATTTGGATGAATTAGAACACTATATACAATATCACGGTGTGTTTGATGACCAATCCTGGCCATTATTAATTGATCGCTATATTCCTGGCCTGGAATGTGAGGTAGATGCGGTCAGCGATGGGGAACAGATTTTAATACCGGGGATTTTCGAGCATATTGAAAAGGCTGGCGTCCATTCAGGAGACAGTGTAGCGGTATTCCCGCCCGTATCCCTCTCGGAAAACATCACTTCGACGATTGTTTCTTATACGGAAACGATTTGCAAGGAACTTAAGGTACGCGGATTGATGAATATCCAGTTTGTCATTTCAGATGACACCGTATATGTTCTTGAAGTTAATCCGCGGGCGTCACGAACGATCCCTATAATTAGCAAAATAACAGGTGTCCCTATGGTAGAAAGGGCCGTGTCTGTGCAGCTTGGTGAAACCCTGAAAAAACAAAAGTGTGAATCCGGCCTTTTAGGGGAACCTGATTTTTACTCAGTCAAAGCACCGGTTTTTTCATCGGCAAAATTGAAGGATGTTGACCATGTTCTAGGGCCGGAAATGAAATCAACGGGTGAACTGCTAGGGCTGGGGTTTACATTTGAAGATGCGCTAGAGAAAGCATTGTTTCCGCAAGGCGAGAATATTTTTAAAGATGCATCGGAAAAACCCCTCATTATATGTTCGGTATCAGAACAGGAGAAAACCGAAAGCATCGGCATTATAACTGCGCTGCAGAGCAGGGGATTTCAAATTGCCGCTACACAAAGTACGGCCACGTTCTATCAACATCAAGGCATCAATGTACCATTTGTTGTTAAGGATATTTCTTCTATAAAAGAACATCTGAAAAAAGAGAACGTGGCGGCGGTGATCAACATTCCAACTCAAGGCCGTAAAAAAACATCCTTTGGATTTAATTTAAGAGAGCTTGCCGTCCGCTATCAGGTCCCGTTATTCACCTGTTTGGACACGGTAAAGGCAGCATTATCACTCCCTCAGAAAAGGATCCCATCTTCGGTATTAACACTTTCAGAATATAGAGAGGACAGCCTTGAGCCTTTGGACTTAAACCGTTAAAACGGTTTAAGTCTTTTTTTGGTTAATCAGAAAGTATAACTTTCTGACGCACATAAGTGCAACTACGCCTCTGTCTTCGCCAAAGGCTCGCCAATCGGCGAGTTTTCTTTATCGTTTAGGAAGGGATAAAGTAGTCGTCTTGTGACTTCCGGATAAATCATCAATTATTTGTATAAATGATGTTAGGACTTTTATCGGACTGTGATTCCGTTATTCGGTTATTCAAGAGGTTATTTGAGTTAATTTTTAGCAAATAACGGAATCTGAGTCCTATAATGGATGAGCGAAGCTTTTATTGCCATTTGTCAGGGTTTTCAGCTTCGGCGGCGGGCTGACATATGCGGGATTACTAATAAAATGGATGTGCTAGGCCCATAACATAAGCATTACCTTTTACCTTCACCTGAGATCTATGAGATCATATGATTATCCATTAAAGGAGGCGTTAATCATGGTCAAAAGCTTAATTGAGGGGGCAACACTACATAATGGTGTTAACATGCCATGGCTCGGACTTGGCGTGTGGAAAATGGCAAATGACGAAGAAGTGATGACCGCTGTCAAAGGGGCGCTTGGTGCGGGCTACCGAAGCATTGATACGGCAGCAGTTTACAAAAATGAAGAGGGCGTTGGGAAGGCTATAAAACAAAGCGATGTCCCTCGCGATGATATCTTCTTAACCACAAAAGTATGGAATAGCGACCAAGGCTATGACTCGACATTAGAAGCATTTGAGGCAAGCTGTCAGCGTCTAGGTGTTGATTACCTTGATTTGTACCTCGTCCATTGGCCCGTTGAAGGGAAATATAAGGAAACATGGCGCGCCCTTGAAAAATTATACACTGACGGCAAAGTACGAGCGGTCGGGGTCTGCAACTTTCACACTCATCATCTAAAAGATTTGTTGGCGGAATCAAAAATTAAACCGATGGTCAATCAAGTGGAATGCCACCCGCTGCTTAACCAGAAAGAGCTTCACGATTTTTGCAGAGCAGAAGGCATTCAATTAGAAGCCTGGAGCCCGCTCGGCCAGGGTCATCTTCTTGAAGACCCTACGATAAAAGACATCGCTTCCAAATATGGGAAGACGCCCGCGCAGGCAATCATTCGCTGGGATTTGCAGCGCGGCATTGTGACCATCCCGAAATCATCAAACCCAAACCGTATCGGGCAAAACGGGGATGTATTCGACTTTGAACTGTCGAAAGAGGATATGGACCACATTGATGCATTAAATAAGAATGAAAGATATGGTCCTGATCCAGATCATTTTGATTTTTAATGTAAAGATGGGAAAAGAGCTGTTCTTTTTTGGACAGCTCTTTTATTATGTACATATGTGCATTTTGCTGTGACTTTAAGGAGGAAAACTTTTGGTATCAGTGATTTTAGCGTTAGTTATCTTTTTATCAACTTTGATATTAGTGATTTGGCAGCCCAAAGGCCTTGGGATTGGCTGGACGGCATGCGGCGGGGCAATCCTCGCTCTTATTGCCGGAGTGGTGAGTTTTCATGATGTCAGAGCGGTCACTGGCATTGTCTGGAACGCTACGTTCACGTTTGTTGCCATCATAATCATATCGCTTATTCTTGATGAAATCGGTTTCTTTGAATGGGCGGCACTCCATATGGCGAGGGCGGCAAAAGGACATGGCGTCAGAATGTTTATCTTCATTACGCTTCTAGGTGCTATCGTCTCTGCCCTTTTTGCCAATGACGGGGCAGCGCTGATTTTAACGCCAATTGTCCTGGCTATGGTCCGCGCCCTGAATTTCAAAGAAAAAATGGTTTTGCCTTTTATTATGGCAAGCGGCTTTATTGCGGACACAACATCACTTCCTTTTGTGGTCAGTAACTTGGTGAACATTGTCTCAGCCGATTTCTTTAACATTGGCTTTGGCGAATATGTCTCAAGAATGATCATACCGGATCTCTTTGCTTTAGGGGCAAGCATCCTTGTGTTATATCTCTTTTTCAGAAAAAGCATTCCGAAATGCTATGATCATGACCAATTAAAAGAACCAAGAGATGTTATAAAAGATGAGCGGATGTTCCATCTGTCATGGTATGTTCTCGCCATCTTGCTTGCTGGCTATTTCGTTGGCGAGTTGTTCCATATCCCTGTCTCTTTCATTGCAGGGGTAATCGCAGTATTCTTTTTAATCATGGCTAAGGGGAGCCCAGTTGTTAAAACAAAGCGGGTCATAAAAGGGGCCCCATGGGCTATTGTCTTTTTCTCAATTGGTATGTATGTCGTTGTCTATGGTTTGAAAAATGTCGGTCTAACCACGGTATTAGCTGATGTGATTCAAGGCGCTGCCCACCAAGGACTTTTCGCAGGTACGGTCGGCATGGGCTTTATTGCTGCTATTCTATCATCCATTATGAATAACATGCCGACCGTCATGATCGATGCCTTGGCTATTGCTAATACGGATACGAGCGGCATCATGAGAGAAGGACTCATCTATGCCAATGTCATTGGTTCAGACTTGGGACCAAAAATCACGCCGATCGGCTCGTTGGCGACATTATTGTGGCTCCATGTTCTATCCAAAAAAGGGGTCAAAATCACATGGGGCTATTATTTTAAAATCGGCATTCTATTAACAATACCTACCTTATTTATTACTCTAATAGGACTTTACATGTGGCTGTTATTCATTTACTAAAGTTACCAATTCTTCTGAATGAATTGATTGCGCCCGGATTCTGCACGCTCCTCTTTGTAGCGGTCCGGGTTCTTTTTGTAGAAATGCTGATGATAAGCTTCAGCAGGATAGAAGGTGGCAGCAGGGAGGATTTGTGTAACGATCGGTTTATTGAACCGTCCGCTTTTTTCCAAATCAAGCTTCGATTGCTCTGCCATTGCCTTCTGCCTATCATTATGGTAAAAAATCGCCGTCCTATATTGAGGCCCGCGGTCAAAGAACTGCCCGCCTTCGTCGGTCGGATCAGTTTGCGGCCAATACAATGCAAGTAGCTCTTCATATGGGAAGACTTCTGGATCGAAGGTGATTTGAACAACCTCATAATGACCTGTTTTTCCTGTACAAACCTCTTCATAAGTAGGGTTCTTAACATGTCCCCCAGAATAACCGGAAACCACTTGATGAATGCCGGGCTGCTCGTCAAACGGTTTCACCATACACCAAAAGCAACCTCCCGCAAATGTTGCTTGTTCAAGGTTTTTATCTTTCATCGCCAATTTCCTCTCCTTCTGTTCTGTAAGCTTTAGATTATCATAGACATTTTAACGTTGGCAATTATCGCTGCTTGGCTTTATCATATCAGGTATGGGAATCACATACATAAGGGGGCGACGGTGGTGGATGACCGTTATGCGATAACGAAAGAAGAACAAGAGCAGGTTATTTCAAAGTACTTCACACCGGAAGGAACTTTAGCGCAGTTTCCAAGTAAAGAAAAGAGAAAGATCATTATCCTGAATGAACTCAATAACCGTTGTTTTCAGCCAGGTAAAGAATACAATGAAAAGGAGATTAATGCTTTGATCAAACCGATTTATTCCGACTTTGTAATGATCAGACGTTATTTAATTGAATATGGTTTTCTTGACAGAAAAAAAGATGGGGCAGCTTATTGGGTTAAAGAGTAGGGAGGCACGATGATGGGCAAGCAAAAGGCGTACGGTTTTGCGATCCTAGGTGCCGCGTTGTGGGGTTTAATTGGCTTATTTGTTAAAGGGCTCTATGAATTCGGTTTTACGCCCTGGGAGGTTGTGGCCATCCGGGTAATCGCGTCCTTCATCATCATGGTTAGTGCCCTTGGCTTTTTAAATCGTGACCTGTTGAAAATCAAGGCAAAAGACAGCTTTTATTTTATTGGCACTGGGATCATCAGCATTGTCTTTTTTAACTGGTGCTATTTTGCTGTGATCGATCAATCTTCTTTATCTCTGGCTGTTATTTTATTGTATACTGGACCCATTTTTGTGGCACTCATCTCCAGGCTGTTATTTAAAGAGGCCTTAACACGGTCTAAGCTGACAGCACTGATCAGTACGATCACAGGCTGCGGATTTGTTGTTGGCTTGCTTCCTTTTTTTAAGGTGACTGTCTCATGGTATGTGCTGCTCGTTGGGCTTGGTTCCGGTTTTTGTTATGCCCTTTACAGTATCTTCGGAAAATATGTCAGCAGCAAGTATTCATCATTGACAATCACAACCTATTCCTTTTTATTTGCCAGCCTATTCATGATTCCAGCCGGCGGTTTGTGGGATAAAGCCAGATTATTTTTAAACTGGGAAGTGCTTGCCCTAAGTATCGGACTCGGCCTTATTCCTACATGTCTTGCCTATATTTTATACACAAACGGCCTGTCATCCATTGAGGCAAGCAAGGCGTCCATTCTCGCCACCATTGAACCTGTCGTAGCAATCATACTTGGTGTGACAGTCTTACATGATGCATTTTCAAGCTGGCAGTTCATTGGCATTTTGCTAGTTTTCGTTGCTATCCTATTAACAACTGAAAGAAAAAAGGCAAATAAAAAATCTGCCATGATCGATTCATAGTCTCTATTTCTTCAGTTCAATATATTCTCTAAGCTGCTTTCATTACCCCAATTCTTTACGCCAGATCGCATTCCGGAAGCCTTGCTTGGGAAAACTAAATCAAAACTGGAGATGGACACTTTTAGTTTTACCTATAATGAATATCGCAAGTTTATCCGGTTTCACAAGGCTTTTTTCTTTCATCTTTAAATTTATCTTTCCACTTTTAGCTGGTACAACCCTAGTCACTATTATTAGTTCTTTTTGGATTGATAACAAATTACAACGAACAGGAAAAGGTTACAGGCTATCTAATTGAATTGCTTGAAAAGATCAATGTTATTCTATTTCGTATTGAAAATGAACTTTTTAGTTTTTCAGACTTAAATTTTTTAACAGGGTTTACCATTTATGAAATCGACGGTAATGTTCTAAGAAAGATCCCTAATGCTGATCATGGGACAACTGGCGCAAGTAAAGATGTTATTCCTCTAGATGATGGAAAGTACGAAAATTATGCTTCTGTACGATTAGCAAAGGAAAAGGATAAAACGAAATATACCCTCCCATTACAACAAGAAGTACGCAACGGTTATTATATTGTTTCATACCGCATGAACATGGGAATAGATCCAAATAAGATATGGATATTTAACTTTCACGTCAATTCTGAAACTAATGAAATGGCGTGGAATTTGCTACAAAACGATGATATACTTAATGTAAGTGAAGTGTATCGTTTATTCCATGCGTTATGTCTGATAATTCTTAGGAATGAAAATGGAATGGAGGAATTTCGCAATGTCAGTTCTTAAGGAAAAGGTTAGGACCATAGAGTTCCGTTCACAAAAAGAAATAAATAAACGCCGTCAACTAGAGCGCGAGCAATCAATCAATAAGGTACATGAAAGGGTAAAAAAAATTCTCAATGGTCAAATAACAGATAATAAATAGGTCAAAACCAAAATACATTTTATATCTTGGTTTTTTAGGGTAATAACTTTTCTAACAGCATACAATAATTATCAGGTGATCAACATGAAAAACATAAGCCAAGAAGGCCAAGATAAGGCAAAAATTATACCGTATAAATCGTTGCCTAAAAGTGTCCAGTTTAAATCAATGAAACAAATTATTGAAGAAAACAGATCGAAAAGAGCAGACATGATTAAGAAGTTAAATAAGAAATGGATGAATAACAAAAGTTAATCCTGAATAACTTGCATTCGGATCTCTTGAAATTGAGGTCCGATTTTTTATTTATAATTATGATATTATTATAGTATAAAAGCCGGAAACGCTTTGGGTATATTGGCATTTAGAAGTAAATCAATAATATTATGGTGGATTATATTGGCAGTTAATATTACACAAGGACTAGGCTTTGTTATGATTCCATCGTCTTGGGTTCAGCGTAGACTAACAACATAAGCACGTGCGCTTCCTGCGTTACGGAAGCTCCTAAAGAGGTAAGGCGAAGAATTCGAATTTTTGGCGGAAATAATACATCACGGCTTTTCAAAAAACGCATGATACCGAAAAAATCTCATGCGTTTTTGCAACTCAATTAAGGCGCCGACGGCTCAATAGCAGCATATGCGAACGCCCGTCAAAATACTTCCCCAGCACCGGTCAATGGATGATGAAAGCTTTCTACATACATATCAATTAGATGCTAGCGAGTATGAAGAGATTTCTAACTTTTTTTCATATATAGAGACAAACCTTTACACCATAATTAGAAATGGAGGCGGAAAATGTATGCTGACGATTCAATGTACCAAAAAGCTAAGGGATGAATTAAAGATACAACCTCTTAAAGAAGTGGAAAGTAATGATCCCCTATACTCTTGGCATGCTGATCTGTTTTTAGTTAATCGCAAGAAATGTGTCCTGGTCCTTAATAATAAGACGAGGTATAATTTTGTTCTATATGGCCTAAAAAAGCCGGACTTAAAGAACCTTGATGAGATTATTATTAAAAATATCGCAGAAAATTTAAAAGCCGACTTAACCGTTTTCTGAATCGTTTTGTGATGCTAAAGTTGCCGGAAACGTATTCAGGTGACGCCATGAGAAATGCCTTAGCTGGTATTTGACATTGCACATAAATGTAATCTTTTGTATAATTTAATGAGTTTATATTGACGAAATCAAATTTAGGGAAGAGGGAGGAGTTCTTATGGCGAAACCCATGGCGTTTTTTCGTTTTACTTATTCCTTTCCGCTTCCTATTTTACTTTTCAGGGACAGGGGCTATTAGCCTTTGTTCCTTTTTTTATACTTTAAGAATGTTTAACGCTAAAGCAAAAAAGCGGAACAAAGTATAAGTGCACTGGCTAAAAAGCGTAACATCCTGTTACAACGCAAGTACTTGCACGTCATGTGCGGCGCAACTAAAGCTTTCGCCATTAAAAGCGCGTCAAGTTTTCTTTATGTAAAAAAAGGAGGATGATCATGACCAAATATAAAAGGGTACTGATTAAGTTAAGCGGGGGAGCTTTGGCTGATTCTGATGGGAACAGTTTTGATTCCGATCATCTTAATCATATCGCAAATGAAGTTTTATCGATTGTCAACATGGGCACTAAAGTCTCGATCCTTGTTGGCGGCGGTAATATTTTCAGGGGAAAGCTTGCCGAAAGATGGGGGATTGACCGGGTTGAAGCCGACAGTATCGGTACTCTGGGGACGGTTATTAACAGCCTCATGCTTAGAGGTGTATTAAAAAGCAAAACCGACAAGGAAATCCGTGTCATGACCTCCATACCCGTTTCAACCTTTGCGGAGCCCTACATCCGGCTGCGCGCCATCCACCATTTGGAAAAAGGTTACATTGTAATTTTTGCAGGCGGCAACGGTCAGCCTTTTGTGACAACCGACTATCCAAGCGTTCAGCGTGCTTTGGAAACAGAATGTGATGCGATCTTTGCTGCCAAACAGGGTGTCGATGGCGTCTTTACAAGTGACCCCAAACAGGATAACCATGCAAGAATGTACAGGAACCTCAATTATAAAGATGTTGTCCAAAATGATATTCAAATCATGGACCAATCCGCTTTATTGCTTGCTCGGGATTACAGCTTGCCTGTCCATATTTTTAATTTCGACAAACCCGGCGTCATGAAGAAACTATGCCAAGGAGAGCACATTGGGACGCTTATTAGCCATGAGAAAACACAAATATCTAAAACTAAATAATATGACATTTGTCATATCCATTTTATGACGTTTTCTACTGACCCGAATACCATTCCCATCGTACAATAAACATATCATGATGGGGGTGAAGAAGGTTGGATAGTATTGTCACTTTAAAAGAAATAACGAAGACGTACAGAGCTCAAAAAGCAGTCGATCATGTCTCATTCTCGATTAACAAAGGTGAAGTTGTTGCCATTCTTGGATCCAATGGAGCCGGAAAGACAACGACAGTCATGATGATGCTTGGTTTACTGGCGCCAACCCACGGGACCGTTCAGCTTTTTAATAAAGATCCAAGGAGTAAGGCGGTTCGGGAAAAGATTGGGGCGATGTTGCAGGAAGTCAGTGTCATGGATGGCCTTAAGGTCAAAGAGCTGCTCCAGCTATTCCGCAGTTACTATCCTAATCCGTTGACCGTGGAAGAATTAATCAATTTAACAGGCTTAGAAGAAGCTGATTTAAAAAAGAGGACTGAAAAGCTTTCAGGCGGGCAAAAACGAAGGCTGGGATTTGCATTAGCGCTGGCAGGAAACCCGGATTTATTATTTTTTGATGAACCCACTGTTGGGATGGATATTACCGCACGCGGGCGATTTTGGGATACCATTCGCACTTTCGCAAAGGCTGGCAAAACAATCATTTTCACGACTCATTATTTGCAGGAAGCTGATGACTCAGCGGAGAGAATCATTTTATTTAATAAAGGCGCCGTTGTTATGGATGGCACACCGCAAGAAGTCAAACAAAAGCTTTCAAAGAAATCCGTCTCATTTATAACAGATGACGAGGTGCCGCTTAAGGTGTATGAGCAGCTTCCGAAAGTGACCCATGTCTATCGAAAAAGAGAACGGGTTTATCTTAATACAGATGATACGGATGCTGTGATCAAAGCATTGATAAAAGAAGACTATAACATGAGCCATATTCAGATTGAACAAGGCCGGCTAGAAGAGGCATTCGAGCAGTTAGTGGCTGGTAGGGAGGTATTGTAAAATGGGCGTCTTAGGGATGCAAGTTAAGATGGAGATTTTAAGAATACTCAGAAACCCCTATTTTGTTTTTTGGTCACTGTTCATGCCCATTTTATTTTATTTCATCTTTACTAAAATAGTTAATACAGGTGCCGCCGATCAATCACAATGGCAGGCGCATTATCTCATGTCCATGGCATCTTTCAGCGTGATGGGGTCAGCCATCATGACACTTGGCATTCGGATGGTTCAGGAACGAACACAAGGATGGTCGACATTTGTTCGGATAACACCACTTTCTGGCAGTGTTTATTTTTTCGCCAAAATGTCAGGTCAGATGGTGATTCATATCCTTTCGATCATCGTTATTTTCATTGCCGGAGCTTTGATTAACAGTGTATCGCTGTCTTTGATGGCATGGATCGGATCTGGGCTGTGGCTCCTGATTGCCTCCCTGCCATTTCTCGGACTCGGTATATTGGTTGGAACAATGAAAAGAGTTGATACGGCAGCTGGTGTGAGCAATGTCGTGTATATGCTACTCGCGATCACTGGAGGGCTGTGGTTCCCAATGGATATCCTCCCACATTTCATACAGGCGATTGGCAAATGGCTGCCGGCCTATAATTTTGGCAATGGCGCATGGGCGATTGTCGAAGGGAAAACACCGAATCTGAGCAATATTTTGATTTTAACAGCATATCTGATTCTGTTCATGATAATATCAAATTATATTAGAAAAAAACAGGAGGCGGTGTAGCCCTATACAATGAAAGAGAACAAAGGCTTTCAGTTCTTCCCGAGACAATTTGGGTTTTTTCCTTATGTCTTCTTGGTGTATGTCATCTTGCCTATTATCTATTTAATTCATGAAAACACCATTAAGCTGCTTACCGGCTTTTTATTAGTGGCGATATTCCTTTTGACTTACCGCCAGCTTTATTTTGCCGCAGGGACTAGGAAGTTTTCCTACTGGCTGTCATTACAGTTGACTGTCATTTTTGTACTAAGTACTTTCTATAGTCCCTACAATTTATTTTTAGGCTTCTTTTCTGCTAACTTTATTGGCTGGTATACAAACAAAAAGGCCTTTAACAGGGCGTTATTTGCTTTTATCATTGTCGAACTCGTCCCTTTAATGATCTATGCTTTTGTATCAGATATTCGCGACCTTCTTTTTTTTATCCCATTTTTTATAGTCATGATTATGTCGCCGTACGGCGTTAAATCAATGATGAGGCGGGTGGAGCTCGAGAAACAGCTTGATTTGGCAAATGAGCAGATCAAGATGCTGGTTAAAAGGGAAGAGCGGGTGCGGATCGCCCGTGATCTCCATGATACACTGGGGCATACCTTGTCACTGATCACACTGAAAAGCCAGTTGGTGGAGAAACTCTCTATGAAAGATCCCGAACGGGCGAGAAAAGAGGCGGAAGAAATCGAACATACCTCCCGTGCAGCGTTAAAACAAGTCCGTGAGCTCGTGTCGGATATGCGGTCAGTCACGATAGGCGAAGCCCTTTTGGAAATGCGGGAGATATTAAAAGCCTCAAATATCTCATTTTGTTATCAAGGCGTGAGCAAAACAGATAATGTACCCGCCCTTACACAAAATATACTTGGTATGTGTCTGCGCGAAGCCGCGACGAATATCGTTAAGCATAGCCGTGCTAACCATTGCCATGTTGTTATTAGGAGAAGTAAACGAGAGATAGAAATTATTATCAGCGATGACGGGATAGGATTCGGGAATAAGAACGTAAATGGCAATGGTTTAAAAGGGATGGAGGAGCGGCTCGCACTCATTGAAGGGTCATTGTCGTTGACATCCCATAACGGGACCGAATTGTCACTCCGCGTTCCAATTATCATTAAACAAAACACGGAGGAAGAGGTGCTTTGTGATTAATATTATCATTGCTGAGGACCAGCGGATGCTGCGTGGTGCCCTAGGGTCTTTATTAGATTTAGAAGAGGATATTAATGTCATTGGACAGGCTGAAAATGGGGAAGAGGCACTCAAGTTAATATTGGCTCTTAAACCGGACATTTGCCTTATGGATATCGAAATGCCCATGAAAAGCGGGTTGGAAATTGCCGAGGAATTGAAGCAAAGCGGGTCATCATGCCGGATCATTATTTTAACGACCTTTGCCCGGCCCGGCTATTTCGAACGCGCAGTAGAAGCTGATGTGCAGGGCTATCTATTAAAAGACGGGTCCAGTGATGATCTCGCCGCGGCTATCCGCCGTGTCATGGAAGGAAAGCGCGAATTTTCACCCGAGCTTGTTATGAGTCATATGCGGGATAGGAACCCTTTAACAGACCGTGAACGTGAGATCCTGCATTTGATCGCTTCGGGGAAAACGGCTAAGGAGATATCAACGCATCTTTTTTTATCACCCGGCACCGTCCGTAACTATACCTCTGACATTTTTAATAAGTTAAATGTAAAAAACCGAATTGAAGCCATCAGTATTGCGGAAGAGAAGGGGTGGATATAGGATAAACGAGCTTCATATAACATAACAAAAGGTGGCTGTTTTTATACCGTCAATGACTAGCTTGGCAAGTTCATCAGGGCTACTTAATAGACTCTAACCCTGACCCGCCCTTTTTGGGGTGGTTTTTTATTATCCTTATCTAAGCGAAAAATTTGTCCTTTAGTTAACGAAGTATGATATAATTTTACTTATGGGAACGTTTGTTCCCTAACCGCACAAAACCACTCCAAAGTTTGACATTCCTATCTACCCTAAAATCCTAAGTTCCAAATAAAACAACTAAAAAGTTTATAGAATTGGGTGTTCATGATGCCTTATGGACAAGCATGTCAACTATATACAACGTGTAAGATGTGCATGAAAAACAAATATGCGCTAGAGTTCCCACGCCATGTTGAGATAAGAAACACAAGATGGGCAAAAGGCTTCTATTGCCGCGAATGTCACAATGGAGACGGTGAACAATGGATTGACCTTTTCGATTACCCATATAATTACGACAGCACGTTATTATTAGGCAAAACGATTAAAGTTAGGGGAAGGAGGAAAAAGGGGTGGTTTCAATATTATCTTACAATAAAGCGGGCAAAACAATTAGTGCAGGAAGGAGCAGCTAGTATAGTCCACCCAGGGCTCATTCATTTACTATACAACAAAAAGGAACTCAGAAGGTTAATCATTGAAGGCAATCATTTTATTTGTTTTTATTGCGGAGAATATGGCGATACAATCGACCACATCATCCCCAAATCCAAAGGCGGCCTCACTACACCCAAAAACTGTGTTTGTGCCTGCCTTCAATGTAATCAATTAAAAAATGATCTGACATTGGCGGAATTTTTGGAAAGGCACAAAATGACAAATGTTACTTAACTCCACTTTAAAATCAGTCGAAATTTAAGTCCAAAATGTAATTTTAAAAGATTAATATTTTCGGGAGGTTGTTATTATTGTCAGAATCGGCGAAGATATTTATAAGTTCTGCTGCTGACCCCATGGATTCATTTTGGTCAGAAGATAACGTACGACGCTTTAAAGACGATATCTTGCGTGATATAATGGAAACAGAACCAGCACTTTTCCGCGATTTTGCTATAAAGCTAATAGGAGGGGTTAAGCAATGACCACAAAGTTTCTTCGTTTTGAAGATGATAAGGTCATCCACGTTGCCTCTGGATCCATAAATGCTGATAAAAATTACATTGAAGCAAAGGCAAAACGGTTTGATGAAACTAATCGTCGTTTACAACAAGCATTTGGTAAATACAAAAGACGTAATAACTCTAACCACAAATAAATTGGAATAATACGTCTATTCAACAATCAAATGTTCACCATAAATTTTTTAAGACTTCTTTCCGAAGAGGTCTTTTTAGTAGGTACAGATAATGCCAATTAAAAGAAGGTATTAAGAGGTAAAATAAAATTTACGGAAGGTCCCATTGAATAACTCTGACATAGTGGAAAATATTCAAGGAGGGAAGCATTTTGGAGTTAGTTTTTATTAGACACGGTCAGGGAGAACATACATTAGATTTACCTCATAGTCTGCAAATAGAAAATCCATCACTAACTGCTGAAGGGGCAGAACAAGCAAGATTATTAAGATATCAAAAACCTTTAACGAATAAAGATATAATAATGATTAGCCCGATCAGAAGAACGCTGCAGACAGCATCTATTTGGAGTGAAAATATAAACTGCCGAAAAATTGTAAATCCCTTGGTGTCTCCCAGAGTGTTTCCAATCCACAAAGAATCGGACACACTGCCTTGTGATAAAATTATGGATTTAGAAGTCATTAAAAATGATTTCCCAACTTATGAAATCGAAATGAACCTTCCTCTCAATTTATGGACTGAGGGGATAAACGTGTTGTCTGAAAGTGAATTTTTAATTTTAGCTAAAGAATTCATTTCCTATTGTAAGCAATTTCAAAAGGAAAAGATTTATTTGGTATCACATGATGGTACCATAACTTCTTATCGCCAAATGTTGTCTGGAAAAAAACTTACTCGAGAAGATTTCCCTAAAGAAACAGGTTGTTTTGAAATTAGTTGTTGATTTAACGGATGGCGATAGTGAACAAACAAATGGAGGTATTAATGAACGAACTCCCAATCACACTTCATTTGGATAACGTAACTTTCCAATTGAAAGAAAATCAAAATTTTGAGTGGCTTAGTGATTTAGGTAAAGCCTTTTGCGTTTTTGATAAACAAGATTCCGGCAATTTATGCTAAATACAATCAAAAAGATTCTCCATTTTTTCGTTATAAACAATTGCCAATTGAACATCGGTTGGCTTCATTGGATCGTATTTTTTGTTTCCACATAAATGTTGAAAGGAAAAATTATGTCGCTGTTGATTTTTATGATGGAAGCATATTATATGATTTTAAGAATAATATTACGAAGATTTGTGATATAGACCTTTATCAAAAAAAGCCCTTTAAAAATACAATGGGCAGACTCTGGGGTTCCTCACGATTTATGTCACCGGAGGAATTTGAATTGGGTGCGGACATTGATGAAGTAACAAATGTGTTTAATATGGGAGCAATGGCTTTTGCGCTTTTAGGCGGTGAACTGGATTGTTCATTCTCTAAATGGGATGCGGGAAAAAATCTTTATGAAGTGGCAGCCAAGGCGGTAAAGACTACTCGACATCAGAGGTATTCATCGGTCGAAGAATTCTATTCGGCCTGGGTGGCAGCTCTGTAAAACAAGAAGTGTTTCCAGATAAAGAAACGGCGGGTTTTCAAAGGGGAGACTATGAAGTGGATTATGTAAGTGAGCTAAGGAAATTAGTCGGTCATAAACCTTTAATACTAACTGGTGCTGTGGTTTTGGCTTTAAACAAAAAGAATGAGTTGTTATTACAGCATAGAACAGATGGTGGATGGAGATTGCCTGGAGGTCTAATGGAATTAGGCGAAAGTTTGGAAGATACAGCACGAAGGGAGGTTAGAGAAGAGACAAATCTTGCCGTTGGAGAACTAAATTTTTAGGAGTATTTTCCGGCGAGGACTATTACTTTAAAGTTTCTAATGGTGATGAATTATATTCCGTAACAGCTGTTTATATGACAAATGATATTAAAGGCAGTATTAAAATAGATAAAACCGAATCATTTGATATTCAGTTCTTTAGCCTTGATAATTTGCCTGATGGTTTAACTGAAGAATATCGCAGTTACATAAATCCTTTTATTAATGAATTGGTTAAATAATGTTTTAGAACTCAACTAAACTGACAAGGGGTCAACATGGGTGGCGTCCCCATGTAGCCCGTCATGAAAAAATTGAGATGACATAGGTTTCCTCCTACCTTTGGGTTCCAAAAGAATATTCTATAACCTTTTTCCCAAATCATTTAGGTCTGCCGAATTTTGGAACCTTATTGTCTAACAAAAAATCTTTTCAAGATCCTACTCTTTCCATCCATTTGACGAATGACAGCTTCCCCAATACATATTCACTTTTTTCGGTGGTAAAATCTTCGGGCTTTTGCGCGGTTCCCGCAATCCGCCATTGTACACCAACGACGGCTTTTGTTTCGGCTCGAATCGAAAAACAGCCACCCGCATGGATCTCCTTCACATAGCTTTACCCTGTTCAATTTTCCCGACAGTAAAAGATCGATTGCCGATTTCACAATCGGATGAAGCATACAGTTAAGTTGATCTTCACCCCTTTGAAATGTTAGGGCAAATTCGCCGTCTCTTGGAATAATTTCTGCAAAGTAATTGGCCTTCGTAAAATATTTATTCAAAATGGCAAGGTCAAAAGTATCGGTTTTCTTGCCAGTTGCAATTGAGCGGAACAACCGAAAAATAGCTTCCCGTAACTCGATAGCCTCCTCTAGAGCCTTTTCAGCTTGATCTGAATGACGTCTTGCTTTCTCAAGTAATGCCTTTTCTTGAGAAGTGTTTAAAATTTCCGCGTGTCGACTCCAAGCCAACAATTTTTCGTAATTTATTAACCATTCATTCGGATTGTCTCCGTTATGCCAACCAGCAGTGTTGGCGAAATCTAAACATAAGCGTTCCCCGATCAAAATCAAAGTTCCTGCATCTGTGTTCAATTTTGACAGTTTGATCACCTTCTTTTTATATAACCATTGTAGAGTATGTTGACAGTTATAATCAACCGCATTATAATATAACCATCAAAAATGCCATAGAAGGTTATACATTGCCGGGAACATTGTCCAAAACAATCAATTGAGTTTTGAAGGGAGCGGGTGAAAGTGAATATTAAAACTTATCCGTTGACACCAGAGCGTCTGATGGGAAAGGGGTGAGAGTCAGCTTTTAATCAACCGGTCTGGTATTAACAATTGACTGTTGTGTAAATGAATTATTTTTTGGAGGGGTTAGGATGAATGAAACATTGAGAAATTCAGTTAAAACCATGGTAAAAGAAACATTTGAAGGACCGCCTCGTGAAGGAGGTATGTTCACAGAGTCACGGCCAAACAGCGGACTTTTTGGGACTCTTGATCAGTTAACCGCAAATGACGCTTCAATTGCGGTTAATGGGACGACGGTTGCGGCTCATGCTGATCATACCCGCTTTTATTTATGGGGAACGAATGCCATCCTGAAAGTCGGCAAGCAGCCAGAAATGGATTGGGGGGGAAGTTGGAAAATTAATTTAGTGGATGAAAAGGGATGGAATCGAATTCGGGAAGAATTACGACATGAATACTTAACATTTTTAGAAACACTCGATGTTATTGAATGGAATGAACCACTTACAAAAGAGGTATTAGGTTCTTTGGCTCATTCGGCATATCATCTTGGAGCAATTCGGCAAATGTTAAAAGTGATCAAGAAGTAGCTTTAAAATAAGTTTGATCATTTCATTAATGTTACTTGGATATCGCTAAGCTTGCCTTTTATAGTAAATAAAAAGAATCCATTTTGATCAACCCTTTTCAAAATGGATTCTTTAGAAAGGGAAGACGATAATAAGCAACCGGCAGTTAACTTATAAAAAAAAGCTAGTTGACATAATATATATTATAGGAATCAGTTAATAAACATAAAAATCCCGATTTTTTAGGTTTTATAAGTGCAAACAACGCCCAAACAACATGATTTACTTTTCATGTGTTTGAGCATCTTTTTTAAACCCGTCCATTTTATCAATGGCTTTTTTCATTTCAATATTCGTCATATGTGTATAAATCATCGTCGTTTGCACTGATTCGTGGCCAAGATGTTTTTTTAGCTTTGGAATGTCATTGTTTTCCATATGATAACGGGTGGCAAATGAATGTCTTAATTTATGCACAGATAATGCCGGTTTACCAAAAGCAACAGCATATTTTTCAACGATTTTTTCAATAGCTCGATTTGAGAGTCGTCGTGAAGCTTTTTTAGGGCCAATTGAGGTTGACACAAATAATGCTTTTTCTTTTTTACTGAGCTGGTAGCGCGTTTCACGGATCTCCAGATAATCTTTCAAATCAATCATAGCTTGCTCACTGAAATACACATACTGTTCTTTGCCGCCTTTTCGAGTAACGCGGACACTATGTTTTTTAAAATCAATATCATCAAGACTCAAACCGGCTAATTCAGATAAGCGCAGCCCTGATCCCAGTATAAGCGAAACCATAGCTGTATCCCGTTCCCGGTTTTTTAAATGAAAATTGTAAACTCTGATGTTTTGTTTGTGTTTTTCGCCGTAATCCGAGGCAATAAACTGTCTAAATTGCTCATATTCATCACCGTGTAGAATCTTGCCTTCAATGCGGTTTGCTATCGTTTCCTGATCATCTTTAACGACGTTGAAATCAATTTTCGCCATGACATTTCGATAAATATACGGTTCAAAGGTTTCAGTTTCAGCGATATTTTGCAGATAATGAAAAAGTGATTTTAATGATGAAATTTTACGATTAACAGTTTGTTTGCTGTTGCCCAACTGTAATTCCAAATGTGATAAAAAGCTTTCCATATCCTTTATTGATAAGGATTCCAGTGTTTTTAAAGTTAATTCCTGACGTTTTCCTATATGCATACTTTCCGCAAGCAGCCAATCAATAAAAATAATATAATCATGACAATAATTTAATAGCGTTGATGCAGCCATTTTGCGTCTCTTATGATCAATGAACTCCCCCATATACCAAGGAAGCTCCCCCGCCTTAATCGTTAAACGCTCATAATATGTATTGTTAGCCAAAAGAATCACCCCAGGCTATTATAACATTTAAAATAATTACGTAAAATTATTTTTTGACGTAATTAGTAAGTTGATGGAAAAATGAATTATCACAATATTACGAATAACCTAATTGTGATATGTTACGTAGTCTTGAAATAAATAACAATTGCAATAATCGCAAGAAAAAATGTCACAGCATAAATGATAGTCAAAACGGCTAGATTTCTTTTGTGATTTTTAAAATGACCGGCTTTTAATAATTCTTCTTGCTCCTCTTCCCCTTCGATTCCTTCGAGCTTCTTGATCGTGCCGTTAACTTCCTTACCCACAAAAAGTGTGCCAAATAAGGAGATCAGGACAATAATAATAACCATAACGGATAAGAAAATATACATCCATCACCCTCCTTTCGCTGCCTTTTTATATTTCAGTATATAGACGTATTTTCGAAAAAGTCAAACCATTAAAGTCAAATCATTTAAAGTTGCGTAGACAATTTAAAACGAGGCTCGGACAGAAGTTTTTACTAATAGAAAAATCCGAACTCATACAGACGCCATATCTGAATAGTTCGGATTTTTATTTATACATAAGAAACAACGAAGCGTTCCGTCAAAATACTTCACTTTCCACGGGCACGGCTTCGTTTCTTTCATAAATTAAGCTTTGGTATAGTTCAAATCCCAAGTAATACCGAATTTGTCTTGTACTTTAGCATATTTCGCACCCCAGAACGTATCCTGCAGCTCCATATGTACAGAACCTTGTTGACTTAATGCATCATACAATGCTTGAATTTCTTCCTCATTTTCCAATTCAAGCGCGAGTGAAATATTATTGCCAAATTGAACAGGTTTGCCTGGAAAAGTATCGGATACCATAACTAAAAAATCACCTTTTTTAAAACGGCCGTGAATAATTTTTTCAGCCGCTTCCGGCGGTGTCGGGAAATCCGCCTCACCGTAGGTTTGGACATCGGAAATTTCCCCATCGAAGACGTCCTTGTAATACTCCAGTGCATCTCTCGCATTGCCGTCAAATATTAAATAGGGTGTAGCTTGATTTTTCAAGTGAACCACTCCTTAAATTTAATATAATTACAATATCTCACAGTCTTGGTAAAAACGCCAGATATTATTTGATTTTGAACGCTTCATAACTTCGGACAATGTCATTTATTATATTGTTATCATCAAGCCCACAAATGCTTTTCAATACGTAAGGAACGTTATTCTCACGGATCATACGTTGCAGTTCGACCGCTTCCGGGTCCTCCTCAGCATCAAACAACAAACATGCTGCAATGGCTTTGGCAAGATTTTGATACGGCAGCTCTAATTTTCTCGCCTCTGTCACCGGTTTAATCAGCCGATCTTCAGGTCCAAGCTTTCGAATAGGCGAACGGCCAACACGAGTGACGCTGTCATTTAATTGTTTATTTCGGAAACGCTCTAAAATTTTTTCAATGTATATTTCATGTTCAGACGGATCCAACTGATAGCGTTTGACAAGATAGGCACCTGTTTCTTCAACAGTCGCCTTAACTTTATCGTAGACGGCTGGATCATTTAGTGCCTCATCAATGGTTGTTTTGCCTGCCAAGTAACCGAAATAGGCCGTTGCGGCATGGCCCGTATTCACCGTAAATAATTTACGTTCAATAAAGGGTGCCAGGTCTGGCACTGTCGTCATTCCCTTAACAAAAGGTATACTTCCTGTTGCCTCAACAATCCACTCATGATAAGGCTCAACCAGAACATCCAAAGAATCATGTGTGTCTTGAATGGGAACTATCCGATCTACAGCTGAGTTGGAGAAAAAGACGCGCCCTTGCAATTTTGCTTTGGTTTCTTTATTGAGGGCGGTTAAAATATATTCTTTAAGTCTATCGGTCGCTGAAATTTGATTTTCACAAGCAATAACATACACTTTATCATCAGTTTCCTTAACCCTTTTTGCCAGACCTTTCGCAATCAAAGGGGCGATCCGTGGTAAAATATTTGGGCCAATGGCGGTCGTGATAAAGGTCGCCGTTTCAATAGTACTAACCACTTGATCCTCTTGGGTCATATTATTTAAGCCTGAGACATTATTGATTTCGAATACCTCTTGAGGCTGGGACGCCGTTTTGACGTTGTAGCTCCCCTGTTCATTTAATTTTGTGATGATATCATCAGCTATATCGACAAATGTCACATGGTAACCGGATTGTGAAAATAACGCTCCAATAAATCCGCGGCCAATATTTCCCGCTCCGAAGTGAACAACGTTTTTCATGATAAACTCATTCCTTTTTGAATTTATTTTGAAGAAAGTTAAAAAACGCTTCTTCTAATTTTTTTCTGATCATTTTTTCATTTGCGGAAGAAAAAATCATCAGCGTTTCATCGTCTTCTACAATAATCGTACTGATTAAACTTACAATCTCAAGCTGGATAGGGTTCAAATATTCGGGAGCAAGAATAAGGAGCATATTTCTTACTTCCATCTGCTCGCCATCCATCCCTTTCAGCATGTACGGTTTCTCCAAATGAGCAATATGGAAAAGCATGTCTTTCACCGCTTTATGCCGGCAATGAAAAAGTGCCATGCTTGTGCCGGGAATCCCGAGTCCCCCTTGTGCTTCTCGCGCAAGCAGTTGCATGACGACAGTTTCTGCATCTGTGACTAAGCCCCAATTGAAACAAATGCTCACCATCGATGTGAGCAATGATCTATAATCTTCACCATTTCTAGTGTGGTATACATGTAAATGATCCAATACGGATCTGATGCTCGACTGGACATCATCTACATCATCCATAAATTGTTCCAATGGCATCACGTTGACCGGATATGCGGTGAGTTTGTTTGTCATGCCGTTATTTATCTTGAAGTGCCCTTTTCTTGTCAGATCACGAAGGTTGGTCCCTAAATAATCGTGAATCGCTTCGATATCTTTCTCACTCAACAACGGATTAACATACACATAGTCAATATTTGCAAAAGGCAGTCTGACTGTTGAAATAACGATATCGTAACTTTCCATATTCAATTTTTGCATTTCCTTTATTGAGGAAATGTCGATTGATTTAATTTCTCCCACTTCTTTTTTGATCCTGCTTGCCAGCATTTTGGACGCACCGATACCAGTGGGACAAACCACAAGAGCCTTGATACTGATATCTTCTTTCCGTAATTCCAATGCCGAGCCAAAATGGAGAACAATATAGGCAATTTCATCATCTGGAAAAGAAATATCTTTGAATTCCTTCTCAAGACTGTTGCTTACAGCCATGAAAAGAACAGGATAGCTTTTCTTTATTTCTTCAGTGAGGGGATTGTACGATCCCAACTTTTGTCTAATTCGAAATATAGAAGGTTCCATGTGGGCTATTAAACCCTGAAAGAGTGAAAAATCGGATGTTAAATCAACATTTAATTGCAGGGAAACATGTTGAATCACCCTCTTTAACGCCCTTCCGGTTATGACACTGTCGTAGTACGCTTCTTCGGCCCGCTGTAATTTCGATCCCTTTAAATACAAGGCTAAGAAACCAATATCCGGCTTTTCCATAGCGATATTAAGTTTTTCTGAGAAATCAGCGGCCATTTCCTCAACGAGCCGGTAATTGCCGGTGTCCACTAAATAATCAAGCGCCACTTCATCCGGTAATAAGGAAAAGCCTTTTTCAATTCTTTGCAGAGAAATGCAGACTTGGACCAAAAAGCCAACATAATCACTGTCAGCCAAATTAGAATGAGCGGACACGATTTTCGCATTGACCACCTTATCAATGACCTGCAAATACCGCTGCTTAAAATAAGATAAGATGAGATCATCAGATGGCATGGCATCGTCCGAAAAAAGAAAGAGATTTTCGATCAGCTCTTCGTTAAAATACATGAGAAAATAGCTTCCCAGCGCCTTTCTTTTAGCACTTTCCGGAGCAATGATCTCAACACCGACGCCTCTTTTCCTTAATAACTGAACAGCAAAGTTATTAAGCCAGTCCGTTAAATCATCCAGATACGTCCCTAATGTTGTAACAGAAACGTTCAATTCATGGGCTAAGGCAATTAATTTTACGGGCTCTTCCTCATCCAACAGTCTGATTAAAAGCAGAAGTTTACGCTGCTCTATTGAAATATCCGTCGGCTTGATCTTAACCAAATGTTGAATCAAACGGAAAATATCCCCGTCCGAACCGGTAATAACTAAACCGTTATCTTCTGATTTATTAAGCTGCAGGTCAAACCCATCCAATATTTTCTCTGCATTTTTCAAATCCCGATGAATGGTCCTGACACTGACATGGAGAAAAGTTGCGATAGACAAAGGTGTGTGTTTGCCGCTCGTCTTAATAACTAATTCCAATATCGCTTTTTCTCTTCCGGTAATATACATAACATCAGCCCATTTCATTGGAAGTCGCGTAAAACAGTACCCTCTGAAGACCAATTGATGCAACAAATATAAAGAAGCAGAAAGATGTTGTCACATCTTCCTACCCACATTCATTTAGTAAAGGATGTTCCCATCGCGTCCATTAGTTCTTCAACAGTACTTGCCGTCGCCATTTTCTCTACATTCTCCATATCTGAGCATGTGACGGCAATAGCGGAGAGCATATCCAGATGAGTGCCGTCTTTACCTGCAATACCAAACAATAAACGGACCTTTTGACCATCAAAATCTACGCCATCGGGAATTTGTATAATCGTGACGCCAGATTTGAGAACCTCTTTTTTCGCCTCTTCTGTTCCATGCGGAATGGCAACGTCATTACCCATGTATGTTGACGTCAACTCATCCCTGTCAATCATCGCTGCAATATATGATGCATTGACATAACCGCCGTCTGCTAGTACTTGTCCGGCAAATCGGATCGCATCTTCTTTATTGGTGAATGTCTTATTTAAGAAGACATTTTTTCTAGGCAAAATGCTGCTTTCAGCTTCATCTTCAGTTTCAAGCTGCTCACCGTTTGGCAGTTCTTCTGAATTCGATTTCTCTGTCGTTGTTCTTCCGTTCTCTAACTGATCAACAAGTTCATCATATTTCGGACTGGCTAGAAAATTATCAACGGAAATATGATAAGCATGAGGGACTTGGTTTTTTGCTCTTGGTGTCAATTCTTCTTGTGTCACGACAACCTGAGCATCATTCGGAAGTGAACTAATTGCTGTATTCGTGACTTTAACATCCAGGCTAGCTTCTTTCATTTTCTTTCTTAAGATCGAAGCACCCATGGCACTTGATCCCATGCCGGCGTCACAGGCAAAAATAATATGGTTGACTGTATCAGACTCAAGTTCTTTGTCATTTTGATCTTGTTCAAGCATACTGGCAACGCTGCTTTTCTTTCCTTTCATTTCTTGCATTTTTTTCGATGCTTCTTCCAAATTCTCTTCTTTTTGCTTTCCTGTTTTTAAAACAAATGTGGAAACAGCAAACGAAACGATGGCAGCTGCCAAGACACCGCAAATATTTGCAAGATACGCGCCTGCACTTCGGGGTGTTTCAGCCAAAACAGCAATAATGCTTCCTGGAGATGCCGGTGCAATCAAGCCTCCATTAAGGACAACAAATGTGAAGACACCGCTGATTCCCCCCAATATTACTGCCACAAATAGGAGCGGGCGCATTAAAATATATGGGAAATAGATTTCATGGATGCCGCCAAAGAATTGAATGATTGCCGCACCTGGTGCTGATTGCTTGGCCGCTCCTTTTCCAAAGAAGGTGTATGCAAGCAGCACACCGATACCCGGGCCGGGATTAGCCTCAAGTAAGAATAGAACCGATTTCCCATGATCCCTCACTTGCTCAAGACCGATCGGTGATAACACCCCGTGGTTGATCGCATTATTTAAAAAGAGGACTTTGGCTGGTTCAATAAATACACTAGTCAGCGGCAGAATGCCTGTATGAACCATCCATTCAACGCCAACAACTAACCATCCAGTAAAGATACTTACTGCAGGGCCCACTGCTAAGAAGGAAATGATGGCTAAAATTCCGCCGAGAATACCTGCTGAGAAGTTATTGATCAGCATTTCAAAACCGGCTCTTACCTTACCTTCGATCAATGAATCAAATTTTTTGATCACATAACCGCCTAAAGGCCCCATAATCATTGCCCCAAGAAACATCGGAATATCAGAGCCGATAATGACGCCCATCGTCGCAATTGCCCCTACTACACCGCCGCGATGATCATGTATTAATTTACCTCCAGTATACCCAATTAGTAACGGGAGTAAGTATTTTACAGTCGGGTCAACAAGTGCCGCTAGTTTTTCATTAGGGATCCATCCGGTCGGAATAAATAAGGCTGTGATAAGTCCCCAAGCAATGAACGCCCCGATGTTCGGCAATACCATCGAGCTCAAAAAGTTGCCGAACTTTTGCACGCCGACCTTAATGCTTTTATTATTTTGGTCCATTATTCTCTTCCTTTCTTCATAACCTTTACTTTAATCTTAGGTTATGGAGCGCTTTCAAACAATGAATACTAAACCTAACTTTGTCACAGGCTGCTGTGCCAAAACTTTTATTAATGACCTAATCTGCAAACACGTTTTTTCCAAATAAAAAAAAGACCTTTTCGGCCTTTATTTTTAGCACTAGTTTTTCAATTATAATATCTAGCCTCAGGTCTTTACTATAGCTGTTTTATATAGGAACAATCACTTTATTAAATCCTCAATTTCCGGCGGGTAATGGTTATTCATGGTTAATCCTCCGTCTAATTTTATCACTTGTCCAGTAAGAAAACTAGAGGCACCGCTTGCTAGGAACAAGGCAAGGTTCGCGACGTCATCGGGCTGTCCAAGTCTTCCAAGAGGTGTTTTGGCAACCACACCATCACGGTATTTTTCATAATGATCCCCGGTATAGAAAGTCAATGAATCCGTATCAACAACACTGGGAGTAATACAATTTGCAGTGATCCCTTTTGGTCCCAATTCCGTTGCAAAATAGCGTGTTAGAGATTCCAATGCTGCTTTGGCGGAACCAATATTGGCATAGCGAGGCAGTGTGAGCCCGCTTCCCATCGAGGAAATCGTGATGATCCGGCCTTCGCGTCCTTCCATTAACGGCACCACGCGCTGCACGGCTTGAAGTGTACTATTGACAACCACTTGATACGTCTTTTCAATATGATAATCCTTTACCTCGAGAATCGTCTTGAAAGCAGTTGCTGCCGCGTTGGCGATAAAGATATCGAGCACACCCCACTCGCTTTGAACATGGTCAAACATGGCATCAATGTCTCCCCGGGAATCAAGATCAGCCCTAAAAATTAGGGCCTGTCTTCCCATTTTACGAATTACTTCAGCGGTTTCCCTAGCGAGTTCCTCCTCTCGGCGATAATGAATGAGAACGTCAGCACCTTCTTCTGCAAATTTCAATGCAGTCGCTCGCCCGGTTCCCCTTGAACTGCCTGTGATTAATACTTTTTTATTCGTTAATGTGTCACCCATGGATAATCTCCCTTTCTAGTTTTTAGCCGATGCCTCTTCCGTTATAGAATCATAGATAAGGCTGTAAGCTTGCTGAATCGCTTTTGCTGCATTCAGTTCGCTGGCAATGTCACTGCCGCCGATCGTTTCAATCGGAACATGCCCTTTTAGTGCATCGAAGAGCTCCCTATTTTCAGTTTGGCCTGTACAAAGAATAACTTGATCTGCCTCAATAAATTGTTGTCCATCATTATTTTGAACCCAAACGCCATCTTCAGTAATTTCTTTACATTCAAAGCCTTTTAAAATGTTGACACCCAACTGTCTAAGCTTCGATATCAGCACCCAACGTGTCGTCGGACCGACTCTCTTTGCAGGTTTTGGAGATCTGGAAATGACTGTAACATCAACACGATGAGACTGTTCAGCCTGGGATTCGGCGATAAAATGGGCAAGGTCACAACCGATTCCACCGCCGCCAACAATGGCAATTCTTTTTCCCAATGTGACTGTTTTGGATAAAATGTCGGAATAGGCAGCAACATGAGGAAGATCTGTTCCTTTTAGCAGCCTAGGAATGTTTGGTTCTACACCGGTCGCAATTATGACCTTATCAAATGCCCTTAATTCATCTATTGCAGGTTGATAAGAAAGCTTCACATTTACGTTCAAACGTTCAAGTGACGTTTTATAAAATCGGATCGTCTCAAGGAAGTTTTCTTTCCCGGGGATTTGAGAAGCTAAAAGGAATTGGCCGCCTAATTGACCCTTGGCTTCAAAGAGTGTCACCCGTTCACATTTTTCAGCCAACGCTTTGGCCGCCGCAAGCCCGGCAATCCCACCGCCAACCACCGCAATGTTCTGTCTCTGCTGACCGTGATGATCTCTGTCTTTCAAGCCCCATTTCCATTCGTGCCCTGTTCGCGGATTGACAAGACAGCCAACCGGCGATGGAGGATGTCCCATTGTGTGATCAAGGCATTCCTGGTTGCAGGAAATACACACATTCAATTCTTCACGGCCGCCCGTCTTTGCTTTTTGAGCGAAAGATGCATCGGCAAGCCAAGGCCGTGCAGGCGCGACAAAGTCCATTAACTGTTGATTCAGAACATCATCAGCACATTCAGGAGTATGGATGCGGTTAGCACCGATAACAGGGATATTTACTGCTTGGCGAATCTCAGATGCAACATGAGCAAAAGCGCCGGCGCGAACAATGGCAGCAACCGTTGGAACCCGTGATTCATGCCAACCGACACCGACATTTAATGCATCGACACCGTGCTTGGCCAGCTCCCGCGCAAATTGAACCGTTTCGGCGCGCGTCGTGCTGCCATCCATATAATCGTCACCAGACATCCGGTATATGACCGGATAATCGGACCCAAGTGATTTGCGAATGCCTGAGACAATTTCAAGCGGCAGCGCCATTCTTTTATAAAAATCGCCGCCATACTTATCCTCCCGTTGATTGGTAAGCGGCGAGAGAAATTGATTAAGCAAATAACCTTCAGAACCCATGAGTTCAACTGCATCGAACCCTGCAGATTCGGCAAATACCGCTCCATTAACAAATGCATCCCGGATGTCATGAATCTCTTTTGTCGAAAGCGCGACAGGTCTTTCTTTCGTCACCTTTGACATGATGGCGCTAGGGGCAACGGGTTCCAGCCCGGTTTCAGAGCTTTTGGCATAACGGCCATTGTGCTGCAATTGCAAAGCCATTTTACCTCTAGCCAAATGGACTGCCTCTATTAGTTCTTGAAGTTGGACGCGATGATCCTGTTCTGTTAAACAATACATATGATCGCCGCCTCCGCTTGGAAGAACGGCAGCACCACCGGTAATAATAAGAGCTGCGCCGCCTTTAGCTCTTTCGCTGTAGAAGGCTTTAAGCTGATTTAATTGCTCCCTGTCACCCTCAATACCAAGATGCATGGCCCCCATAAGGATGCGGTGATCCAAGGTCAAACTTCCGATATACCCTTTTTTAAAAAGCAATGAAACGGTCATATTGTCTCATCCTTTATCAAAAAAATGTTTGGCAATAACCGCTTTTTGTGTTTCGGCCGTGCCTTCTTCAAACCACTGCATTCGGGCATCACGATAAATTCTTTCGATTTCACTGCCTTTAAAATAACCGATTCCGCCAAAAATTTGCAGTGCTTTATCAGTAACCCTTTTCACCATTTCAACACTGTAAAACTTCGCCATTGATGCTTGTGCCGGTAGCAACGCTTCCCGATCTTGAAGTTTTCCGGCATTTTGGCACAAAGCCTTAGCGGCTTCAATATCTGTCGCCATTTCGGCGATGTAGGACTGGATAAGCTGCCTCTTTGCTAAAGGCTTGCCAAATGTGACTCTTTCGTTTGCCCTTTCAATTGCAAGATTTAGGGCCCGTTCTGCAAGGCCGACACAGGTCATCGCAACAGAAATACGGCTAGGATCTAGGAAGCCATTTAAAGCGGCTATTAGACCTTGACCAGGCTCACCGAGCAAGTTTGCGACTGGGACACGGGCATCTTTTAATTCCAAATGGGCATGCCCTGTCCCGGTTTGGCCCATCGTCCCAGGCATTATCCTAATTTCCAACCCCTGGGTATCCCTTGGCACCATTAAAGCCAATGTACCGTCATAACCTGTAGTCCCCTCCAAACGCGCAAAAAGCAGGAAATAATCCGCAATATCGCCAAAAGAAATCATCCACTTTTCTCCATTGACAAGATAGTCTGAGCCATCTTTCCGTACCGTTGTTTTAAGATCAGCGCCAGATCCGCTATTGGGTTCTGTTAAGGTGAAAGTGGTTATGACATCACCAGCAATAAGAGGTTTAACAAACCGTTCTTTCTGCTCATCATTCACGATCGGCAAAAGCGGCCGCCAAATCCCGTTACAAACATGAACGATGACCCTAACTGAGCCGTGGGATTGCGATAGAAGCTTAATGATTTCTAAATACTGTGAAAAAGGAAGACCGCGGCCCCCTAATGATTCCGGTGCCGTCAGGTTTAGATAGCCGCGCGCTCTCAGTTCGTCCCAAATGTCTTTTCCACACTCGCCTGTTTCTTCAATCCTTTGAGACATCTTCCGAAGGGGACCATTGACATATTCCCTTGCTTCACATTTTAATTTCTGAAATATTTTATCATCCAAGACCATTCCCCTGCCTTAATTAGGTATTAACTTTTGATTTGAAGTTTGTCAGCGATCATTTGTCTCAGAATATATTTTTGAACCTTTCCTGTCACCGTCCGCGGCAGCTCATCAATTAACTCAAGGTGTTCCGGCCAATAGATTTTGGCGGTATTCCTAGATTCCAGAAAAGAGGTGAGATCCTCTAATGAAAAAGCCTGAGGGACTTTAAGCGACACATAGGCGCAAATCCGCTCGCCTAACCGCTCGTCCGGCATCCCGACGATTGCAACGTCTTTAATGTTCTCATGCATATATAAGATATTTTCTATGTCAACTACCGGGATCTTTTCCCCGCCGCGGTTAATGATATCCTTAACACGTCCGGTGATGCTTAGATAGCCGTCTTTATCGATCGTGGCTAAGTCACCAGTAATGAAAAAGCCGTTTTCGTCGATGACATCCCCATACCAATCATGATGGCCGAGATAAGTTGTAAAAGTCGCCGGCGTTTTAACACGATACATGCCTTCCCTACCGGGAGTAACCTCGTTGCCCTCATTATCTGTAATCTTCATTTCCATCCCTTCAATGACTTGCCCGTCGGTTCCCCATTCCTTTTCATCATTACTGAAAGGTGAACCGACGCTGACAAGGCATGTTTCCGTTGAACCCCAACCGCCAACGACCTTGCAGCCCAAAGCAGACGTTGCATCATGAGCAAGCCGCCTTGGGACAGATGCACCGGTCGCAACAAAGATTTTCAGCCCTATTGGCGGGTTTGGTTCTCGGGAAATATCCGCTAAAAACGGCGTCGCAGCTTGGACAAAAGTCGAACCATAATCCTCAATTGCCCGGCGCGCTGTTTCGACATCCCATTTTGCCTCTAAGACTTGTTTGGCCCCAAGTGACAGCGCTACAATCATTCCGTACAGAAAACCGGTCTGGTGGGCGAGTGGGGAAGGGACCCATATCGCATCCCTCCCGGTTAACCCTAATGTTTTCGTATGAGCATGAACCGCATAGCTCAAAGTGCCGTGTGTATGGATCACACCCTTAGGCTCACCCGTCGTGCCCGATGTAAAAAGGAGTTGGGCATCCGTTAAAGTGGTTGGACTGCGGCCATTTACTTCTTCCAGATCAGGCTCATTTTGAGCGAGCCCGCCCAAACAATGTTCAATATCAAACGGATCCCTTGATTTAATCACCACAATAGATTCCAGGTCGATCAGGTTAAGCTTAATACGGTCAGCCATCGCTTTATATTGATAGTGATTAAACTCTTTAGGGACGATCAGCATTTTACTTCTTGATTTCTCCATAATAAAAGAAACTTCACGGTCCCTCAGCGTCGGTAAAATCGGGCAGGCTGCTGCCCCGATCTTCCAAATGGCCAACGTTACAACAACAAATTCCCAGCTGTTTGGCATCATATATGCAACAAATTCCCCTGGTTTAATGCCCTTCTCGATAAGACCCTGGGCGGTGCGATTCGCTAGATTCTCTAACTGGCCATAATTTAATTCAATCGGTGCCGACAGACTGAGGTCAACGATAGCAGCCTTTCCTGGATCAACCTTTTTTAGATGGTCCAGGAACAATGGTTCTTTTTCCGGTTGACATTCTTTTCCCATGCTGCAATTGTCTCCTTTCCCTTTTTCTTTCACTCTTTTCAATTCTCATATCGAGTCCTAATTGTTTCATATGATCCAGGAATTCAGGATAAGAAATTTTATAGGCATTTGGGAAGCTTAAATCACTTTCCCCATTGGCTCGTGTCGCGGCTATTGCAAAAGCCATTTCAACACGATGGTCATTGTAAGTGGAGATGGAAGCGGCCTTTAAATCATCTACCCCCATAATGATCAAATCATCGCCTACTTCCTTAATATCAGCCCCCATTTTATTTAGTTGGAGCATTGCTTTAACCCGGTTGGACTCCTTTAATCTTCCTGGACCGATGTTTCTCAAAACCGTTTTCCCTTTGGAAAGTGCGGCGAGAACGCTTAATGCTGGAATTAAATCCGGCATGTTCCTCATATCAATTTCAAGACTGGCGGTTGGCTGGATGCCGTTATGTTTGATAACGATTTGGTCCTTTTCATGGTCGGCTTCAATTGGCAAACCCATTTTTTCCACAATCTCCAAGATTCTCCCCTCAGGATGGGAGCCCCCTGCAGAAATGCCTTCTAATATTAAATCGCTTGGGTGAAGTGAAGCCAAAACAAGTAGAAAGGCTGCTGATGATAGATCAGGTTCTAATGTAAGATCGGCAGGATGATAGTTTTGCTTAGCAGGGACCGTCCACGTTCGGCCGTTTGGATGTTCGATGACATTAATGCCAAATTGGTTCATCATGTTAATCGTTAAATTGATATACGTCTTTTCATTTAAAGGAGGTATGGCTTCAACGACAGTATCTTTAGATGCCAAAGGCGCCAAAATTAATAATCCTGAAATCCATTGGCTTAATGTGCCCTGGATTTGTACTTTGCCCCCTTTTGGTAAACCGGGATAAACAGTGATAGGCAAACGGCCGTTATCCGACTCGTTTTTTATCCCCATATCCGATAAAGCATTAAGCAAGGGTTCCATTGGCCTTGCTTTTAATGCTTTTTGACCATCATAAGTCGCAGGACCGTTTTGGGAAAAGGAACCAAGGCCAATTAAGAACTGAGAGGTTGTACCAGAGCTGCCGACACGAACCCCCCCGTTTACAGGTATGTATGGACCACCTTCGACAATGTAACCATGTTTCGTATTGTTTATTTTTATACCTAAGTCCTTTAAGGCATTAAGGGAATCCTTAATATGGACGGCATATGATTTACCTGTAATGCGGGTCTTGCCTTTAGCTAATGAACCGAAGATCAACGCGCGATGCAAATGGTACTTTGACGATGGGACACGGACTGCACCGTTGATTTTCCCATGGTATGAACTGATTTTTAACCTTCCCATTGGGTAAAACCTCCATGTAACGTGGTTTTAATAGATATATATTCTTTTTGTGGTGAAATAACACTTAAGATTCTGTTTTATATCAATACAAAAAGACCCGTACACCTTTAGGGTACGAACCTTTTTGTAAGCATTTTATTTTTTTGGATTGGAGGATTTCAGATGTCATTTCCGATTTGGTTCAATCACCCAACGCCCTGACATGCGAACATCTTGAAATGCTTGATTTATATTTTCGAGAGCAATAGTTCCCGCAATAAGCTTCGTTGGGTCTAGCTTTCCCGCAGCGGTTAATTCCACTAGTTTACCGACGTCCTCAATAACCGATCCATAGCTCGTTATGACCTGAATGCCCCGCCGGACTGTCTTGGCGATTGGGATTGACACGGTATCATCCGACATGCCAATAATGGTCACCTTACCACCTGGCCTTACGATGTCCAATGCCAAGGCTACCGTCTCCCTACTGGCAATCGTGTCAATGACAACATCTATGCCGCCTGATTTTGACCAGCGGCGAATGGTTCTCGCTGTGCGCCTTGCATCATCCATTATGGTAAAGCCTGCTTCTGATCCGTATTCTTCCGCTATTTTCACACCTGAAGCACGCCGAGTAACAGCACCCAAATGGCCAACGGAAAAAATATCAGCAAGTTGGAGAGAAGCCAGTCCAATTCCGCCGGTACCTATGACAATCACCGTGTGCCCGGCTTGTACACGCGATAGATTCATGGCGTGAAATGGCGTTGCATAGGCATCCACCAACACTGCCGCCGCAGCACTTGAAAAATGGTCAGGGAGCTTAATCAATTGGCTTTGCGGTACAATGACCTGTTCTGCAAAGCCCCCTGGTCTGTGATAGCCAATCACCGCTTGTCTAATACAAAGATTGGGCTGATTGTTCTGGCATGCTGCACATGTCCCGCAGAATATAAAAGGGTGAACCGCGACATGATCACCTTCCTGGAAGTCTCCCACTTGCTCTTCTATTTCAACAATTGTGCCTGAAATCTCATGTCCCATTGTCAATGGGAATGATGTGCCCGCCGGTACGGCTTCACCCTTCACGACTTGACGATCACTGCCGCACACACCGCAGGCTTCAACCCGGATCCGGACTTCGCCTTGCTTTAATGGCGCGGCGTCTATCTGGACTGTGGAAAAGCCATCTTCTGTTGTAAATTGTGCGGTGAGCACGTTACTTCTTCCTCCTCGCCCGTTCACGGCGGCGGGCATTTGTCAGCATAGCCTCAGCAATCGTCATTTTTTGCATTTCCGCTGTGCCCTCTTCAAACCAAAGAGAACGTGCATCCCTATAAAGCCGTTCAACTGGGCTGCCTACCGAGTAACCGATTCCTCCGAATAAAGATAATGCCCCGTCGGTGACTTCCCTGACCATCCGAATCGCATTGCCTTTTGCAAGGGACGCTTCGAGAGAAATATCTTCTCCCTTGTCAAATTTACGGGCAGCATCCAAACATAACAGCCGTGCGCCTTGAACAGCCATTTGCATTTCCGCAAGCCTCATTTGAATGGCCTGACGGCTGGCAATGGCCTTGCCAAACGTTGTCCTTTTGCGGACAAATTGCAGCGTAGCATCAAGCGCTTCTTGTGCCAAACCGACTGCGCTTTGGGCAATGCATGCCCGGCTTTGATCCAGAAACCCGCGAACAGCAACACCGAAGCCTTCCCCAACGTCACCAAGCACGTCATCTTCGGCGACTTCACAGTTTTCAAATGTGATGATGGCATGTGAACACCCTTTATCACCCATCATATGGGGCATCGGTTCCAAATTCATACCTTTCGTGCCGTTTGGAACCAGGAATGCGGTCAAACCGCCGCGGCCAGCCTCACCTTCCATTTTAGCAATCACAGTGATAACCGAAGCTTCCTCAGCGAACGTAATGAGATGTTTGCGCCCGTTCAACATGTACTTACCGTTTTCATAGTTTGCTGTCGTTCTCAGATCGATGCCAGTTCCATTATCAGGCTCAGTTAAAGCAAAAGCAACGAGAGCCCCTTCATCCACTAGTTTGGTAAGCCAATGCTCTTGCTGTGCCTTTGACCCTTGACCAACAGTACGCCAAATACTGTTGTAGGCGTGAAAAATCATCCGAATCGATCCATGACAATGCGATATCTCCTCAAGAATCGGAAAATAAAGGGATAGCGGAAGGCCTTCGCCGCCTACCCACTTGGGCTGGGTCAGTTTATGAAATCCTAATTCACGGATCCTGTCCCATAAAGCATCAGGTATTCTCCCGGCGCGTTCGATCTGTTCCGCCCAATCCCCTGATTCTTCTTGGCGAAATTGCAAGACGCGATTGCGGATTTGATTCGCTCGTTTAACAAGTTCAGAATCGATGGTCTGCCCGTTCAGTTGAATCGCATCTGGTTCAGAGGCATTTAAAATACTCATTCCCAATCCCCCGTTCATGTTTTAGTCTCTCGCCTTGAAAGGCGGTTCTCCCTATGCTCCCTGACGAAACCGGTCACGCAAATCCCTATTTTTGATTTTTCCGGAATGGGTCATCGGCAGTTCGCTTAGGAATTCTAACCGATCAGGAAATTGGAACTTCGCCAGACCGTGTTCACTAAGAAAATGGCGCAATTCAGGCAGGCCAAACCGCTCGGTACCTTCTTTTAACACAATACAAGCAACGGTTTGCTGACCGAGTGTCTCATGCGGAGCACCGACGACTGCGACTCTTTCCACAGCATCATGACCCGCAATGACGTCTTCCACACTCTTTGGATCAATTTTCGTGCCGCCGCGGTTTATTACATCGTCAGCCCGGGCAATAAAGCTGTATCGCCCATTTTCGTCCTGCCTCAACAAATCACCGGAATGGAACCAACCTTCATCATCCCACTGACGGTTTGCGGCTTTTTCATTTTTGTAGTAACCGGCACAGAAGTTTGGACCGCGCGACCATAATTCTCCCGGCTCGCCTTGCTTCACATCACAGCCTTCTTCATCGACCAAGCGAATCTCGATATCCTTAAGGCCAAAGCCAACCGTGCTGCTGACCGCGTCGATTGGGTCATCCGGCTGATTTGCCGTAGCCACAAAGCCTTCCGACCAGCCAAACATGCCGCCGACTTTAATGCCGCCGTCCGTTTGCAGCCTTTGAAGAACTGTGCTTGGAACGGGGGCTCCTGCATAGATAAACACCTTAACACTTGATGTATCGGATGATTTTAAATTGGGCGAATTAGCAATATGAATCACATGCGGCGGAGCACCTATGATGAAATTGGGCTTTTCGTTTTCAACCCATTTCAATGCGCGGTTTGCCGAAAAACGGTCAAGAAGCAGAATTCGGCCGCCGGTTGCGATCGTCATCATGACACCCGCAAGCATCCCGGTTTGGTGGCTGATCGGCGCAAGGTCAAGAACACCGCATCCAGGCTCATAACCAAAGTTATCTACTAAAGACCTTGACGACCAGAGATAATTGGCGTGCAGATGGACGATTCCTTTTGGCGACCCGGTTGTGCCTGATGTAAACACCATGACAAATGCATCTAATGGTTTGGGTTTATTCTCATCAAGCAGTTCTTTTGAAAGCGTCTTTCCACTACGCCGCAATGATGTGAATGTCTTAATATCATTATTTTTGAGGGAATCGGTCCCTTGCAAAATAACGTGTGTTAATGACTTAATGTCCTTTTGAATGGCGATTGCCGCATCGTATAAAGGTTGTCCGCGATAATAATCTGCGACGATCCAAGCTTTGGCATCAACTTGCTTAAGGCTTTGAATCAGTGCCTCCCGTCCGAGATCGACTTGTAAAAATACACCAATCGCACCGATTCGCGCGGCTCCAAATATGGCAATGACATAGTCAAGTGTATTAGGCATCTGAAGAGCGACCGTATCACCTTTTCGGATACCCATTTCATATAGATTGGCTGCAACCGATTCGACTTCTTCCCACATTTCCTTATAAGTGAGGCTTCGCTCTTCGTCCTTATGTACGACTTCAGGATAAAGCTTTGCATCACGCTCCAATACATCGACAAACGATTCATTCGTCCACATGCCTTTTTCAATGAATTGAAGGGCGCGTTCTTCTGTCAGTGTTTTTCCGCCAAATTCGAACAAATTCTTTCACTCCCTTATTAGTTAGGCCAAGCGATTTGATACATACTCGACAACGCCGGTGACGGTAGAAAGTTGACCAAAATCCGAATCCGGAATCTCGATGTCAAATTCATCTTCGAACGCGATGGCAAGTTCGGTCAAGTCAAGTGAATCCGCACCAAGATCATCAACAAACAAGCTGCTTCCATTGACTTCTGACGGCTCGACTTGCAATTGGCTGCAAACGACACTGTTCACTCTTTCCTCAATTTGGTCTTTTGTTAATGTTGATGACATGTTATCGCTCTCCATTCGTTAAAATAGTATGGTAATGTATATAAGATAGCCAATGCATGATGACAAAAACACCACTGGCCGTATGTCATGCCAGATGGTGTCTGAAGTATAGTCGTATTATTGGCTAGCTTTTCCATTTTTATAACCTAAAGTGGCAGTCACATATTAGGGAACATTTTACTCCTATTATGCTAATCGTTCAACTTTTCTGTTTGAAACACATCGCTAAGGGACGAGCAAGGTTATCCCGCCATCTAGGCGAAGGGTTTGTCCGCGCAGCATTTCCGCCTCTTTTGAACACAAAAATAACGCGGTATTGGCGATATCATCTGGCGACACCATGCGATGGTAGGGCATTTTTTTCTCAATCGTCTTAAGCGTTTTATCCATTTCCGGAAAATGCCCTAATGCATCAGTCTTTACCGCCCCAGCTGAGATGGCATTAACGTTAATTTTGCGGGGAGCGAGTTCCACCGCAAAGTACCTAACCAGTGATTCTAAAGCAGCTTTACTTGCCCCTACCGTTGTGTAATAGGGGAATACATGATCCGAACCGAATGAAGAAAGCGCGAGCATTGCGCCACCTTCTTCAGGCATTAACTGTGCGGCTTGTTGGGCGCCAATGAGAAATGCGCGTGTATTAATGTTAACAGTCCAATCCCAGCCTTTAACATCGACTTCCATTGCCGAACGATTGCGTCCTGAAGCTGCATTATGTACAAAAATATCAAGACGGCCAAACTCCGCCCGTATTTTATCAAACATGCTGATGATCTTTTCCTCTTGAGCCATATTAGCGCGCACAATTAGAGCGCTTTGACCCAAATCCTCAATCTCTTTCGCCACCTCTCTTGCTGCGTCACCATTTCGAAAATAATTGATGACCACATCGGCGCCTTCTTTTGCAAAACGCAAAGCTAGATGACGGCCGATACCGCGTGAACTCCCTGTTACGCATACCACTTTTCCTTTATATCGTTTGTAACCGGCTTGGTCCACATGCATCTACCTCCTAAAATATGTAGTTCCTAACCCATCCAATTCTAACCTCTTTTTTAATAATTCTATATAGAAAACTTGGCGATTGGCAAGCCAAAGTCGCAGACAGAGGTCAAGTTGCCCTTTGAGAGGAGTTATATATCATGGAAAATGTGTTACTTTTACAGAAATGATTTACCAAATGAACTGTGTGTTTTGTTTTTACCATTTTATTACTTATGAACGGCATTTCAACCTCTCTTTGGCCGTCTTTTGTTGTTCATCACCTCTATGAAAGACATTTCTTGCTTTTATTTACTGCTTTTCGTCTTTCATCACACCCACTCTACGATGTTTTCCTATCATTTATTTTTTTTGATTTGCTCCTTCAGCCTTTCTTTAACCTGCTAATGGGAAAAAGCCATGTGAGTCCTTTAACTTGCCCACATGGCTTTTGATAGTATATATATTTATCTTAAAGAAAATCCACAGCAGCAATCTTAAATTTTCCGGATGGTTTCACATGAAAGTATAATCCATCTTTTTCTCTACCAAAAATGGCTGTTATTCATCAATTTATCTTTGACGTGCAATTTATGGGCAATGCGGATTGCGGGCCTGATCAGCATCTGGGCGCTGCCGATGACAAATAGCCAAGTACCTGCCTCAACCAAACTTTCATAAAAGAAAAAGAAGCTGCCGATCAAGAACCATGTTGCTATCATTACATCATTTAAAATATGAAACCATTCATACCTTTGATGCACCTTAAACTGTCGTTTGGTTGAATCGTCAAGATGATCATACCCATTATCGCTTTGTAATCGGTCATTGCCTTTCATACCTACTCACCCCTATTCTCCCTCATTATAAAACGTTAGAAGGAGATCATGCAAAAAGGGGTGGTTTTATATAAATCTTTGCAAGACTGTCCCTTTGCCGTCTTTTACCTCGACCTCGGCATAAGCGCCATTAATGAAAGTGATTTGCGGGGGGACATGACCGCAATCAATGTCATAGATGATAGGGATGTTAAGTTCATCAAATAGGTCTTTGTAAACATCTACAACAGTGTAATTGTCAATAGGTTGATTGGCGTCACTTCGCCCAAACAGAATACCTGAACAGTTTTCAAACCAGCCAGCCAGCTTCATTTGGACGAGTGATCTGCGCAAATCGGTTGTCGACATCTCACAATTTTCAAAATACCATAAAATAGGTTCTCCATTAATTTTCTCTTTCCTAAACTTTTCAACGTCCCCATAAGGCGTGCCAATCAGATGCCTGATAATATCTATGCAGCCGCCAAGTAAGCGGCCTTGCATGTTAACACTTTTGTCTCTGACCGATTTCCAATATGTTGGTTTCGTTAAATGGTAAACACAAGGTGACGGATTATCATGCTGCCACTTTTCTTGATATTTTTCAGATGAATGCTGAATGATATAGTCACCGGATTTTGTTGACAGAACCGCTTTCCACATCGCAGTCGTTTCATCTGAATACTCGCCTCTCAAATCTATTAAATTTGTGCCATGAGCCGTAGCTATCCCCGTTTTTAAAGTGATCGCGAAGAGCAACATACTAGTGTCCGAATAACCCAAGATCCACTTCTCTTTCATATTTTCAAAGTCTACACTAGACAGCATCTCAATTAACAGCTCACCGCCCCAAGGAGGGATGATGAGGTCTATGTGGCTGTTCTGCACCATTTGATTAAACTCTTCAGCACGCTTTTTGGCAGGTGCTGATTTTGCCTTGTCTTGTGTCCAAACCGTATTGCCAGATATAACTGTGTAACCCTTCTCCTCCATGCGCCGGGACGACTCCTTCACAAGATCATGCAGCTCCTTCTCAACACCCGATGAAGGTGCCGTCACACCGATTGTCGCTTCGCTTTTCAAAAATGGATATGTAATCATGGATAACCCCCCTCTAAACGTTTAAATAACTTTAACAAAACCCGTGTGGTTGGGCAAGAAAATTCAGGTAATTTTTTTGAATAGGATCCTTTACAAAACATGCGTTCGCATTTATAATTAAGTAAAGACTTTAAATTCTATTAGAAGGAGTGTGACTAATGGAGGAATTATTGCGCGGTTTTATCAAGGATTTTGAATCTTTCCATGGTGAATTTCATGATTTTCGAGACAACGTTAATGAAAGACTGGAAAAATTAGAGTCAGGAAATAAACAATTGACTAAGAGCCAAAAACGTATGCAATCCGATTACGAGAATTTAAATCAAAATCAACAGCGATTAGAATCCAGCTTTGAGCAGTTAAATCAAAATCAACAGCGTTTAGAATCCGGCTTTGAGCAATTAAATCAAAATCAACAGCGATTAGAATCCGGCTTTGAGCAGTTAAATCAAAATCACCAGCGATTAGAGTCCGGCTTTGAGCAATTAAATCAAAATCACCAGCGATTAGAATCCGGCTTTGAGCAATTAAATCAAGGCCAGCAGCGTTTTGAAAAAGATATGGCCGGCGTGAAGGAAGATGTTAGGTTAATAAAGCATGATATGTCTATTATTTTGAGTGATGTCACTTTTACACGAAAAGTCGCAGAAAAGACCGATCTCCGTCAACAGCAAATGGAAACGGACTTAGATCTCTTGTTCGAGAAAACAAATGCAAACGAACGGACAACCAGAAGAATTGAAGCACGATTGAATGCATAATGCTTTTTTAATTATTTCTTTCCCAAACATCAATCACTTCCTGAATCGCTTGTCTTACCTTTTTGTAGTCAAGCGTTTGCCAATACTTTAATATTGGAATAAGACTGCGATCTTCCGACATTCTGATTTTCTCGATTAATAAAAGAATCATACCCCTATTCCTATCTTTTAATTGAGAAACATAATCATATTCTTCCCGTTCAGCAGCAGCCTTTAGCTCTTTAAATAATTCATCGGAATAAGTGTCCCTTTCTATCTCCCAGCCTTTATCGGTGTATATAAGGAGAGGCAGTCTGTAATCATAATCAGTAGTTAAATACCCACTCTTGATCATCCAATCAATTCTAGCCATCACATCTTCAAGCTTAAGAGATTTATAATACCCATAGACTGGCGATTGGTTTAGTTTTAATTCTAGGACCTTTTTTTCTTTAGATCCTTTTAAAACCTTGGCAAGAAGCCGCCTTCCTCCAGTCAATATCATTTCATCAGCACCGCGTAATATAGCCTTGATTTCGTTTTGAGGTAATTGTTTAATTCCTTTTGTGTCAAGCTGATACTGAACTCTTTTAACCCGTTTTCCCATTTCAGTCACTCCAATTAACTTTTGTCTATAGACTTCTTTATATCCAAAATTTTTTGATTATATGCCTTTCGTTAAGATTAAACCAATAAAATAAGTTGCTCGCAAATAGCTGACATTTAGTATAACTTGATTACGTCAATTCACCAAGTAATTCCTATTCCGTGAATAGCAAAAAAACAGCCCACCCTTAAACATCTTATAGAATGGGCTGCAGGTATTCATAATGACGTTTTTATTGCGACATTTTTCAACTGCGTGTAATTCCTTAGCGCCTCAAGGCCTTTTTCCCGGCCAAAACCGCTTTTTTTATACCCGCCGAACGGCATTTGAATGCCTCCTCCGGCTCCATAATTATTAATGAAAATTTGACCGGCGCGGATTTTTTCCGCAAGGCGATGCGCTTTGCCGATATCCTTAGTCCAAATCCCGGCAACAAGACCATAAGGCGAATGATTGGCGAGCTTTAATGCTTCCTTTTCGGTCTCAAATGGGAAAACAGCAATGACAGGCCCGAAAATTTCCTCTTTGGCTAATCGGCTGTCAGGAGCGACATGATCTAAGACGGTCGGCTGGAAGTAAAACCCACCTTCAGACCCCTCGACGTTCGCCCTGTTGCCGCCTGTTTTGATCGCTACACCCTCTTGCTTTGCAAAATCTATATAACTTTCAATCTTACGGCATTGTTTTTCCGACAAAATCGGGCCAAGATCACAATCATCAATCCCCGGGCCGATTACAAGCGACTGCATTTTCTCACATAAAGCGTCAACAAATCTATCATGGATGTCCTTTTGCACGAGCAAACGAGAGCCGGCGGAACACGTCTGGCCAGCGTTCTGAATAATGGAGCGCATGACCGTATTCAAAGCCTCATCCCAATGGCAGTCGCTGAAGACGATGTTCGGTGATTTCCCGCCTAGTTCAAGGGTGACCGGTGTAATATTCTTTGCTGCAGCAGTCATGACGGCCATTCCGGTTTCAACCGAGCCTGTAAATGTCACATGATCGACGCCGGGATGGTCAGAAAGTGCTGCCCCTGCTTCATAACCATAACCCGTTACAACGTTAAACACACCTTTTGGCAACCCGGCTTCCTCAAAGAGCCTAGCAAGCTTCAAAGCCGTGGCTGGCGTATCTTCAGCCGGTTTCATAACAACGGTATTACCTGTGGCTATAGCTGCCGCCGTACTACGTGATGCGATTTGCAGCGGATAATTCCAAGGCACAATATGGGAGGTTACCCCGACAGGTTCCCGAACGGTAAAATCCAGAATACCAGATGCTATTGGAATCGTCTCCCCTAGAATTTTGTCAGCCATTCCGGCATAATATTCGAAATACCCGGCACCGGCCTCAACGTCCGCTTTAGCTTGTGACAAAGGTTTTCCGGTATCAAGCGTTTCCATTTCCGCAATGCTGTCTTTATCCCGGCGAATCAGATCCGCCATTTTCCATAATATACGGCCGCGGGTCTCAGGCTTAAACGTTTGCCAAATTTGAGATTCAAAAGCATCGCGGGCAGAAGCAACAGCTCTGTCAATATCAGCCTTTTGCCCTCTTGGGATGTGATACATAATCTCTCCATTTGCTGGATTCATGACACCAATCGTTTCACCAGTATCTTGTTCCAGCCATTTTCCGTTAATGAACATTTTACTGATATTCGCCGTCATATGATGATTCACCCCTTGAAGGCTCATGTCATATCCCCCTGCCGCCGTCAATGTTAAAAATAGATCCCGTCACCATTCTCGCTTCATCGGAGCTTAAATAAACGATCGCATTAGCAATATCTTGTGGCTGGATCAGCTCGCCTAAAGGAACACTATCCTTAAAAATGGCGTTCCTAGTATCCTCGGCATTTGCCCCTTCCGCTGTAAATTTCCCGAGCATCTGGGTATCAGCAGGTCCTGGATTGACAGCATTGACGCGAATTTTATTTTCGGCTAATTCAATGGCCAAAGCTTGAGTGAACGCGAGCGTCGCTCCCTTGGATGCTATATAGGCATTCAATCCCGGCCGCGGACGAACTGCGGCTATGGATGCCACATTAACGATCACACCGCCGCCCACCTGTTTTTTCATTGCCGGCACAACAGCACGGCTTGTCAGGAAAATCGATTTCGTATTAATCGCCATAATCCGGTCCCAGTCCTGTTCGCTTACCTCTTCAATCGGTGTAGCCGCCTGGGCTATACCGGCAATATTAACCAATGCATCAACCCGGCCGAAGCGTTGCAAGGTTTGATCAATCAAATCACCAACTTGCTCTGGAACTGTAATGTCTGTTTTTACTCGAAGAAAGTGATCTTTACCTGGGTCTTGCAGTTTTTCAACATTTAGATCGGCTGCTACAACCATAGCGCCTTCTTCTAAGAAACGTTTTACCGTTTCCTGGCCCATTCCACCGGAAGCACCAACGATAATGGCCACTTTATCTTGTAATCTCATTTCAAATTCCTCCCCATTCCGCTCTTGTTAATGACCGCTTCTGTTTCTCCGCCTTTCAAACGCAATCCCAACGTAACCAAGAAACCGATAATCAAAAATGCGACGATAATATAAAGGCCGCTATATATGCTTCCTGTAGCATCCGACACTGCACCGATGGCGTATGGACCAAGAAATCCGCCTAGATTTCCGAGCGAATTAATGGTCGCTATCCCGACGGCGGCGGAAGCCTCAGTTAAAAACAAGGAAGGCAGCGACCAAAAAGGTCCGAAATAGCTGAAGGTAGCCATAATGACAATGGCCAGCATCACAATAGAAAGGACCGCCGAATCCGAAATATAAATAAGAGCTGTCAAACCCGCGGCACAAACAATTAATGGTATGGCAGTATGATAGCGGCGTTCAAGCGTTTTATCTGAATGGCGGCTCCACCATACCATTGCGATCCCTCCGGCGATATATGGAATCGCTACAACGAAGCCAACACCCGTGTCAGACAGACTTTCAGAAATGTTTTTCACAATTTGCGGCACCCAGAAACCGACCCCGTACAAAGCTATAACGACACAAAAATACATGAATCCGAGCAGCCAGATCCGCCCGTTAAATAAAACCTCTTTTGTGGAAAAATGATGGCGTTCAAGTTTCTGATGGTTCTCTTTTTCAAGTTCATTAGATAACCAAGTCTTCTCCTCATTTGTAAGCCATTTGGCATGCAGTGGCCGGTTAGGAAGAACAAACAGCGTTAAAATCCCTAAGATGACCGCTGGCAGTCCCTCAATGATGAACATCCAGCGCCAACCATCAAAACCACCCCAGTGAACATAATCGAGAATAAATCCAGATAACGGGGCGCCGATAATATAAGAAATAGGAAGGGCGACCATAAACATCCCGACCGACCTCGCGCGTTCCTTAGCTGGAAACCAATAGGTCAGATATAAAAGAATGCCTGGGAAAAATCCCGCTTCTGCAATACCTAGGATGAACCTTATGGTATAAAGATGAACTACATTTTGTGCGAAACCCGTTATCATGGCAACAATGCCCCAGCTGATCAATATACGGGCAATCCAAACACGGGCGCCTATTTTATGCATTAACATGTTGCTTGGAATTTCGAAAAGGAAATAACCGATAAAAAATATCCCCGCCATTAAGCCATACTGTGCACCTGAAATACCCAGATCTGCATTCATGTCTAAGGACGCATAACCTAAATTGACACGATCAAGATAGCTGACAACATAAAGAATAAGTACCATAGGAATAATGCGTAACTTTATTTTGCTGATTGCGGACTTCTCCACCGGATGGATTTTACCAGCTGATTGACCCTTTGGCATGTTCATCTTCCCTTCACTTTTTTAGCTTTTATTTAAAAAATTCAAGGCAGCCTCCCGGTAAATCTGTGTTGTTGTCGCGAGCTCTTCCAGCTCAACATATTCATTAATGTGGTGGGGTATTTCCCGGTCACCTGCTCCTGTGGTTACAATTGGGATGCCGGCGATGTGCAAAAAGGTCCCGTCTGTTGCACCGGGTACACCATTGTAAGTCGGTTCTTTACCGGTAACCGATGTGTATGCAGAAGCAATCGCCCGGACAACGGGGTGACCTGCGTCTGTCTTGGTCCATGGCCGGTCCTCGATCACCTCTAAGTCAGCTTTAAAATCCGGATCCTCTTCCGCAAGCTGATCAAAAATATCCTGAATGTTCTCCTTTAATTGATGGTGATCTTGACCAGGTATCGTTCGAATATCAAGCGTTGTCATGCATTGGTCCGGCACAACATTGATCTGGGCATCTCCGGCAACCGGGGCTTGCAGAATCGTTGGCGTTATACTAGGCCAGCCGAGCTCAGGATCTTTTCCTAACCGCTTCTTTTCATATTGTTCAAGCTTATCGAGTTCACATATTATTTTTGCCATCCTCGTATTGGGATTAATGCCGCTCAGCGGAATAGCGCCATGGGCCATTTTGCCATACACCCTGACAACGACTCGCATCGCTCCCTTTTGGGAAACACAAATTTGATTTTCTTCAGGCTCACAAATAATCGCACCATCAACATCGTCAGCCCACCCTTGTTTGATAAAGTGCTTGATGCCGATCATCATGCCCTCTTCATCACAAGGAATGCATAAAATAATCTTGCCTGTAAAAGACTCTTTATCTTCTATTATGGATTGAACAGCTGTTATAGCACATGCCAGGTTCCCCTTTGTATCATTGGTCCCCCTGCCATACATGAAGCCGTCAACAACTTTAGCCGCAAAGGGATCATGCTCCCATAATGATCGATCCCCTTCAGTCACAACATCCGTATGGCCTTCGAATAATAATGCCTTTCCCGGTTTTCCTGAATCCAATATGCCAATGACATTGGGTCTCCCGGGCACAACTTCCTCAATATGAACCTCTAACTCTAGTTTTTTTATATAAGCAGCAACAAATTCAGCGACCTTTTGCTCATTTTCGTTCGGCTGATCAGGACGATAGACGCTTGGTATTCGGACCAATTGCTGCGTCAGATTTATGACCCGTTCCTTGTCTCTTTTATACCGCTTGTCTAAGACTAAATTTTCCATTAAGGACTCTCCCCTTCAATCGATTTTAGACGCTCCAAAATTTAGAGATAATTTTATTTTGTTGAAAAACGTCAACATCCTTTGTTAATAGACTCCCGGCAACATAGCCAAAAAATGACAAAATGACCGGCATCACAATAGCGTGCATCCCAAATGGACTTGGAATAAAGGTGCTGAAGCAGATATATGACACAACACCGACAATGATGGAAGTCAACGCGCCATAGGCATTGCCCCTCTTCCAATACAGCCCCATAACGACCGGCCAAATAAATGCCGCTTCAAGCCCGCCAAACGCAAACAAATTGAGCCAAATTAACAAATCAGGCGGTTTGATTGCCATGATTAAAACCAGAACACCAACAATTCCCGTTATCCCCATACTGAGACGCTTCACACGCTGATGTGATGCGTTTTGTTTAATATAGTTTAAGTACACATCCTTTATAATCGAGGAACTGACAAGTAAGAGCAGCGCATTAACGGTGGACATGATGGCCGCCATAGGCGCTGAAAGGACGACACCGGCAACCCATGCGGGCAGTACCTTGATCGCAAGCAGCGGCATCACCTTATCCCCTACTTTAATATCTGGCATGACAGCCCTTGCGAATACACCCGAAAGATGCATGCCGAGCATGACCACACCGACTACAATCGTTCCGATAATCAAAGCTCTGTGCATCGCTTTGGAATCCTTGTATGACATCGCTCTGACGGCTACCTGAGGCAGTCCGACAACGCCGACACCGACAAGAATCCAGAAAGAGGATATGTAAGCAGCGGAAAATTGATGATCGGGTCCATAGGGTGTAATGAGACCTGGATCGATGGCTTTCAGATCAGAAATAATGTTGTCGACACCACCGCCGGCAATGATTGTGCCAATTAAAATGATCAGGGTTCCGGCAAACATCACGATGCCTTGAATGGCGTCAGTGATGGCGACAGCGCGAAATCCGCCGATGATAACATAGACTAAAACTGAAATAGCGAAAATAAACAAGGCTGACAGATAAGGCAATCCCGTTACCGATTGAATCAAACGGCCGCCGCCGACCCATTGCGCCGCCATTGATGAAAAAAGGAAAATAATAATGCTTAAGGCGGATAAAATGACAACCCATTTGCTTTGGTAGCGCTCCCGCAAAAAGTCAATGAGCGTGACAGCCTTAATCTTCCTTGCCATAATGGCAAACTTCTTACCGAGAACCGTAAGAACGATATAACCGGTAACAACCTGGCTCATCGCAAGCAAGACCCAGCTTAAGCCTACCGTATAGGCCACCCCCGGACCGCCGATAAAACTGGAAGCACTTCCGTAGGTCGTAACCATTGTCATCGCAAGGATAAAACCGCCAAGCTGCCGGCTCCCGAGAAAATATTCTTGAAGAAAATCATCAGATCTTTGGGTTGCTTTTGAAGCATAAATGCCGACAAGAAAAACAACGATAATAAAAAGAATCATTGGTATTACAACTGACCAGTTCATTTATGGTCACCTCTATCTTGATCAGGCATGTCATCGAGAGGAATCTCTTTAAAAAGGAATTTAACAGCAACGATAAGTAAAATAGTGATAACAATGAAACCAACGACACAACTGTAAAAGAACCAAGCTGGAAGTCCCATCACATAATGGTAATCGGCCACTTTTTTAGAGCCCAAACCAAATGCAAAGGCAAACCACCAGATAAAATTTATGACAGCCAAAATAATGCCGATGATCGCTTCACGGTTTGCGATTTTATAACGCGGGTCAACCAGCAGCTTGCCTGACTGATTTTTTACCATTTTGTTCTCCTCCTCTTGTTACTGTGACCCGTTATGAACTTGTTCTCGTTCACTTTCCAGCAGCGTTCTTAACCGCTCTAAGATCGCATCACCCATGTCAGACGTTGTCGCTGTTCCGCCGAGATCAGGTGTGCGGACTTTGCCGTCAACAAGCACGTTTTCAATGCTTTCAAGAATCAAATGATTTAACTCGCTGTAACCTAGGTGATCCATCATCATCCCAACACTCCAAATTTGCGCGATAGGATTAGCTATTCCTTTTCCCGCGATATCAGGGGCGGATCCATGGATAGGCTCAAACATTGAAGGGTATTTCTGTTCAGGGTTAATATTGCCTGATGGCGCGAGCCCCAGCCCCCCTACAATCGCCGCCCCTAAATCTGTGAGAATATCACCAAATAAATTGCTGGCAACGACAACATCGAATTTTTCCGGGTTCGACACAAAATAGGCAGCTAGGGCATCAATATGATAAAGATTTGTCTCAATCGTATTGTATTGCTGACTAATCTCCTTCACGATGTCATCCCAAAATGTCATAGAATGATTCATGGCATTGGATTTAGTCGCTGCAGTGAGCCGTTTAACATTGTGGCATGACGCATACTCATAGGCATATTTTACAATCCGCTCGGTCCCGTATCGTGTAAAGACATTGTTTTGTACAGCTATCTCGTACGGTGTGTTTTGGTGCAGACGGCCGCCCATATTCGAATATTCGCCTTCGGTATTTTCCCGGATAACAACGAAATCCAAATCATCGTGACTTTTATGCCTGAGCGGACTCTCGAGACCCTTTAATAATTTTATCGGGCGCATGTTGACATACTGTTCAAAGGTTTTGCGGATCGGCAGAATCAATTCCCAAACAGATATGTGGTCAGGCACACGCGGCTCACCAACGGCACCAAATAAAATCACATCAAAATCCTTAAGAATTTCCATTCCATTATCAGGCATCATTTTTCCATGCTTCAGGTAATACTCACAATTCCAGTTAAACGATTGAATATCGAATTTAAAACCGCCATGCATCTCTTCAATTAATTGCAGCACTTTCATTGCTTCATTCATAATTTCGGGCCCTATGCCATCACCCGGAATAACAGCCAGTGAATGATGTTTCATAAAACAGGTCACCTCTTTCCTTTAAGAGATTATAATGCAAAAATCATGCCAATTCTATTATACTGATTTATTGCTATTTTTCGATAATTATCCGTTTCAATATACAACAGTGTTGCAAATATGCATCAGATCAATTCAAGAAATGTTATACTTTTTTATCTTCCGCCAAAGTGTGCTTCGGTCAAAACCAAGCCTTTCCGCGGCTTTTGTTTTATTTCCTTTTTCCTCCTTAAGTGCTGATATAATAGCCTGTTTCTCAAGGTCAGGGAGAGCCGGGTTTCGCACAGCAGACTTATCCACCTTTTTCTTAAAAAAGTGGGCATCTTTCATCGTCAAGGTCCCCTCTTCAGTTAAAAGGACCATTCTTTCAACAACATTCTTCAACTCCCTGACATTTCCCGGCCAATGATATTGTTGAAACAAGGTGAGCACATCTTGACTGATCGCATCTATTTTTTTACTGCTTTTCTCATTAAATTCCCTTAAAAAGGAATCTACTAATTCCGGAATATCTGAAAGCCGTTCACACAATAGAGGCAATTCCAGCGTCAACACATTCAGCCGATAATATAAATCTTTGCGAAATGCCCCTTCTTCAACCATCGTTTCCAGATCTCGGTTTGTTGCAACAATGATGCGAACATCAACAGGTACCACCTTCTGACCTCCGACCCTGCGAATCTCGCGTTCTTCAATCGTTCGCAAGAGCATAGCTTGGATTTGCAAAGGCATTTCACCAATTTCGTCAAGGAAGATTGTTCCGCCGTGAGCAAGTTCAAAAAGCCCCATTTTTCCGCCTTTGGCCGCACCGGTGAACGTTCCTTCTTCATAACCGAAAAGCTCGCTTTCTAGTAAACTTTCAGGTAAAGCTGCACAATTTATGGCGACGAATGGTCCGGCAGCCCGGGAACTGCTTAAGTGAATCCCTTGTGAAAACCATTCTTTCCCGGTCCCCGATTCACCCAAAATCATCACCGTTGCCTCGGTTTTGGCGAATTTATTCGCCAAGATCCTGCACTCTTCCAAGCGATCTGATGAGCCAACGATGTTTGATAACTGATGTCTTGCCTCCAAGCCGCTTTGATGCAGCTGTTTTCTAATCTTCATTTCCATCTTTTGAATGTTATGTATTTCTTTAAAATTAGAAACAACACCAATAACCTCCCCATTTTCAAGGATGGGCAAGCGATTAATGATCAGCTTATGGTTAAGCTCTGTGGCAATATCGCCAAATTCCGTTTTACCCGTTTGTAAAATCCTTAGCAAATCGGTGTTAGGAATAAATTCCGTCAGTTTTGAACCGACAATATGGGCTGGCAAACCCAATAATCTAGTGGCATGCTGATTGGCAAGACAGACTCTCGTCTCCTTATCGATCACTATAATACCATCATGCGATGAATCGATAATAGCCTGTGCCTCTTCCGTTGCGAACCGTTTTAACACCTTAACCCCCCCAGACGATGTTGGTTCTTCAAGACTTCTACAGTGGGAGTTCATTTCCCTTGTTTTCGCTTGAATGATGTTCATTGAAAAAAGCAATCAGCCTTTTGGGCTGGCTGCTTTATGTGAGCTTGGCATGAGTGCAGACTTTAGGGTGCAAGTCCCGAACAGTGAGGGCAGTAGTAACTGTAGCTTAAGACAAGGATATGCGGGGCGACCTTCATATCTGATGGAAGTCGGCGACAAACGGTGCAGCATATACTGTCGCAATATCGATGACGCGCAATCCCGTAAGAGGCCCCTCTCTGACATCATTCACCCTTTTCGCCTCCAATCTCTTGTAACTATTAGACAAGTTCTTCATTTAAAAAGTCTATGTCATTGAGATGAGAAGACATGCCTGGAAGTTTTATTCAGGTAACTAAATTATGGGTGTTTCGAATGTAATGGGCATATGACAAAATGACATAATGAAATCCTTTCAAACAAGCTATTTAGATGCTATTAGCAGATCCGATTACTAGAAGCTTTGAATAGAGAAAGAAGACTGGAGCACAAGGGGTTTTTACCGCGCATAATTCCTGGTTGGCTATCATCAAGTAAAAAGACAATGGGATTATCCCCCATTGCCTTTTTTAAGCCGTAATTAATCAATCTTATATTAACCTTTATTTTTAAGACTAAAAGATCCCCAAGGCTTTATATAATCTAATAGAAATAATTCTTCGTCAACCACTTTTCCTATGATATTCTTTCGTTTGTCCTGTGGCATATCCTTTAAAATAACCTGTAGTTCACCTTTATATTTGCCAAATGAATTATTTCCAATTGAAATTTGCCCTCTTTTTTGTGAAACACTAGTTCGTAGGGGGAATTCTTCATTTTGATATTTTTTTCTTACCTCAGTAGAACGAATCATATAATCACTTATGTCTCCGCGTCGAATATGCTTTTCGTTGAATAATATCCTTTCCTCAACATCAGACATGTTATGTTCGGTTTGAACCTTTAATTCAATTAAATTCCGATTTAATTCGCTGAGTAACCGTAATTCAGCATCACTCGCATAAGCATTGCCAATAACAACATCATCAATGCATCCTGTCGCCCACAAATGTTTTGCCTGGATATCTATTGGCAACTGACGATGCTGTTCTAAGGTGCAGAGGCCATCATTAATGTCCCAAGGCCCTATAGCACCTCCTTGAGATGTAACAAATGCAGCAGTTCGTATCCCATACCTCTTAAATCTTCGGCTACAGCGAACAAAAAAATCATAGGGTAAGCCCGTAAACCGCTGAGGATAAAAGTTATGACATCCTAACAGTCTATCTTTGTTGGGCTGGTGCGAGAGTATATTTTCTAAGTAGTTAATATCGTTACTCATATTTAATTCAATATTCAGCCCATATTCATTTTGCGTCAGTTTAGCTTCTCTTAAGCCATCAAATCCCACATCTAGGCGAATCCCATCAGCTCCAAGTTCTGAAAAGAGGCGCAAATCATCATAATTAATGCCTAATTTTTGAAAAACAGCTGGAGCAATATCCAGGATAACCTCGATATTTTTACTTTTTGCATGATTAATAATTTCGCTGAAATCAGTAATGATATCCTCTTTTTCCTTGTTAACAGAAAGCAGGCACGTAAAAACCCGCTCGAATCCATAATGTGAAGCTTTTGTTAAATAGGACATATCCTGTTCTTTTGTGGAGTGTTCCGGATAAATCGAAACGCCCAATTTACGCGCCATTTTTAAAGTCTCCTTTTAACTGTTTCATAAATCCTGTTATATACATCCGGTATTTTGCGGATAAAATTGCCGCACAAATAACTGTTGGTACAACGACAATACTTACCATGTGCTTACCTGCGAAAACAAACAAAATCATCGAAAAACCAATAACCCCAATTGAACTAGCGATCATCTTTAATAAAGACCCATTTGTCACCCATTTTGAACGGTAGGCTATCCATTGACCCATAAAGAAGGCGGCTAAAGCACCGATCACCTCAATCATTTGCCATTTCCCCTTTTAATTGCTGTTTTTCATATATTTTAAAAAATGGATAGTAAATGACTCAAACTTCGCACCTTAATAAACTAGTGTATCCCTAGTGTTTCTAAGTTTTGTCAACGTTGAAAAATGTTCCTTGACAAAGAGTCTAAAAATA
>NZ_SLXK01000017.1:0-32041 GCF_004341035.1 Scopulibacillus darangshiensis
ACATGCATTATCAAGAAATAACTAAATAAATCAGGCTGGCAAGCTTATGTATTTTTTCATTGCAATCTTGTGTACTTTTACCTTGCAAAACACAAAAAAACGTTGAAGCTGCTTTGCGAACGACTTTTATTTCGTCCTTTATGCCACCTAACTCATGCAGCATTAAAGTGCTCATTACAGTCCCAATTGGAATATCTATATTGTCCGTCGTCAATTCTTGTAAAAAACCTAGAGCTTCTTTACCACTGATTTCTAACCGTTTCTTTGTTGCAGTTACATCAAAAAGTCCAGCATGCTTTCGTGTATGAAGATGCTCAGCTTCAATAATTTGCGACCAATATTGAGCAGCCCATCCTTTACGTTTCAAAATACTTTTTTCATACGTTGCAACAAGCGAATCATTTACTTCATACCATTGCGGCTGTTCCCAGCCAGATTTCTCGTTAAAGTAAGCCCCTAATGTTTTTTGGCGGATAGAATATGGACTAAATCGCATGTTGCGTGACGTTTCAGGCTGCATGAATGGATGATGGATATCGTATATCTTTTCAAAGTTTTCAATAGACCGTTTTTTATAGTAAGCCGGACTTTGTGCGTATGTGTCAAAACGATTAATATCGCATAATTCCAAATCAAGGGTTGGCGCCCCATTTACGATCCATTCAGCCATAGATTTGCCAACACCTGCAGAATGGGTAACCCAGATCGCTTCTGCCACCCAAAAACCACGTACTTTCTGAGATTCTCCCAGCAGAGGCATACCATCAGGTGTAAATGAGAAGATACCATTTATGCCTTTTTTCATGCCTGCTTTTTTTAAGGCAGGTATAAGGTCAAGTGCATCTTGCCAAGGCTTTTCGAAATCTTCAGACGTAAAAGGTTTTATTGATGGCATTTCTTTTGTTTCACCATATTTAGTAATGTCGTTTTGCTCGACAGGCAATGGGCGATGTTGATAAGAACCAATACCTAAACCATTAAACACTTGGCGATAATACATGGCACTATCCTGATGACGGACAAGTGGTGTTGTAATTTCTTCTGTTTCATTGGCTAGTTCCATTAGGTCATTTGAAAGAGCATATTGATGAGCCATAGGTTGAAGAGGAATGGTGATTCCAGCCATTTCTCCAATGCGCGGGCCCCAGAATCCAGCGCAGCATATAACTAAGTCCGTTTCAAATTTCCCAGAACTTGTTTCAACTGCTTTTACCCTGCCATCTGCAACTTCAACACCCGTTACTTCTGTGTGGCCATAAAATTCACCGCCGCATGATCTAGTAAACGCCGCCATCTCTTCAATAGCGCGAAGTGGTTTGGCGATTCCATCTGAAGGGACATACAAACCGCCATAAATTTTATCCAAATTTATTAAAGAGCACTTTTGTGCACATTCTTCCGGTGAAAGGAGATATGCTTCCACTCCCCAAGACGATCCTACTCCCGCTTTTCTTTTTAAATCTTCTAATCGTTCTTGTGTGTTTGCTACTTCAAGGCTCCCTACGGAATAGAAAGAAGGCTGCCCTTCATGATTTAACTCTTTGAAAGCCTCTACCGTTTGGGAAGCTAAAGTTGTTAGCAATTTGGAAAAGTTAAGTTGATAAACGAGACCTGGAGCGTGCGATGTTGAACCTCCAGTTTCAAATAATGGCCCTTGCTCAATGACAGTAATGTTTCGCTTCCCCAATTTGCTTAAATAGTAGGCAATGCTGCATCCAACAATACCAGCTCCAATAATAGTAATTTTCTCTTGCTTCATAACTTCACATCACACTCCTTTTCTAATTAGAGAAAAATAAGATAGACACTCTTAGAAAGTGGGAATATTGTAATGCCGTTACGGTATTAACAAGTGCATAGATAAGAGAGCCAAATATTTTACACAAATTATAAACCCCGTTTTTCAGATAAAAAAGTATGCACTTTTTTTTCATATAGTGTAAAAAAATATACTGCGGTGAGACCAATCAATATTGAAGTCCTTAATCGAAGTATAGAAGATTCTCCAATTATCGGGTCTTCTCAGGACATCTGAATTTCAAAAGTAACGGGAATTTTATATAAATCACCTAATAATTTTGTTGGAATTAAATAAAATTAATTTAATATTATAAATTTTGTTTGTAAGTAAGCATTTTTTTATTATATATTGGAAAAAGAAAAAATATTGAATAAGGAGATTAAAATATGGGGCATGTTAATAGTAAGAGGTTTAACAGTGGTAAAGAATTGACTCTTTCTATCATTGGCGGTAAATGGAAAATGCTTATAATGTGGTACCTTGGTAAAGAAGGGACCAAACGATTTGGTGAACTAAAATCCTTAATTCCCGGTATTACGCACAGAATGCTCGTTAGTCAATTACGAGAACTTGAAGAAGACTTTATTGTCCATCGTGAAGTGTATCCTGTTGTTCCACCAAAGGTAGAGTATTCACTGACCGGAATAGGGGAAAGCCTCATGCCAATCCTCGAATCTATGTATGATTGGAGTAAAAACTATATGGAGACTGTCAGGAAAAACTAAGGTAGAATGATCCCTGATTTTCTTTAAATAGAATAAGTTATCACCATATACCTAAGCCAAAACAACCAAACACAGGGAAGAATGCACTGGAATCTCCCCCATAAACCTGACAGTATAAAAAAACTAATTTTAAAATCATTCAGATGATGGCCTCTATATTGAATCGGGGGCATCTTTTCTTATGTCTACTGGTATCTATAATTGATATAAATCAAGGATATAATTACCTTCATTTGAGGAAGCTGCGTCAGCGCTTCACAAAATGAGCAATAATAATCATTAAGGAGCCTAAGAGCACCTGCCTGCCTGTCTTATGGACCCGAAAAGTCATAATATAGGGTAATTATACCCATGTCAAATCATTCATCAATCGTATTAATAATCACTATTAGTATATTTTTAGACACTATTTAATAAAAAAGTGCATACTTTTTTATCTGAATATTTAATTTTATAATAGGCACATATTCAAACTTGGTAAAAACCAAATTTTAAATAGGGAGTGAAGGATTAATGGACATTCAATTTAGTTATCCCCCGTAAATATTGGAGAAATTTAAACTCCTAATATTCAGCAGGATAATCATCAAACACTTTTCCAATGGAGGGATATAGTTGAAAGAGGACACAAAAATATACGATATTACGATCATCGGTGGCGGCCCAGTAGGGATGTTTACGGCTTTCTACGGTGGACTGCGTCAAGCCACTGTAAAAATTATTGAAAGCTTGCCACAACTCGGTGGACAACTTTCTGCATTATATCCTGAAAAGTATATATACGATGTCGCTGGTTGTCCTAAGGTTATGGCACAAGTGTTAGTAAATAATTTAAAAGAACAAATGGATATGTTTAACCCGATGATCTGTCTCGAACAAGCTGTTGAAACAGTTGAAAAACAAAGTGATGGGATATTTAAATTAACTACAAACAGTGGTATGCATTATTCAAAAACGATTATCATTACAGCTGGCAACGGTGCATTTCAACCCCGTAGAATTGAACTTGAGGAAGCCTCTCAATTCGAGAATAGCAACCTCTACTATTTTATAGATGACTTGAATGCATTTGCAGGACAAAGAGTGCTCGTATGTGGCGGAGGGGACTCAGCTGTTGATTGGGCGCTTATGCTAGAACCAATTGCTGAAAAAGTAACACTGGTTCATAGGCGAGATAAATTCCGTGCTCATGAACACAGTGTTGAAAATCTACGAAAATCAAAGGTAGAGATACTTACGCCCTTCATTCCAAGTGTAATATATGGCAATGGGAAAATTGAGCAAGTTGTTTTAGAAGAAATAAAAGGAAGCGGGACTGAAATTCTGGATATTGATGCCATGATTGTAAACTTTGGCTTTGTCTCTTCGTTAGGACCCATCAAGGATAATTGGGGTCTGGAAGTTCAAAAAAATACTATTGTCGTTAACAGCAGGATGGAAACAAATATTGAGGGAATATACGCTGCAGGAGACGTATGTACATATGATGGTAAAGTAAAGTTAATTGCAAGCGGATTCGGAGAAGCTCCTACTGCTGTTAACAATGCTAAAGCATATATGGACCCAAAAGTCCGCTTACAGCCCCTTCATAGTACAAGTTTGTTTGCATAACACGCCATAAAAAGAAGCCCTCATGAAGCGATTGTTGTCTTTAACGGCAAAATTGTTAATTTTATAATCGAAGGAAGAGTTAACCGATATCATAAAATATTAATTTTCATTTCCTAGATACCACACAATAAATCAGTTGTTCTCATTCTCTTTGACTCGCTAGTTGGCCCTTCCACCATTTACTAGGAGGAATTAAGATGATAAAGAAAAACAGCGTTTTTCTTATTTCACTGTTGCTAACCCTCTTTTTTATTGTTTGGGGAGTTTTTTTAAAAAACAATCTAGCCAAAGTCACTAATACGATTTATAATAGTTCAATTGATTACCTGGGTTGGGTTTACCTCGGTGCTGCCCTTTTCTTTGTGGTATTCTCAGTTTATTTATTGTTCTCTAAATACGGTCATATACGGCTGGGTAAGGAAACAGACCAGCCCGAATTCAGGACCGGTTCATGGCTAGCGATGTTATTCGGCGCAGGGATGGGAATCGGCATAGTTTACTGGAGTGTTGCTGAACCCGTCACCCACTTTACAAATCCGCCTTATGGAAAACCCTATACAGTCGATTCAGCCAACTTAGCGATGAAATATGTTTTTTTCCATTGGGGCTTGGACCCTTGGGCAATTTACACCATAATTGGTTTGGCTTTGGCCTTTTTTCAATATAACAAAAAGCTGCCAGCTGCAGTCAGCTCGGCCTTCTATCCCATTTTGAAGGATAAAATCTATGGGCCAATTGGTAAAACGATCGATATATTGTCCGTATTTGCAACAGTCTTTGGCATTGCAACATCTCTGGGTCTAGGGGCCATGCAGGTTACAGCCGGGATGCACGCCATATTTCATGTTCCGAATACGCTAATCGTTCAACTTATTGTGATCACAGTTGCCACCATTCTTTTTATCATTTCAATCAATACTGGGCTAGAAAAAGGCATTCAATATCTATCCAATACTGCAATTATCCTATCATTTGCCATCATGTTAATGGTTTTAATTGTTGGTCCAACTCTAACAATATTTAAAGTCCTGTTTAATACGACTGGGAACTATTTAAGTGACTTTGTCCATATGAGTTTAAGGTTAGCACCTTTTAGTAAGGACACTTGGATAGCATCGTGGACGCTATTTTATTGGGCATGGTGGATTGCTTGGGCGCCTTTCGTTGGAATGTTTATAGCCCGCGTCTCAAAAGGAAGGACCATTCGGGAGTTTGTCGTCGGTGTGCTACTTGTACCCACAGTTGGGACTTGCCTTTGGATGTCCGTATTTGGCGGCTCTGCACTTGATATTGTTCAAAATATGGGTGGCCACGACATGGCCAAGGAGATTGCAAATAATGTCTCACTATCGATCTTCATTTTCTTTGATCATCTTAGTTTAAGTTCCGTCTTAAGCATTTTGGGTTTTGCTGTTGTAGCCATTTACTATATAACGGTTGCTGACACATCAACCTTTGTACTGGGAATGCTTAGTGAAGGCGGAACACTGAATCCCTCTAATAAGATTAAAATGACGTGGGGAATCATCCAGTCAGCCGTTGCTGCTGTACTGCTTTTAGCCGGTGGGCTAAACGTTTTACAAACAGCTTCCATTGCAGCTGCCCTGCCCTTTGCCATTATTATGGTCATCATGTGCTTTTCCCTGCTGAAAGGTTTAAAAAGTGAAGAAAAAGTGCAAGAGAACCAAAAAAAGGCCGTTTAAGTACAGGTAGATATGGTTTAATGCCAAACTTTTCATCCCTACATCAACCAATGGAAAATTATGCGGCTTTAGTATTAAATGGCTGCCAATCCTAAGCGGGTGCAGATTGTAACGACAAATTCCGCTTTACTGTACATTTTTGTGATTTGCACCCCTTATAAATATACTAGATATAGAAAACAGACATTTATCCTTCTGCCCTTACTGTAATAAAGTGCTGCTAAAGAGAATACCCCCAGAATCATCGATCACAAACTTTTTCCCCTAATAACACTAGAATTTTTTCATTTTATCCGCCGGAAACGTCAATCCGGTTTGTTCCCTTACTTCCTCCATGATCTTCATTGTTATCATTGAATGATGATGGGAATTGATCCTTGATTCCAACTGGTTTGTCTTGATTAACTTTATAAATTCGGCTGCCTCATAGGCCATTGTTTTATTGGATTGATGTTGTGTCATGTCCTCTGTGGAACCATCACGATAGCGAATATCTACCTTATTAGGGGCACTTATTTTATCAATGATGATGTTTCCATTTTCCCCTTGAATTTCAGTAGGCAAGTAAGAATCCGTTATTTTCGAATACATAATGATGGCATCCATATCATGATATTTCAATAATATGCTGCCTTCCCCATCTACACCCGATTCAAGCATTAGGGCATTCGCCTGAACATGGGAAGGCTCGCCAAACAACACAGCCATTGGATAAATACAATAGATGCCAATATCCATTAAAGCTCCGTTTGAAAATGAAGGGTTAAATGCATTTAAAACCGTCCCTTCCTTATACGCATCGTAACGCGAAGAATATTGGCAATAGCTTGCGAAATAGCGGCGGATTTTCCCGATCTTATGTAAATTGTCAGTGATGCTTTGGAAACTAGGAAGCACAGTGCCTTTCATAGCTTCCATTAATACAACGTGATTTTTTTTGGCGGCTCGGATCATTTTATCCAATTCTGCTGTATTGGAAGCAATAGGCTTTTCACATAAAACATGTTTGCCGTGGTTCATAAGCAGGATAGCTTGTTCAGCGTGACATGAATTTGGACTGGCAATATAAACGGCATCGATTGTATCACTGCCTGCCATTGTTTCTAAATCAGTAAAAGTTGTTTGGCAATTATACTTACCGGCAAATTCTTTTGCCCGTTCTTCCGTTCTTGAATAGACAGCACTCAAAGTAAAATCATCCAAATCACTTGCATGGTGAATAAACTGCTCAGTAATTCGATTAGTTCCAATAACACCAAAACGTATCATTATTTTTATTCCCCCTTAAATCCGTTGTTAAAGCCAACCTATAAATCTTCTATGGTCTAGTATATAACCTTCTCACTTGCAAAAAAATATCCCAGAAGGAAGTCATACACTTTCTGGGTTCGGCTTTATTTGGTTATGTTTTGTTACAGTCTGGGCAGGTCCCATAAGCCTCAAAGAAATGTTGAGTTATAGTATAACCCGTTTTCCTTTCCGCAAAGCGTTCTACATCAACTAATTTAGGATAGTCAAAATCACGTATTTTTCCGCAAGATGTACAAACAACATGATAATGAAAGGAGGTTGCCCATTCATAACGGCTTGACGCCCGGCCAAATATGAGTTCATTTACAATACCATACTTTTTAAAACATTTTAAAGCATTATAAACCGTAGCGTTTGTCATAAAAGGCAATTTATGTGTCAACGAATTGAAAATGTCATCCGCCGTTGGATGTGACTCAGCGTTTGCCAAATAATCCATTATAGCCATTCGTTGAGGGGTCATCCTTATACCATTTTGTTTTAAAAGTGAGACTCCCTCCTTAACACGATGTTGATTCATTTCAACACCTCATTATTTATTTTAGATCCTAATAGCAGAAAAGATCATCACCAGATGACCTTTTCCCTATTATAGTTTGAGAATAGATTGAGATAAATGATTATGTGTATCGTTCTTAAACTTCCTGCGGTATTGGCAAACCAAGACCCTCTGCGACACGCTTTCCATACTCGGGATCCGCTTTATAGAAGTGGCCGATTTGGCGAAGCTTAATATCATCGCTTTCTACCGGTTTCATCGCCCCAACAATATTTTCAACAAGACGCATCTTTTCTTCCTTACTCAAGAGACGGTATAAGTCACCAGCTTGAGTGTAATGGTCCTCACTGTCATAAGCCACGCTTTCCGCTACTCCGGATACTGAGTAAGCTGCTTGTTTGCTCTCCGGTGCCTCCGCGGGCCCGCCAAGACTGTTTGGCTCGTAGTATGCGGAACCTCCGCCATTGCTGTCAAAGCGCATTTGGCCATCTCGTTGATAGTTGTTTACTTCTACCTTTGGCCGATTAATAGGCAGCATTTGATGGTTGGCACCTACACGATAACGGTGTGCATCATGGTAGGCAAATAGACGTCCTTGCAGCATTTTATCTGGAGATACATCTATCCCGGGTACAAGTGTTCCAGGCGAAAAGGCCGCTTGTTCAACTTCGGCAAAATAGTTCTCAGGATTTTTGTTTAATACCATCCGCCCCACTTCAATTAACGGATAGTCTTTTTGAGACCAGACTTTTGTAACATCAAATGGATCAAAACGATACGTATCTGCGTCTTCAAGCGGCATAATTTGAACACACAGTTTCCATGAAGGATAATCGCCCTTTTCAATAGCATTATATAAATCTTCTATGTGGTAATCAGGATTTTCAGAAGCTAGACGGTCAGCAACATCTGTGGCAAGATTTTTAACACCTTGTTCGGTTTTAAAGTGGTATTTAATCCATACGCCATCACCATCAGCATTGGTCCATTTAAATGTATGACTTCCGTAACCATGCATATGGCGGAAAGTCGCAGGAATGCCGCGATCAGACATTAAGGTCGTTACTTGGTGTAATGATTCTGGTGATAGCGACCAGAAATCCCATACTGCATTTGGATTTTTCAAATGTGTTTTTGGATTTCTCTTTTGAGTATGAATGAAATCAGGGAATTTAATAGCATCTCGAATAAAAAATACGGGTGTATTATTCCCTACTAAATCATAATTCCCATCTTCTGTGTAGAACTTAACTGAAAACCCCCGAGGATCACGGACCGTATCAGCAGATCCAAGTTCACCAGCAACTGTAGAGAATCTAACAAATAAAGGTGTCTGTTTTCCAACTTCGGATAAGAACTTAGCTTTAGTATACTTTGTTAGATCATTGGTCACTTCGAAGTAACCATGTGCTCCGCCGCCTTTAGCATGAACAACGCGTTCTGGGACACGTTCACGATTAAAATGCGCTAATTTTTCCAGCAGGTGGACATCTTGAATTAACGTTGGGCCCCGTGAGCCGGCTGTCATGGAGTTCTGGTTATCGCCAACAGGAGCACCCCAACTTGTAGTAAGATTTTCATTACTTTTACTCAATATAATCACCATCCTTAATCTATTAATACAATAATAACATTTATTATATAGAAATCAATACCTTTTTATATTTACTTTAATCTGATGAAAATTTAGAAATATCATCCGGCTCCAAATCCTTCAATTTAGCGTATTGAGCAGCTAATTCAAGAAATAAAGTCTTATTTTTTGAATCTAGAGCATCATTGATCTTAGTTTCAAGGAGTCCTCGTTTATAGGCAAGTATCGCTTTATCTAGGATCATTTGTATCTGATCATTAGTAACTTGTTTTTGCCTTTGTGCTTTAAGGATTTTCATGTTCTCACTGTAAGATCTATATGGTCTTTTATTTTTCATGACAGATCACCTCACTTATTAGTAAGATATAATCGCCTTTTAGGCTAATATACATAACGGTGATGATGCCTCGTCCAATTAAATTTGAATCGGACTTTGTCATAAAGTATTAGACAGGTGATGGTCCTGACTTTCAAAAAATGAACTTTTAACTTGTCTCAATATTTGCGTCTCACCCAAAATACAATGTGCCAGCAATTTTTTAATCAGCATGGGTAAGCTTGTAAAAGCTCGGTTTACCCGTTTTTTCGACCCTGATACTTCTAATTGCCTGACCTCGATCCGTTTGATTATAAATGGCTGAACCCGCTACTAGCACATTCGCTCCCGCATCGATACATAATTTAGCCGTCTCGGGATTTATACCGCCATCTACCTCTATTTCGACTTTCAACTCTCGCTTTTCTACAATGGTTGCAATCTGTCTAATTTTTGGTAAGACTGACTTAATAAAAGATTGCCCCCCAAATCCCGGATTTACCGTCATAAGCAATACAAGGTCAACATCCTCTATCACATGTTCAATCATGGAGACGGGAGTATGTGGATTTAGAACTACTCCAGCTCTTATGCCCTCAGACTTAATATGTTGAATGGTTTTGTGCAAATGATGACAGGCTTCAACATGCACAGATAATAAATCAGCACCCGATTTAGTGAAAGTCTCAATGTATTGATCAGGATTTTCTATCATTAAATGTACATCTAAAGGCAGGTTTGTGACAGGTCTAATTGCCTCAACAATCATTGGACCAATAGTTATGTTTGGAACAAAATGACCATCCATGACATCAATATGGATATAATCTGCTCCCCCTTGTTCCACATCTTTGATTTCCTCCTCAAGCATTGCAAAATCAGCCGAAAGAATAGAAGGTGCTATCTTGGTCATAATAAATACCTCGACTTTCTATTAAGTATAAAGATTCATATACCTTTGAAAGTATTAACTAAGAAAGAACGCCAATTGACTCTCAAGGAGCATCTATTTTAAAGTAATTATAATTTAAGTTCCGAAAAAAATGAAAGTACGCATTTTTAAATCATATAGTGACTAAAAATATACCGTGTAAGAAAGGTGTGTCTTTATTCGATACATATAAAATGGTTTTCTTAGTTTATATTTTCTTCCTCTTGGTATTCTACTTTTTCTACTTCACCCGAAATAATCGAAAATTGTTCTTCTGGGGCATCTTTGTTGATATGATACTTAGCCCATGCATAAAAATAAATAACTGCTGCAGCGAAAATGGCGACGTTAATAAAGAAAAAGGTAGGGTCCTTAAAAATACTTGAAAACAAAGCAATTATACTAATAATTATAGACACGATAGGAACTGCTGGATAAAGTGGTGCTTTGTATGGACGAGCAAGTTCAGGCTCTTTTTTGCGTAGAATAATAAGAGATAAATTCATCATAATGTAAGAAACCAATGCCCCAAAGGTGGCAATTAAAATTAATCGATCCGGATTAAACATAAGAACAAAAATGAATCCCAATATCCCAGGGATAACAATCGCCATATAAGGAGTACGACGTTTTTTGTTTAATAGGGATAAGAACTTGGGCAAGTAACCGGCTCTTGATAACGCAAAAACTTGTCGGGAATATGCTAAGACCGACCCAGCTAAACTTGCAAGCATTCCAAACAAACCAACTACAGAGAGGACACTAATTAACCATGAATGTTTATTAACACCTGCAGCTATTGCATAAGACAGTGGATTTTCTTCTTTAGACGCCGCTCCAGCACCTCCAAGTCCAACAGTGACTGTGACAACAAGGAATGCAAGGATGACAAGCGTGAAAATTGCCCTCATAATACCTTTTGGCATATCTCTTACAGGATTGCGGCATTCTTCTGATAGCATCGGTAACATTTCCATGCAGATGTACAGCCACATAGCATAAGGTAGTGCGGCCCAAATACCTGAAATCCCTCCAGGAATGAGACTTCCCCCAAAAAGTTTATCAGCACTAATATATGGCATCCCATAAAAAGAGAATAAAAGGACAATACTAACAGATATCGTAACAAGGATCATCTCAATTGTTGCATATTCATTAACACCCAATATGTGCACAATAAAGAAAAAAACATATAAGACTGCTGCAGCGAAAATAGGGTCGATTGCGGGAATAAGAAAATGCACATAATACCCGGCTCCAGAAGTAAACACAGCGGTACCCACTGCAAACTCCAATGTAACACCTAAGCCAGTGATGAATCCGGCTAATGGCCCCATTGCTCTTCTAGTAAAAGCATAAGCTCCTCCAGCGTGGGGCATCGTTGTGGCTAATTCCGAAAGTGATAAGCACAATGTTACATACATAATACCTATTATTGCAGTAGCGATTAACATTCCCACATAGCCAGATTCGGCTAACCCATAATTCCAGCCGAAATATGACCCTGAAATAACGATCCCTACTCCAAGTCCCCATATTTGAATGGGTCCTAAAACTTTCTTTAATTCCAGGTTGTTATTACTCATTAGAAAAACCTCCTTATTCTTTGTTAACTCTGAAAATAAATAATTTATAAATCTAATATCCTTACTGGAATATGGGTATATCTATTAGGAAGGATTGAAGGTGTATAGTAGTATAGTAGATAATCAAAATTGGCAATAAAATTTTTACCAACCATGAGAAAGATTTTCAATAAATTGTGTGGGGGTTAAATCGACAAATTTTTTAAATCCTTTTATAAAATGGGCTTGATCATGGTATCCGTTTTCATATGCGATGTCTAAGGAATTGTAACTTCTTTCCTTGAAAATCATTGCTAAAGAATTTTGGAACCTAACCATTTCACTAAATTGTTTTGGTGAAAATCCAATAGATTCTTCAAATTTTTTCCGTAAATACCGATCAGAATATCCGGTATCCATTGAAAGTTGGTTAATATTTATATTACCTTTATTTTTGTAGATTTTTTTAATAGCGTATTCAACAATGGACTGGCAACTCATATCAGAAATAAGACTATTAACAAACTTTCCAAATAACTCTATTCTTTCATCAAAGGACTTTTTAAATAGTATTTTCTCTAAAATAATAGGATCTACCGGCATAATATCTACTAAAGGTATTTTTTTACCTAGAAGTTCTCTCATCGAATACTTCAACTTAATAATTCCTTGTTCAGGGAAAAGCCTAACACCGAAATACTCACACTCTTCTTGAAAATCCAGCTGTTCACTCCGTTGCAGTGGACTTGTCCAAAGGAAAATAGATGGCTTCTTTGGGTCACAGCAAAATAGCAGATCAATAGATCCATCAGGAATTAGCGAAAAAGAATTAATCGATTCCTTTTGAGTTTTAAATTGATAATATAAAGCAATGTTTTTGTTAATTGAACTCCTTAATGGCTTGTATTCGATATAATCCTCCATTTTATATTGGACTTCGGGTTGAGAAGGGAAAAAGGTAAGGGCTTTCAAACTAGTCACTCCCTTTAATTCTTAAATCACAACAATAGTTACACTGAAGTTTGCTTTAAGATTGTTTTATTTTATACCCTTTTTATTTCTCATCCATGGTCTGGTGGTGATGTTGTTCCCTATTTTTCTGATTATTATCTCCTACAGAAGCAGTTTCCAGGTGGGCAAAAGTAAATATTATTATAGTTGAAATAACGGATGTAATAATCCAAGGATAAGAATGGGGAAAAAGGTTCGAATTATCCTTTTTTGTCTCCAATTCTGTGTTAATTAAGAAAACTATGGACAAAACACTTAGAATAAATAGGATATCAAGAAACACCAATATGAATCTAAAATTATCATGCGGTAACATTACACCTAACATTGCTCCCATCATTCCACCCATTATCCCAGCCGCAACTCCTTCAACCGTAACAAGAAGATTAGTTGGCTTTCCCACTAAAAATCCAACTATAAAACCAAAAGACATTGCAATAATTGTCGAAAGTGAGAGATCACTTTTAAAAACGACTCCGGCAATTAAGCCAATATCTAAACTGCTAATCATTCCTAACACCATTGCAATTGTCATCCTTGTCATATTTCCTAAGGAATTTCGGTTACGATATACTTTCCACAGACAGATACCTGAGTATATTAAAACAAGTAAAGCACTTACAGTTAGTATCATCGGATTACCTCCGGAACATTAGGCTTAAATGACTAAAGAAAAGGAGAAAAAGGAATTGTTTAATTCAATTCCCTTTTCATTTTAAAACCTTTAATTATGACAACTTGATCCTTTTTTATGAGCTGGGCGCGGCAAATCAAGAGCAGGGTTACGGTCAAAGAATCCCACCGGTTTTAACTGGAAGCTTTGATAAGCAGTAGGCATCACTGGCCAATCCTCAGTTCGTGTAATGTGATGGTGGCCCATCGTATACCAAATAACGACATCCTCATTCTCAATCTGGCGGTCGCCTTTTACGAAATGTTCTAAGCTGTCTCCGCCTTTATGCTGGTTAGGATATTTTCCAGAAGCGTACATTTGGTTCCGATCAAATTTTGTTACATGCAGATGATTTTTAATAAATCCCGCACGCTGAATGAGAGTCGCATCATCGCCCGCAAATGGAAGACAATTTTCACCGGTTACAAGTTTATATCCCACTGGTTGACCAACAAAGTTTTTAGAATCGGGATTAATAATTTTCCATGTTCTCTGTGAGGGTAAATCTATATTTCGTACTGATTCTGTTTCCGTTTTAAAGGTCCTCGATACAGGATAAAAGGCATTATTATTCGGATTTTCTAAACTTGGTTTTTCTGCTACCGTATGCTGTTCTACAACGGAATTTTTCATTCCATCAATTTGTGTATCGATACGAAAATTAAAGAAATGTTGATGATGCGGCGCATTTACCTGTGGAGAAATCATCGTTCCATACTTAGGTACTTCGCCTTCATCAAGCGCCCCAACATTCAATATTCCAGTTAATTTAACCTCTTGTTCAATCGTTCCATCTGGATAAAACGACCAGAAGAATCCGTAATCATAGTTTGCTACTGTTGCAAAAAACGAGATAACAAATCGGCGTGAACGGCGGACCTCTACTTGATTTGTTCTCCAGTCCGTATGTTTCCAAGCTACTCCGTAATCTTCTTCATGAAGACAAATTGCATTTTTGATTGTGAGTGGTTCTCCTTTACTATTTGCTATGGTAGCATCGAAGTAACGGATATCACCGACACAGTCACAACCCAGCTCTAACGAGTTTGCTAGTTGTCCCATTCCGTATTCCCCGGCATCAAAAGCATTCTGCCAGTTATGAGCAGGATTTGTATCTCCATAAGGGACAACCATTTCAGATAATGAGGCACGATATAGGATTGGACGTACTTTCCCTTTATCCTCATATCCTACCGTGTGAATAACAAGTCCTTCCCTAGGAGTATATCCAAATCTGATTTTCCATTTTTGCCATTCAATAGAATGCCCTTCAACTTTAAAACTTGGACCTTCAGGTTGAACGATATCTAATGGTTTTAAATCTTTTCTTGTTTCAATATCATAACCTTTAGCTGTTTCAGGTGTATAAGCACCATCCAAAGGTGGAAGCGGCTTTACACCATAGTCTTCAATTCTTAAAATTTCCATCTTATTTACATCGACTACAGCTATAAGACCTGTAAGAGGAAAAGCATAGCCATTTTCGTTAGCAGATGGCCTTACCCAAGCTAGTGCACGAATAAGTCTTTTGCCTTCATCTTCCTTGATATTAAAGTAACCAGAAGACCAGGGATCTACCATTACTAAGCTTGGATCTGTAACACCCCTCTTTATAAGAGCTGCTTGATAGTCAGGATCGTTTATCACTAATTGTTCAACTTCATCAAATTCATCTAAAATAAATCCTGGCCGCACATCTTGGATAAGTTCCCATGACATGACATCTTCCTTCGTGATGGATACAACAGCCTCATATGTTTTGCTAGTTTCTGGTTCTAAAAGGATAATAAATGCTTCCCGCTCAACAGGCTCCCCTTTTTTAAAACTTGTAACAACATCTTTCTCTGGTTCATTTAATAAAACTTGGGCAAACCTCGAATTGACACTAATATTCTTCTTCTTTCTTAAAATCGCCACAGCTTTAGTAATTTCATCTGCCGTAAGTGGTTCCAAAGGATGAGCAACTTTTTGTAATACCTGTTCGTTTGTTTCCACAAAAATAACCTCCTTTATAATTTAGGACATCCACGAGTTCGTTGTGGCAGCAACTTCTACTTACGTGAGTCCTATGATTAAAAATAATTATAAGTTAATTCGGTAATGAGTTATTGTAAAAAACGGAATTATCACACAAAATGTCGAACGCTAGTTTTGAATCATGTTTTATATTAACCAATTTGAAAATTCAGTCTATTACTCCGATAAACTTCCACACTAGAACCAGACGGGCGATGCTTAAGAATAAACAGCTATTTGATGAACAACTATAATAACTGAAATCGCCAAAAGAAATAGCAATCCCCCTTTTCTTAATCCCTTTTAATTCATTTTCTATTTTTTTTAGGTCTTTAATTTTGTCCTTATTAATAAGATCTTATTGTCGGTGCAAAGGGCCTACTGGGCAAGGGATGTCTATGCATTTTGAAACCATTTCGTATGAAATATTCCTTTCTTATCTACACGCTGGTATGTGTGCGCACCAAAGTAATCGCGTTGGGCTTGTAACAGGTTGGCGGGTAATGTTTCTGAACGATAACTGTCATAGTAAGATAAGGCGCTAGAGAGCGCGGGCACCGCGATACCCCTCTCAATTGCTATTGCAAGTACTTGACGTAAGGCCGATTGATAGCTTTCTACAATTTCTTTAAAATAAGGATCTAAAAATAAATTGGACAAGTTAGGATCACGGTTATAAGCATCTTTAATTTTTTGTAAGAATTGTGCACGAATGATACAACCCCCGCGGAAAATCATCGAAATATCGCCATAGCGAAGGTCCCATCCATACTCTTCAGATGCAGAATGCATCTGTGCAAACCCTTGAGCATATGAACAAATTTTACTCATATATAAAGCTTTTCGAACCGCTTCAATTAACTTATCCTTATTACCCGTATACTCCCTCACTTCAGGTCCTTTTAATAGCTTACTTGCCTTAACTCGCTGTTCCTTCAAGGAAGAAATAAAACGAGCAAATACGGATTCTGTGATGATTGGAAGTGGTACTCCTAAATCTAAAGCACTTTGGCTTGTCCATTTACCTGTGCCCTTTTGACCTGCTGTATCTAAAATCACATCAATAAGGGGTTTACCTGTTTCCCCGTCTACCTTTGTGAAGATGTCTGCAGTAATTTCAATGAGATAACTGTCCAATTCACCTTTATTCCACTCTGCAAACACGTGATGTAGTTCAGGAGCGGTTAAACCACAAACATGTTTCATTATAAAATACGCTTCCGAAATTAACTGCATATCCCCGTATTCGATGCCGTTATGAACCATTTTGACGTAATGACCAGCACCATTTGGGCCAATATAGGTGCAACAAGGAACCTCCTCTACTTTAGCTGAAATGGACTCCAAAATGGGTTTCACAAAAGCATAAGCTTCTTTTTGGCCACCCGGCATAATAGAAGGTCCCTTCAATGCCCCCTCTTCCCCACCTGAAATACCTGTACCGATAAAATGAATACCTATCCTTTCTAATTCATTATTACGCCTCATCGTATCCTGAAAAAAGGCATTTCCGCCATCGATAATAATGTCCCCTTTTTCAAGGTAAGGTTTTAACGAATTAATGATTGCGTCTGTTGGTCCGCCTGCCTTAACCATTAATAAAATTTTGCGCGGTTTTTCTAATGAATTAACAAATACGTCGATACTTTTTGCACCAATAAAATTTTTCCCTACCGCTTCGTCCTGTAGAAATGCATCTGTCTTTTCAGATGAACGGTTATATACAGAAACAGAATAACCTCGGCTTTCAATATTCAAAGCAAGATTTTTCCCCATTACTGCTAATCCGATAACACCAATTTGTTGTTTTTCCATAGTCAATCACCACTTCTATTTTTTTAATTTGATCACAAATAACAATTAAGCAAAGATCTTCAATATAAATGATGCCGATTTATTTGAATAAACGCTTTTCAAGTTGTTTTTTTTCGCCTTCAAATCCCGGCTTGCCAAGTAGGGCAAACATGTTTTTCTTATAGGCCTCAACTCCAGGTTGGTCAAATGGGTTTACACCTAACAAATGTCCGCTGATACCGCAAGCCTTCTCAAAAAAGTAAACCATCTCACCAAAGGTATATTCATTCATTTGATCCAGCTCTACAATAAGGTTTGGTACTTCTCCATCCACATGGGCTAATAAAGTCCCCTGAAATGCTTTTTTATTGACTTCATCCATGGTCTTACCAGCTAAATAGTTCAGCCCATCTATATTTTTAGGATCCTTTTGAATAGATAGGTGGATTCGAGGTTCCTTTATCTGCAGAACCGTTTCTATAAAATTCCGGCTGCCTTCTTGGACATATTGCCCCATAGAATGCAAATCTGTCGTAAAATCAACGGAGGCAGGGAAAAGGCCTTTCTGGTCCTTTCCCTCGCTTTCTCCAAATAGTTGTTTCCACCATTCTGAAACATAGTGAAGGGAAGGCTCATAATTGACTAATAATTCAATTGCTTTTCCTTTACGATAAAGTACATTTCGTACAGCCGCGTACTGATAACATTCATTGGTTGATAGATCAGGATGGTTATATTTTTGGTATGCCTTTTCGGCTCCTTGCATCATTTGATCAATATTAAGCCCGGATACCGCAATGGGCAAGAGACCTACCGCCGTTAATACAGAATACCTTCCCCCAACATTATCCGGAATTACAAAGGTTTCATATCCCTCTTGGTCGGCAAGTTTTTTTAATGCTCCCTTTGCTTGATCGGTGGTAGCATAAATTCGCCCTTTTGCCCCTTCTTTGCCATACTTTTCTTCCATAAAATTACGGAAAATACGAAAAGCAATTGCAGGCTCTGTCGTTGTTCCCGATTTAGAGATAACATTAACAGAGATATCCTTTCCTTCTAATAGCTCTAGTAAATGAGAAATATAAGTCGAGCTAGTATTCTGACCAGCGAAATAAATTTGTGTTGTATTGTTCATTTGGTTATGAAAACTATGGGATAAAGCTTCAATTGCCGCCCTTGCTCCTAAATAGGAACCGCCGATGCCAATAACTACAAGAGCCTCTGAATGACTTTGGATTCTCTCAGCGGCTTGTTTCATTCGCACAAATTCATCTGCATCATAGTAAATGGGCCAATCTGCCCATCCGAGAAAATCGGATCCTGGACCTTTTTTCTCATGAAGTCTGTGATGAGCTACTTTTACAAATTCATTTAAATGATCTACCTCACTCTTTTTCATGAAGGACAATGCGTTGGAATAATCAAAGAAAATAGTCATTCATTCTCTTTTCCTTTCAGTCATAGATTCATGTTATTGTTTTCTTGCATAGCGCTTTTATTACTTCAGGTTTGTCACTCGCCGGACCAATGGTACAAACTTTTTGTATTTCTCAATTGGCTCATCCTCTTATATAGAAAGACTTCTTGCTAAATGGTAGAGGGACAAATCAATCATATGGCTTTCTTTTACGGCTTCTTCAAAAGATGTATGAATCAGCCGGCCATTTTTCAATCCTACCATCACGCCCTTTTCGCCTTCTACCATTAGGTCGACAGCTTTTGCCCCCATCTGACTGCTCATCATTCGGTCGTAAGCACTAGGAGCTCCCCCGCGTTGAAGATGCCCAAGGATGGCCACTTTTGTGTCGAAGCCTGCTTTCTCTTTTATCATGTTTCCAATTTCTGTCCCTTTACCTACCCCTTCTGCAACCACTATAATGCTGTGCATTTTTCCGCGCTTGGATCCTTGCTTAATACGATCAATAACATCCTCCACATCATGATGAGCTTCCGGGATAATAATCGACTCCGCTCCGGCACACATGCCTGCCCATAGAGCAATGTCACCGGCGTCCCGTCCCATTACTTCAATAACATAGGTACGCTCGTGTGATGCTGCCGTATCCCGAATTTTATCAATCGCTTCTACGGCTGTATTCACCGCCGTATCAAAACCAATCGTGTATTCCGTCCCTGCAATATCATTGTCAATGGTTCCGGGGATGCCAATCGCTGGCAATCCTTTGATAGTCAATTTTCTTGCACCTTTAAAGGAACCGTCCCCGCCAATCACGATTAGACCATCAATACCCTCTTTTTCCACCTCTTTTAAGGCCCGTTGCTGCCCTTTGACTGTCTTAAATTCCTCACAGCGTGTACTTTGTAAGATCGTCCCTCCTCGGTGAATAATATCACCTACACTGCCAAGGCTCATGGAGACAAAATTGCCATCGATTAAACCTTTGTAGCCATTTTTTACTCCACAAACATCCAGGCCCCTAAATATTCCTCTTCGAACAACCGCACGAATAGCAGTATTCATTCCCGGCGCATCCCCGCCACTAGTTAATACAGCAATCTTTTTCATTCTGATTTTCCTCCATATTTTCTACGTCTTGTATAGGGGCTAACCTCTCCTTTTCCCTTGATTATTAATTCGCCTCTTAGAACTTAATCTGTAGAAGCGATTCATGTGGTCAAAAAGGGCAGGTCCACCTACCGGTGAAATCTGCCCAAGAGGTCCTTCCTTTTTTAGGTCAATAGTATTAAGGTATACAGGTTTTACTACTCTTTCACATTCCTGTTGATCAGCTATTAAATGCATTATTTATAGAAGCTTTTTAAAACGAGAAATAACATTTTCAACAGTAAAACCGTATTCTTCAATTATTTTATCCCCCGGCGCCGAGGCTCCAAATCGATCAATAGCCATGACATGACCATTATCACCGACATATCTACCCCAACCTAAGGAACTCCCCATTTCAATACTAAGACGTGCTTTCACGTTTTCTGGAAGAACACTGTCTTTGTAAGTATCGGACTGTTTTTCAAAACGATCCCAGCTTGGCATACTGACAACCGAAACATAAATACCTTCCTCTTCGAGTGCCTTTTGCGCTTTAACAGCTAAGGAGACCTCTGAGCCGGATGCTAGTAACAAACCAGCAACATCACCATTGGTTTTTGAAATCACATATGCACCTTTATTAACACCCTCATATGCTTTTTCCGAATCAATAAGTGCTGGTAGACCCTGACGTGAAAGAATAAGAGCTGTTGGCTCGTCTTTACTCTGTAACGCCAATTTCCAGGCAGCCGCTGTCTCATTGCCATCAGCCGGGCGAATTGTGGATACGCCTGGCATCGCACGCAAGGAAGCTAAGTGTTCAATTGGTTCATGTGTTGGGCCATCCTCACCCACAGCAACGCTATCATGTGTAAACACATAAATAACAGGGAGTTTCATTAGCGCTGATAAGCGAATTGCCGGGCGTAAATAATCCGAGAAAACAAAGAATGTGGCCCCAAATACTTTTAACCCACCATGAAGGGTTATTCCATTGACAGCGGCACCCATTCCGAATTCACGAACCCCAAACCAGATGTTCCGACCGCTATAATCCGCGGAACTAAAATTCGCCTCACCTTTTAGCAGCGTTTTATTAGAAGAAGATAAATCTGCTGAACCCCCAAATAGCTGTGGAACATTTTTAGCAAGAGCATTTAATACTTCACCGCTAGAAGCACGAGTTGCCAGTTTATCCTCTCCTACACGATAATGGGGAACATCTGCATCCCAGTTATCGGGTAGCTCTTCATTTATTGACTGCCTTAATTCCTTTGCAAGAACTGGGTATGTTTTCTCATATTGAGCAAACAACCTATTCCATACCTGTTCCTTTAACTCCGCTGCTTCTTTTAGTTCTGAAAAATGCATTTTAACTTCTTCGGGAATATAAAAATCATCTTCATGGTCCCAGTTATAATGGTCCTTCACGAGTTTAATCTCGTCTTTACCGAGGGGTGCGCCATGTGATACGGACTTTCCGCTTTTATTCGGTGAACCATAGCCTATTATCGTTTTAACCTCGATTAACGTTGGTTGGTTTTTGTTTTCCTTGGCTTCTGCCAAAGCTTGTTCGATGGCATTGACATCATTTCCATCCTCCACACGAAGGACTTGCCAACCGTATGCTTTAAAACGATCAGCGGCACTTTCACTAAATGACATATGAAGGTCACCATCAAGAGATATATCGTTTGAATCATATAATACAATTAAACGACCAAGTTTGAGATGGCCCGCAAGTGAAGCCGCCTCCGCAGACACACCTTCCATCAGATCACCATCACCACAAATGCTGTATGTGAAATGATCAATGACATTAAAATTATCACGGTTGTAAGTAGAAGCTAAATGCCTCTCAGCCACAGCCATCCCAACTGCCATGGCAATTCCTTGTCCTAAAGGACCGGTTGTAGCATCAACACCAGGTGTATGGCCAAATTCAGGGTGACCAGGTGTCTTGCTTCCCCATTGACGAAAGCTTTTTAAATCATCTAACGATAGATCATAACCAGTTAAGTGCAATAAACTGTATAGTAGCATGGATCCATGACCGGCGGATAACGTAAAACGATCACGGTTAAACCAATTCGGATTGCTTGGATTATAGTTCATAAACTTTGTCCAGAGTATATATGCCATTGGTGCAGCGCCCATTGGCATTCCTGGATGACCTGATCCTGCATTTTCTATTGCATCAATCGATAAAGTCCTAATAGTATTAATGGATAAAAGATCAGCGTTTACCTTTTGTTCAATCATGGCTTTTCTCCTCTCTTTCTAAAAAAATCCCCCTTTTACTTTGTAAGTAACTGAGCTTCGCTTTGTTGGGCTTGACCTGAGGATCCAAATTCACGCATCTTACCTATAACTGTTTCCTTAATCGCATCTCGAGCCGGTCCTAGAAATTTACGAGGATCGTATAATTCAGGTTTGCTGCTTAAGACTTCGCGAACAGCTTTAGTTGCAGAAATTTGATTTTCAGTATTAACATTAATCTTCGCTGAACCAAGAGAAATGGCTTTTTGAATATCCTTAGTTGGTATACCTGTACCACCATGTAGCACAAGTGGAACACCAGTAAGTTCCATAACCTCTTTCATCCGATCAAAACCAAGATTAGGTTCTCCTTTATATGGGCCGTGAACAGAACCCAATGCAGGTGCAAAGCAATCTACTTCTGTCTCTTCTACAAGTTGTCTGCATTCTGAAGGAATGGCATACGCCTTATCTGGATCGGTAATGACACCACTATCCTGAGCACCGACACGGCCTAGCTCTGCCTCCACTGAAACACCAACAGCATGCGCCACTTCAACGACACGTTTTGTTAATTCGATATTTTCTTCAAGTGGATAATGGGAACCATCGATCATTACAGATGTGAATCCAGCATGGATAGCTTGTACACATGTCTCAAGACTAGGGCCATGGTCAAGATGAATAGCAACGGGTACCGTTATGTTAAATTCATCCATTAATGCCTCGACCATTTTAACAGTAAACCTAAATCCACCCATGTAACGGCCGGCGCCTACTGATACCCCGAGAATAACAGGTGACTTCTCTTCTTCAGCAGCCTGTAAAATCGCTTGCGTAAACTCAAGATTATTGATGTTAAATTGTCCTACAGCATAACCATTGTCTTTTGCGTCATTTAACATTTCCTTCATTGAAACTAACGGCATTTTCTTCTCTCCTTTTTTATACTCATTTCAACTATCCAATTAAGAAAATAAATATAGGACACCTTGCATGAACTTTATCTTAATAATACGTTTCAATGGATTGGTATTTACTAACACTTCCGCCTACTGTAAGAAAAGAATGCGTGAGTGTTAATCCATTTTCTTTTTTACGAATACCCTTCATAAGCATGTTGTCAGTAATTCCAGTTGCCACAAAAAAGCAATCATCTGACTTAACGATCTCATCAATTGTTAAAGCCTTTTCTGGCTCTGATAAACCCATTTTCATACAGCGATCAAATTCCTCTTGATTTTGCGGGGCAAGCTTTCCTTGGAAATCCCCTCCTAAACTCTTCAAAGCTGTTGCAGCAATAACTCCCTCTGGGGCTCCGCCTGTTCCTACTAATATGTCAACATCCATTTCTTCAATGGCTGTAGCTATTGATCCGGTAACATCACCGTCAGTAAATAACCTGACACTAGCACCTGCATCGAAGACCTGTTTAATCAAGTGATTATGACGTGGTCTTTCCTGAATCATTACTGTTAATTCTTGTAAGCTTTTCCCTAAAGTATTAGCGACTGCTTTCATATTTTCAATGAGGGGCGCATCTATATCTATGCAACCTTTCGCTTTTGGACCTACAGCTATTTTTTTCATATACATATCCGGAGCATGTAATAAACTTCCTTTAACGGACGCAGCGAGAACTGCTATTGAATTATCCAATCCTTTTGCAATTGCACTAGTCCCATCAATTGGGTCAACAGCAATATCTATTTGGGGACCTCTACCTGTTCCGACCTCCTCATCAATATAAAGCATGGGCGCCTCGTCCAATTCGCCTTCACCAATAACTATCAAGCCACTCATATCAATAAGGTTCAATTGATTGCGCATTGCTTCAGTCCCGGCTCCGTCAGCTTCATTTTTCTTTCCTTTTCCTATCCAAGGATAGGCAGCAATTGCTGCCTGCTGTGAAACAGTGAGAAAATCCATAGCTAACGCCTGAACACGTTTTTCATTCACCACATTCGTTTTCAATTCCTCCATTTGACCACCTCCTGTATCCTTTATTATCATACAAGCGAAATTTTGCTAATTTTCAATATCACTTGTACAGTGATTAGTATAACGTGTATAATATATAATTGTAAGTACGCACTTTAGCAGCATATAGTATCAAATAATATACTGTTAATCTTTTGCACATGGAGGAAGGCAATGTTACATATTGGTGATAAAACGTTTAATTGCGAAAAGGAATTGACACTGTCTTTAATTGGGGGGAAATGGAAAATGTTGATTTTATGGCATCTTGGTAAAGAGGGGACAAAGCGATTTAATGAACTTAAATCCCTAATGCCTGGTATCACCCAAAGAATGCTTATTAACCAATTACGGGAACTGGAGGAAGATCATATTGTCCATCGTGAAGTTTATCCGGTTGTCCCCCCTAAGGTGGAATACTCACTGACCAATCAAGGGGAGAGTCTAATGCCTATTCTAGAATCCATGTATGAATGGGGCAAAAACTATATGGATACGGTTTTGGAGAGCAAGTGGTAAGAAAGCCCGGATCATCAAGTCATAAGGGGGCAAATTTTTTATCGTCTCACGATAGGCTGTTATTATGTCAATGAAAAATAGACACAGAGAACAAGCAGAGAACCCCCCACTTTAAACTTTCGGTTAAGTGGGGGAGTATGCACAACTAAAGGATTAGACAATCTTTGCATTCTTATTACCACCAATTTTAATTTTCACTTGTTATTCTTTAGACGACGGATTTCCGAAGTGTGTTTTTGTGCAAGCCATTTAAGAAATGCCTTTTCATCATGATTAAGGTTCCTTTTTAATCCCTTTTTAAATTCTTTTATAAGTCGTATGTAGGCGATTGTCTTAGGTAAGTCATCCTCCCCTACCATACTGCCTCCTTAGTGTTTTAAGAATCGGATATCACTAACTCTAATCTTAGCTTTTGTTATGGGGACTGTAACTATTAAGTAATCATAAGCCATCTTAACCATTATTTTGGCTCCTGAATAAGATTCGTTAACTCATAACTTAATTTATTATTGGAGAAAACTTCAAACTCCCCTGCACTCCTTTGTATCCCACCGGCTTCAGCAACGAGTAACTGTCCGGCTGCAATATCATAGCGCTTAGGATTAAGATAGATAGCAGCATCCAATCTTCCTGCTGCAATATAAGCTAAGGTGGCAGCAGCCGTTCCTATTATACGTATCCTGAACACATCGTTCACGATATTATCCATAAGAATCAAACGTTCCTTATTGCTTTCCCTATCCCCTTCCTTTGAAAAATCCCCTAATGAAACAAAGGATTCAGAAAGGGCAGTCGTCCTTACTTTAATTTGCTTCCCGTCCTGAAAGGCACCCTCCCCTTTTGCTGCCCAAAATAATTCCTCTAAGGCAGGCAAAGATATAGCAGCAACCACTGTATCACCCTTATAAGTAAGGGCGATAGAAACCCCATAAAGCGGCATTCCAACACTATAATTCACTGTTCCATCAATAGGATCAATAATCCATTCAAAGTCCCCCGATCCCCCAACAAACCCAGCTTCTTCACTGAAAATCCGATGATCCGGGTACTGTTCCTTGATATGATGTATTATAAAACTCTCTACTTGCAAATCCATTTCGGTTACGAAATCTTTGTCTGATTTCAAAGTTACCTTACCAGCTTTTCCAGCGTATAAACGAATAAATTGTCCAGCCTTTTCGGCAAGATTTTTGGCAAAGTATAGATATTGCTTATACATATTTCCCCTCTCCTTATAAAACTTATATACTGATGCAATCCATTATATTAAGATAGATTGTGGACTGAACGATGCAAAGATCATTAAACTTTGTATTTTACATTTTGATAAACTTAAACCATAAAACATCAAGGTCTTTGTGATACTATGACTCCTTTCGTTTTTATTAATTTTAAAAGGTGGTATACGGCATAGGCAAATCCATTTTTATCATTTGACTTTGTAATTAAATCAGCTTCTTGTTGAATATCTAAAGGGGCATTTCCCATCGCTACTGAAGTGGTTGCTACCTCGAATTGGGAAAGATCATTGCCCCCGTCTCCAAAAGCAAAAATCTCATCAAACGATAAATTCATTATCTGTTGATAACGTAATAATGCCTTTCCTTTTTGCGCGTCGTTTGATGTAATTTCTACGTTATTAGGAAATGATGAACCCAGCGACATATCAAACTTATTGGCTAATACTTTTTTTACTTCTTCAATTTTTTCTAATTCCTCATAATGTACCAGAGCAATAAGTTTATAGATTTTAAGATTTTCTTTGTTTAGAATGTCATCGTAATGGTATTCTTGAAAAATAGTGTCTTGATCTTCTTTACCCATATGATGTAATTGAGGCAAAGTGCATGGAAAACCGCCATAATTCGTATATATGAGAATTCTTACATCTAAATTTTCCAAAACGGAGAATAATTTTTTAGATGTCAAAAGTGATATAGTCGCTTCGTACAACACTTCATCTGATTTTGAATATAAAACAGAACCATTAATACAAAAAATAGGAACCCTCAAGTTTCGAATGGCTTTGATTTTAATCACATCGCCATAGGCCCGACCCGTGTTTAAAATAATCTCATACCCTTTTTCCTGCAATTCTTTTAAGGCAGTCATATCTTCATTGGATATTTCATGTCTGGAATTCAGCAACGTCCCATCTAAATCAATCGAAACACATTTCATCGCTTCATCTCATTCCCTTTTTTAAAGCATACTGGCATGTTTCCCCATCCCTTCATTAGACGCCCCTGCTGCTATATGCTTTTGTGTTCCTTGACGATCTCTAAATTCACCAGTAGCATCAATTACAATGTCTACATTCATTCTTCCCCAAGGAATGTTCTCTGGGTTACGTTCAGACACGAACTGAATAAGGTACCCATTAATTAAGAGATTTCCATCTTGTATTGAAATGTTTGCATCCCAGATTCCATGTACGGTATCGTATTTTAATAAATGAGCTACTGTTTCTACAGGATAAATAGAATTAATCCCTACTAACTTCCATTGATTATATGTGCTGGATAACATTTTTCTAATCAACAGCCGGCCAATTCTTCCCGTACCACTTATGCCTATCCCTCTGATTAATGTGTTATCTTCTTTCAACTTTAAAAACCCCACTTTCATTATAAAATTAAAAGTAATTTATAATGCCGCCAGAAATTTGCCATTGTTATATCCTTATTGATGCAAAAAAAGGTTTTCTGCAATTGTCCCCCCAAAAACAAAGATGGACACCGATCTATTATTACTTTTATATTGATATTATTAGTCATATAATTCATTTATACAAGTACACACTTTTAAGTTATATAGTGATAAAAAGTATACTATTTATAAAAGACTTAGTACGTCTTTGAAAATTATTTATTATGTATACCACCTCTATTATCCTGACAACCGAGAATGCCAGCCAGAAGTAGTGTCCTAGTTTTTGCCAAGGACTAGCCATCCTTCCTGTGATAATATATAAATGGTCTTATTCCTGATTTATAAAACGCCGCTTATTAAAATATGCGGGAGCAATCGATGGAGGTTAACGTGCAGACACAATCTGATATGAAGCTATCAAAATATCATTGGCAAACATTATGGGCTTCTCTGACGGGCTATGCAATGGATGGTTTGGATATGATGATCTTAGCCTTTGCTTTGCCTTTGATTACCTTAGATCTTGGCCTGAACCCGGCACAGGCGGGCAGTATCTCAACAATTACGCTAATTGGCGCTGTCATTGGGGGCTATACTTTTGGTGTGTTGGCTGATATCTATGGCAGGGTAAAAGTGTTCTCGCTTACAATTTTAATATTCTCTGTTTTTACGGGGCTATGCGCATTAGCGAATAACCTCTTTTGGTTTGATGCCTTTCGTTTCTTAGCCGGTCTTGGTCTGGGCGGTGAATTCGGCATAGGCATGACGCTTGTCAGTGAAGCCTGGCCAAAAAAGTTCAGATCACGGGCCACAGCAGGCGTTGCAATTGGCTATCAGTTAGGCATTGTTCTTGCCACACTGTGTGTTCTCATTATAGCCCCGCATTTTGGCTGGCGCGGTGTTTTTCTAGTCGGTGTTTTACCGGCCATTTTTGCTTGGTGGAGCCGCAAAGGATTGAAAGAGCCTGAAATATGGCGCGAGAGCAAAAAGATGCGTTACAATACTAAAGACAAAAAAATCCCGATTATACAATTGTTTGATTCACCAAAGAAGACGGGGATTACTATCGGCCTGATTATTGCAACGGGTGTACAGAACTTTGGATTTTACGGTATTATGACTTGGCTGCCAACAATGCTTGCAAAGGATTTGGGTTATTCGTTTAATCAAACCACTTTATGGACGGTTGCCACAACGATAGGAATGATCTTGGGTATTGTCATTTTCGGTTACATTGCGGATAAATGGGGCCGCAAGCCATCATTTATTACATTTCAAATTCTCGCTGCTATCATTGTTTGGGTATTTTTCCAGCAAACAGGCAGTTCAATACTATTAGTGCTCGGAGCTATACTCGGCTTTTTCGTAAACGGTATGATGGGCGGCTACGGCGCCTTGTTAGCTGAACACTACACAACGGAAGTTCGATCGACCGCGGAAAACGTCATTTTTAACACCGGTCGTGCTATCGGAGGCTTCGGGCCGCTCATTATTGGCTACCTTGCGATGAGCCACTCGTTAAGCTCCGCGCTCGGTTTGATTTCCGGCATTTACGTATTTGCCGCCTTAGCGTTCATCTTTTTAATTCCAGAAACGAAGGGCAAGGAATTAACTTAGAATAATCTTAAAAAGAGCGGTCGGTGAAAGGCGAGTACGTTAGCGAACGGGTTAAAGCATTGGGAAAGGGTTATAGGGAATTATGCCATTTATTGCGATCTAATTCCTTATTTGTTGAACTTTTGGGTATCACCATCTTTATGAAGACACCTTCTCTCGCTTATTTACTGATTGTGTCTTCTTCATCTATGGCTTATCGACTGTGTACATTCCCTTTCATCAAATGGATAATGTTAATAAAAGGAGGCGGTACTTTGGATACTGAAACAGAACAATTACGCCGTGCTGTTGGAAAAGCGATCAGGGCAAGACGATTAATGAAAGACTTAACTATAAAGTCACTTTCAAGAATTGCTAAAGTGGATGAAGGTTATATAAGTGAGCTGGAACTTGGCAAGAGCAACATCACGTTGAATACCCTTTTTAAGCTGGCCGCCGGTCTTGATCTGGATAAGCCAGACGAACTTCTGAATGATGCCAAACGGGAAGTCTATTCACTCATGAAGGAAAAGGGGAGATAAGCTCTCCTCTCCTTCCCGTCTGCTTATTTTCCATGAGCTGAACCTTTAATTAACAAAGGCTTCAGCGAATACACTTCATCAGTTTCCTCTGCCATCACCTGCAATCAATTGCACCTCACCCTAAGACACCAGGCAAATCCATCATCACCTTTAAAAAATGCACAGAAGAGATCACACTCAATACATCACTACAACATCCAGCAAAACCAAATGCACCGCACCTCATATACGCATCGTCCGCTTTTCCCATCGGAACGCGGGCAAAGCACCCTTAGACTTGGAGAATCATCCGTTTGGGTAATTGGGGCAGCTCGTCATGGTGCCGTTCAAATAAAAAGAGAGCGGCCACTTTTTGGATCGCTCTCTATCCATTTGAGAGACAAATCGCTTTACGTACCATACCCCCCAATAGTATTATGAAAAGGAACCAAACCCAGAGAAAAGGAGATGAATTTATAATGAAGGTCTTAAAATTCGCTATTCCAGCTCTCTTAATAATGGCCATAGCAACAATTGGCTTTTGGCAAATTAATGGCAAGCAGGATGGCGATGCATTTGCAAAAGAAAAGGATAATCTGAAAACGGTTCAGCCGATTACACCTAATGTAAAAAATGCTAAGTATGAGGTGAAAGACGGTGTGAAAACCTTCCATTTAACCGCTGAACCGGTTAAACAGGAAGTGTCTAAAGGCGTTTATATGAAAGCATGGGGATATAACGGCGGCACACCGGGCCCGACAATTGTTACCCACAAAGGAGATAAAGTTCGGATCGTCGTTAAAAATAATTTGGACGTCCCAACTTCGGTCCACTGGCATGGTCTCATTGTTCCAAATAAAATGGATGGCGTCCCTGGTGTAGAAAACTCGCCAAAAATCAAACCCGGCGATACCTTCACTTACGAATTTACCGTAAAACAAGTGGGTACATTTATGTATCATTCTCATGTCAATCCAGCCAAACAAGAAATGATGGGCCTAAGCGGCATGTTCATTGCCTTGCCCAAAAAAGGCAACAAAATTGACGGTGTAAAAGTCGACCGTGACTACTCTATTATGCTGAACGAATGGAGCCTTCAAGGCAGCCCATCCGATGACGGCTCCATGAAGGACATGGACATGGGCGGTATGGATATGGAAAAAGGCAGCTCATCCAAAGATGGCAAGAAGGATGGTATGAGCGGCATGGATGGCTTTGAAGAGGGAAAAGTGCCTCCCGGAACATATAATGTGAATCCTGAAGCCATGATGTGGAATGTCTTCACATTCAACGGCAAGCAATTCCCGGCAACACAGCCAATGGAAGTGAAAAAGGGGGAAACGGTACTATTGCGGTTAGGAAACATCAGCATGCAAAACCATCCGATTCATTTGCATGGCCACAACTTTAAAGTCGTTGCGAAAGACGGGACACCGCTTCCGAAAGCGGCTCAGTACGAAGCGAATACAATCGATGTCGCCCCCGGTGAAACCTATGATGTTGTATTTAAGGCAAATAATCCGGGAACATGGATTATCCACTGTCACCTGCCCCATCATACTGCCGGTATGAGTGATACCGAGGAAGGCGGCATGTTAAATGCCTTCCATTACGATGGCACCCCTTGGCCTCCGGCATTTCAGGATAAGAAATAAAAGGGTAGTCCCCTCTCAGGTAATGATGAGGGGGCATTTTCTCCTTTGGGTGGTGGGTGGAATCTAAGCTATTCATACCCTAGTACCCGCTTTCTCCTTTCCAACCCTTCGCCGGGCGGCATTCATGAAACCAAATGCCATTACTATCCCAAGCGTATCAATCCCCATATCCAGCACCCGTCCATCGCGGGTAAAATACAATTGCATGATTTCGGTAAAAACGGCAAAAAAGACAGCAATGCCTAAAGCTTTCTTATAAGATTGAGTTACGTCAAGCAACAATAATGCTAATACCGAAAACCCTAAGAAATGCCCGGCCTTTTGGACGAGATAATGCGGATTTACGAAGTTTGACTTATCTATATTTAAAAGGTCTGCAAAATTCGGCTGGCTTGTCCAACGAAATTGCAGGACATGGTTATGCAACAAATGACTAAGGTTGGCGTTACAAGTAAGGATAAATAAAGCAACAGCCCAAGCCACGGTAATCAGAACTTTCAATGCGGGCACACCTTTCGAAAAATCTGCTTTTTGGTTTCAGTCTTATCCATTTAATGAATGCCCTATTCGAATATTAATTGATTTTGGGGCTTCATCACACTATGAACGACCTTACTCTCGTTTTTTTATCGGCTTTGGGCTTTCATCGACCTTATGAACGACCTCGAGACCGGATTTTTACCGGCTTCGGGCTTTCATCTCCCTTATGAACGACCTCAAACACGATTTTTTACCGACTTCGGGCTTTCATCTCACCTATGAACGACCTCAAGCACGATTTTTTACCGACTTCGGGCTAG
>NZ_SLXK01000017.1:32137-82941 GCF_004341035.1 Scopulibacillus darangshiensis
CTTTCATCTCACCTATGAACGACCTCAAACACGATTTTTTACCGACTTCGGGCTTTCATCTCACCTATGAACGACCTCAAACACGATTTTTTACCGACTTCGGGCTTTCATCTCACCTATGAACGACCTCAAACACGATTTTTTACCGGCTTTGGGCTTTCATCGACCTTATGAACGACCTCGAGACCGGATTTTTACCAACTTCGGGCTTTCATCACCGCTATGAACGACCTCAAATACGATTTTTTACCGACTTCGGGCGTTCATACCTCTTATGAAGGCAGTTTCTCCCGCTCATTTATCAATTTCGGGTCTTCATCATCCTACAAACGACCTTTCCTCCACTCACGTCAGCATGATAGACTGGCGGTCCACATTCTTATTCATCTTTATCTGTATGACCCTCGCCCTTTGATTCATCAGCGTCAAAAAAGGCTTCGGCTTTTTCCTGATGCTGATCGGTAACGTTGCTGCTGATCGCTTTAAGCGCAGCAATGATAATGGCGGCATCATCCGTCAATCCCGCACCCAAAATAGCGTCGGGTATGGCATCCGTGGGAAGGATAAAATAGGCTAATGCCGCAAATGCAATGCCTTTTGCCTTAAGCGGCGTTTTGGAATCAACCGCACAATAATACATGGACACTGCATCTTTGGTAAATGGCACTTTGCCAGCAAACCTTTTCATTTTTTTCCAAAAGTCTTGTTTTACTATTTCCTCATTTTGCTGATTTCCCAAATCATCATCTTGAAGTTTGGCTTGTTTTTTGTAACTTTTTATTTTGCTCCAAAAGTCCTTTTTGCCGTTTTCTTGATCCAACCCATGGAGATCAACGTTATCAGGCCCACCCTTATGTGACATACCCCTATCACCCCTTTCATTTCTTTATATCATCGCATAGCCCAGACGATAAGCCAATTTTCAATCACCCATACAAAACTCAAGTTCCAATTTCCGCTATAACACCAACCGTTCTTACTTTCTAAGTATCAGCTCAGACAGTACTTGTCACTCATGCTATTCATCACCGACCAAATTTTTATAATGGGCTAAGGCGAGGAATGGAAAAACGTACTCGTAGCTGTGATAATTGAGGTAGAAGGCCCCTGCCATGCCCCTCCCTTTCGGATAAGACGTCGTCCATTCTTCTTCCTTTCCATCCACTAAAAATGTGACACCTTGTTCGATCTCGGGCGTGGCTTCAGCTTCAGCGGTGATGAGTGTATCAAGGGCCCATGCTGTATGTGTGCGGGTGCTTGCCCCCAGTGGGACATAACGATTTTCGATATCACTCGTACAGGATTCACCCCAGCCCCCATCCGGATTCTGGATGCTGCACAGCCAGGTTAGAGCCTTTTTGATGGCAGGATGTTCTGAAGGGATGCCAACCGCAATCAATCCTGTTACGGCCGCCCATGTTCCATAAATATAGACGCCCCATCTGCCCAGCCAGGAACCGTTTTTTTGCTGGTGTCGCAAAAGCCATCGAACCCCGCGTTTGATCATGGGATCCTGGTGGTCCAAATTAGTGTCATTCCCGAAGAACTCCAATGTCCGTCCCGTTAAATCATCCGTTGACGGATCAATCAGCAGGTCTTTTCCGCCTTCAACCGGGAGCAAGTTCAATAGTTTCTTGTTGACGTTTTTTTCGAATGCTGCCCACCCTCCGTCACTGTTTTGCATGGCAACGAGCCAGTCGACTCCCCGGTCCCAGGCCTTTCGATATTCGTCCTGCTCAATGGCCAATGTTCGAATCGCTCTTAGCGCGGCAGTTGTGTCGTCAATATCAGGATGAATCGTATTCATATCCGCAAAGCCCCAGCACCCAGGCGCCAGATTCGGTGCATGAATGGCCCAATCGCCGTATTTGTCATGTTGACGGGAATGGATATATTGGTTCGCCTTCTTGACAGCGTTCGATGTATGGGGAAGTCCGGCTTCTTGCAAAGCGTAACTGATTAACGTCGTATTCCAAACCGAGGCCGTCGTATACTGACAGTGAAGGTTTCCATCAATCCGGCATGTCATCGCCTTTAATCCCTGCACAGCATGGGTGATCAACGGATCTGTTTTCAAATAACCTCTTGCCATTAAGGCAAAAATCATGAGAAAAGTCGAACTAAAATAATTGTTAAAGGTGCCATCCGGTTCGACCCGGTCGGTCATATATTGTTCGGCGCGATGCAATGCGGCCAGATGAAGGGTTTCGGGAAGATCTTTAAGAGCCTGGATCGATCGACGAATCAGGCTAAGAAGCGAGCGGACATCTCCTTGATCTTCCCTAAAAAAGGGTTCCCTCGAAAAACGGTCTTCCCGTTTTTGAAACAAGTGTGACAGGTCTGGCGATCGATCCGTTTTTTTGCTGAACCCGGAATCGGCGAGAATAAGAACCGGAACAATGTTCGCTCTGCCGTACGCGGAAAGATCAAAAAGGTTGATCGGAAAGGAATCCGGCAGAAGCACCATCTCAATTGGGATGGGGAAATACGGCCACTCGTATTGCCCAGTCATAGCCAACATGATTTTTGTAAACATATGAACTTGCCTAATCCCTCCATTAGCCAAGATAAATCGTTTGGCTGCCTCGATAGCTCCGGCATGCTGATCCTGATAACCCGAATAGAGGAGAGCATAGTACGCTTCCGCCGTTGCTGTCAGATTGCCTTTCTTTTCATCATAATACAACTTCCATGAGCCATCTTGCTGTTGGTTATGAATAATACCCGCTACTAGCTCTTTTATGAAATCCTCATCATTTATTTCCAATGTCCGCAATAAGATAATCATATAACTATCTGTTGAGATACCGGTCTCAAAGGGGTAAGACCATGATCCGTCATCTAATTGGTCACTCATAAATTGATTGGCGATTCGGTCGATTTCGGCATCTACCCGATGCTTCATGTTACCAATCCTCCCCTAGTGAAATTTACCTTTGTATTCATATTCTTTGGGCAATATGACTATGCATTCCTTTGGAGAAAAAGACGCGACCGGCCGGGCAAATCGAAAGGATGAGGTTATTTTTGCTGGACCTTTGGGTTAAAAAAGAATTAAAAAAAAAGATGAAAAAGAAACCGCCGGAAAACCCTTCACCACAGTTATCGGGTTACGAAAAACAGCTTATTCATGTCATTAAGGAACAAACCGAAAAATATAACAAAAATAATGTCACACGGACACAGGCATATTATAATTTTTACCTTCAGCACCCTGAAATCCATTGGGCCCTTCTCGGACATATGGTATCGCGGAACGGCGGCTGGAATATGACAGATTTAAAAGGTGAACTGTTGACAAGGCTTCTTCCGGAAAAAGACCAGAATGCTTTTTTTTCATTTTTGGAACGTGGAAACTGGTTAATTTTCCAGGATGTGTTTCCTCAGTTTTTAATTTATGACCTAAGTGTCAAAGCAAAAGCAGACATGTTCCATCTATTCCCTTCTTTCCACATCTCTACCTTTATGGAAACGATGTGGCGGTATTTTTGGAAAAAAGGAGACTGCTATACCCTCGCGATTGCCACTGTAATCAATGAGCAAAGTTATTTGGAAAAAAGAGTGATCCAGAATGCTTATTTTAAAAAAACTGTGACCGGAACCGTTGGCTTTAAACTCTATGATTTCCTTCGCTTTAACAATATTCTGTTTCCATACTGCACAGATCAAAAAGGACAAAAGACGGAGTTGGTCGGCGATACACTCAGGCATTTTACATCACTTCACGAACGGATTTTATTAGGAAAAAGATTATACGCTTTACTCTTTCAACGGCAAAACATGTTGCCGGGGGTTTTAAAGTGGACTCGTGAGCATCCGCATACGGGGTCCCGGAAAGATTATTGGCCCCATTTGTTTAACGATGTCAACGGATCCGCCCCCCGCGCCCTTTATAAACGCCGAATTAAGAATTGTAAATTGAGAAAAGGTGCCAACCGGCTGTATAGTCCGAAGCTGAGATACGCGTGGAAGAATATACCTCATGAGGAAGCGGAAGTCGGGGACTGGTTTGAGGATTATCATATTATTGAGTATTTAAATCATAAGGAAGTCGATGTGGATGGAAAAGTTTGCAGGGAATATTGCAGAACACTTGAAAAAATTGAACTTACGGTTATGGCAAAAGAAGCCGTCTCGTTACGGGAAGAGGAATAACCACCGAATCGCCGTGCTTATAACGGCTCTTTTTGCTGCATTAATCGGGACGTATCTCGACCTCATCTTTGCCGGCAAACAAATGTATGCCTTTCCAAAGCGGCCCTTTCCCGATATTTTTACAGTCAATATTGCTTTTACCTTAATTATATTGCCGATTTGTATTGTCATTTTCTTGGAAATCGCAAAAAACCTTCGCACACTGCAAACAATCGTATTGACCCTTTTTCTCGGGTTACTCGTGAGTGTTACCGAACACGCCTCGGAACAATCGGGTTTTTTTACCCATAGTCACGCCTGGCATCATGCTTATTCTTTTTTTGGATACATCTTATTTATGTTGTTGATCTACAGGATTTATCGGTGGTTTTTATAGATTAGAGATGAGGGCGGGGGGTGGGCAAAACCGGTCGTTAATTAAGCGTTTATTTAAAAATAGTTTTGCGGAGTTCCAGGCAGACATTACGTCTTCGAACGGGGTTCTGCGTCCTTTTGACCAATAACTGCGTCCTCCCCGGGGATTTCCGCGTCAGTTTTGCCAGACATTACGTCTTCAGACGGGGTTCTGCGTCCTTATGAGCGATAACTGCGTCCTCCCCGGGGATTTCTGCGTCGGTTTCGCCAGACATTGCGTCTTCGGACGGGGTTCTGCGTCCTTATGAGCGATAACTGCGTCCTCCTCGGGTATTTCTGCGTCGGTTTCGCCAGACATTGCGTCTTCGGACGGGGTTCTGCGTCCTTATGAGCGATAACTGCGTCCTCCTCGGGGATTTCTGCGTCGATCTCGCCAGACATTGCGTCTTCGGACGGGGTTCTGCGTCCTTATGAGCGATAACTGCGTCCTCCTCAAGGATTTCTGCGTCGATCTCGCCAGACATTGCGTCTTTGGACGGGGTTCTGCGTCTTCGGACGGGGTTCTGCGTCCTTTAGACCAATGACTGCGGCGTCCCCGGGGATTTCGCGTCGGTTTCGCCGGGCTCCTTTACAAACCCTGAGTTTGACTGCTAGGTACACCATCATCATCCTGAATTGGTGTATCAATAACATCGTTATCTATCATGTTGTTAAAAACCCCAGTATTTAAACTTACGCCATAAAGCCACCCGTTTGCGTAATTGAATTTCCCATGGGCGGACCATCCCACTTGATTGTTTTCACCAAAGACTATAGAACAAGTCGTTGTCATATTTTTTGAATTAACTGCACCAAATGCAACATTTAACATAAAATCCCTCCGCATGTATCATTCCTTTATATAGCATATGCATAATACCATTCTCCTGTCTTTTAATTTGGTCCTTAGAAAAAAATTAAAACAAATCTTTGGTATGTTAATTTTAGAATATTAATATAACTTTTGGGTTTTATTGATATAATGTTTTTATGGTCGTTCGACACCATTGAATAAATTCTGAAGGTGACTCGTATGAATGTAAAAGTAGGTATTCTAGCTGCAGATGATTCTATGAACATCATACTTTCCGTCATGGCATCGTATCAAAATTTCGAATGCGTTCCCATCGTATATTGGATGGAAGATGATGTGATGGACTTAGTCAGGCAACATAATGATAAAGTGGATATGTGGCTTTTTTCCGGTCAAGTACCGTATGCCATTACAAAAAACAGCATGGAAACTGATAAGCCGTTATTTTATATTCCTCATATAGGGGCGAGTTTATATAAAACTTTGCTGCAAATTGCTTATAAAAAGCGGATACCGATTGAAAATTTAAGTTTCGACACGTTTCATCCTGACGAATTGAAGCGCTTGTTTACAGAAACAGGGCTTAACGTTGAGTCATTTTACCTAAAATCTTATAAAGGGCCAATCGATGCAACGGAACTCGCTTCCTATCATGAAGAATTGTTTAAGCAAGGGAAAACGAAGGCTGCCGTCACATGTTTGCGGTCAGCCCAGCTTGAATTAGAAAAAATCGGTGTGCCCGTTTACCGGGTCCTTCCCGCTTCTTCGACGATTGAATCCGTCGTAAGTATGATGGAAAAGACCGAGGAAATGCAACTCGTCCGGAAATCCCAAATAGCTGTCCAAATGCTCGAGCTAGACCCTTACAGCAATCTATCAAAAGGCAGTTTCTCAACAGATGATCTGCATAACGCCGAAATGAAAATATGGGATAAATTATATCGATATACCAAAGAAATTGAAGGATCCCTAAAACATGCCGGACCAGGGAGATATGTTATTTACACAACAAGGGGCGTTTTGCAGGATTTGACCAATCATTTCACAACGATCCCGAACCTCGAAGACCTGGAGGGCCCGATCAATAAAAAGGTGACTTGCGGAATAGGAATCGGCAAAACGGCTTACGAAGCGGAAATACATGCCGGGAACGCCCTGCTCCATGCACGTGAACAGAAAAAAGGAATCTGGATGGTTATGTTTGATGATAAAACCGTAAGAGGCCCGCTTGGGAAACAAGAACAGATTGAATTTGGCCTTCATTCGCAACGATTACAAGAAATTAGTGAAAAAACGTCTTTAAGTATCCCAACGTTAACCAAGCTTGATTCTATTGTAAAAAAATTGGGGAGAAATGAAATCAACGCGCACGAATTAGCCCAATATATGCAAATATTGCCGCGCAGTGCGAGAAGAATCCTAACAAAACTAGAGGAAAAGGGGCTTGCGGTTCTAAGCGGAGAGGAGACCTTATCACCAAGAGGAAGACCGAGAAAAATATACCGTATTCAACTTTAAAAGCGCCATCAATTTTTAAAAAGAGCAAAAGACCTTTTACGTTAACATGTTGCCCAAACAGGATTTTAACGGAAAGGTCCTTTTCAATTTCTTGATTCCCTTTTCCATTAGCAGCAGCCGCCCAATTTCCAGAAAATTAGTACTTTGCAAAATAACAAAATTAATTTATAATTTAGGTCATAACCTAAAATAGACCTTTATTAGGAGTGAGTTATAAAGATGATTTCTATTTCACTAGATGAGTGGATTGAGAGTGTAAAAGCAGACGTACTGAAGTGGCGCAGGCATTTACATCAACATCCCGAACTTTCCTTCCATGAAGAACAAACGGCTCAATTCGTTTATGAAACCCTACAATCGTTTGGCGGCCTGGAATTATCCCGTCCGACGAAGACAAGCGTCATGGCGCGTTTAATTGGTCCAAAGCCTGGAAAAACCTTGGCGATTCGCGCAGATATAGACGCCCTTCCGATTCAAGAAGAAAACGGCGCGGAATATATATCAAAAAAGCCTGGTGTGATGCATGCTTGCGGCCATGATGGTCATACGGCGGTTTTATTGGGAACGGCAAAGATTTTATCTCGCTTAAAGGACGACATTCAAGGCGAAATTCGCTTTTTATTTCAGCATGCAGAAGAGCTGTTTCCGGGCGGCGGCGAGGAAATGGTCCAAGCAGGTGTGATGGATGAGGTGGATATCGTTATTGGCGCACATCTTTGGTCACCACTCGAATTTGGAAAAATCGGTGTTGTGTACGGCCCCATGATGGCTTCTCCGGATACGTTCTGGTTAACGGTTAACGGAAAAGGAGGGCATGCCGCCCTGCCGCACCAAACCATTGACAGCATCGCAATCGGTGCCCAAATTATCACGAACTTGCAGCACATCGTTTCCCGAAATACGGATCCGCTTGAACAGCTTGTCGTGTCCGTCACGCAATTTATTGGGGGCACAACCCATAATGTTATTCCGGGTACTGTCGAGATCGGCGGTACGGTTCGCAGCTTCGATGCTTCCGTTCGGGAAAATGCTCCAAAATTAATTGAAAGAATCGCTAAAGGCATTACAGAGGCACACGGAGCTGATTATGAGCTGAAATATGAGTTCGGTTATCGACCGGTTATTAACGAAGAAACGTCAACTAAAATCATTGAGGAAACAGTTATTGAATTATTCGGTGAGGGTGCGCTCGAATTGATGAAGCCGAATATGGGCGGTGAAGACTTCTCTGCATTCCAGCAAAAGGCACCAAGCTGCTTCTTCTTTGTAGGAGCAGGGAATGCTGAAAAAGGATTGATATATCCACATCATCATCCTAAGTTTGATATTGATGAGGATGCACTTGAAAAAGGCGTAAAAATGTTTGTTCATGCTGCGTTAAAATTTTTAAATATGCGAGGTGGGTAAAATGAAGCTAATTTATATACTGGCAGCCTTGCCTTTTATCGGGATATTATTTGGGATCCAATTTGCTAATAAAGTCACGCCAATCATTTTTGGCATGCCGTTTATCCTTGCTTATATTGTCATGTGGGTTCTTTTGACCTCCGTAATAATGGCTATCGTGTACCGTTTGGACCCGACAAACAAGGATGGTGACACAGAATGAACGCATCTCTCATAATTATTTTTGGTGTCTTGCTGATTTGTATTGTTCTTGGTATTCTGGCTCAAAAAGGAAAAGATATGGACCTTGAGCAATGGACGGTTGGAGGCCGAGGATTCGGTACGATCTTTGTCTTTTTGTTAATGGCTGGGGAAATTTATACAACCTTTACGTTCCTTGGGGGAAGCGGCTGGGCTTACGGAAAAGGAGGCCCGACGTTTTATATTATTGGCTACGGATGTTTAGCTTATATTATGTCTTATTGGTTATTGCCTGCCATCTGGAAATATTCGAAAGAGCACAAACTTATGTCTCAATCGGACTTTTTTGTTACTAAATACGATAGCCCCATTCTCGGTGTTCTTGTATCATTAGTCGGTATTGTTGCCCTTATTCCATATCTTGTTCTACAGTTAAAAGGCTTGGGACTGATTGTATCCGAAGCTTCATATGGAACAATCCCGCAATCAGCAGCCATTTGGATCGCGGTTATTTCGATAACTGTGTATGTCATGATCTCAGGTATTCACGGTTCAGCATGGACTGCTGTATTAAAAGACACGGTCATTTTGGGTGTTGTGCTCTTCTTAGGAATTTATTTGCCAATACACTACTATGGCGGCTTCCATGAGATGTTTACACAAATCGAAGCTGCAAAACCTGGTTTTGCCGCACTTCCAAAAACTGGCCAAAGTGTTTCATGGTTCAGCTCAACCGTATTATTAACAGCGCTCGGATTCTACATGTGGCCACATACGTTCGCTTCGATGTATTCGGCGCAAAACGCAAAAGTATTTCGTAAGAATGCCATTGTTATGCCTTTATACCAGCTTGTACTGCTGTTTGTCTTCTTCGTTGGATTTGCAGCTATTTTGAAAGTCCCTGGATTGAAAGGTCCGGAATCTGACTTGGCGCTGCTAAGATTGTCTCTTAAAACGTTTGATCCATGGGTTGTCGGCGTAATAGGTGCAGCCGGATTGCTGACCGCAATTGTTCCAGGGTCCATGATCTTAATGTCAGCTTCCACACTGTTTGCAAGAAACGTTTATCAGGTGTTTGTACCGAGGGCAACAGATCAGCAAGTGTCGAAATTGGCTAAACTGTTGGTACCGGTTATTGCATTAGTATCCGTCTATTTTACCTTTAAAGGCGGAGACACGATTGTAACACTTCTATTAATGGGTTATAGTCTTGTCACGCAGCTGTTTCCAGCACTTTTGCTTAGTTTATTCAAAAATAATGTCGTCACAAAACAAGGTGCCTTTGCCGGTATCATCGCAGGTGTCGGAACAGTGGCATACATTACAATTACCCAGTCTACAATTGGCACGTTGTTCCCATCCCTGCCGCAAGTGATTAAAGATTTGAACGTCGGGATGATCGCGTTATTCATCAATTTTGTCGTCATGATTGTAGTAAGCCTTGTGACAAGCACAGCATCATCAAAGGTAAAAAGCAACGCTTGAGTTTTCCCAATTATCCAAAGTGTCGCTAGCGCGACTAATCTCGTGGCTGGGACAGAAGTTTTTTACTAATAGAAAAATCCGAACTCATTCAGACTCCTATCTGAATAGTTCGGATTTTTATTTATACATACAAAAACAATGAAGCGCTCCGTCAAAATACTTCGCTTTCCACGGGCACGGCCTCAGCCTCCTCAGAAAGCAAAAACCGCTTTCTTGCGGGGTCTTCGGACACGTGCTGTTCCCGTAGGAGTCTTTCGTATTTTGACTACGCTTCGCATTTGCAATTATACTTTTCAAATTTTAATGTTCGGCAAATGAATAAACTCTTTTAGTTTTGTCCCAGCCTCTTTTCATTTAAAAGTTCTGCTTTCTTTTAATCGTAACCAGGTTGTCCCTGTATGTATAATGGGACTTATTAAAGCCACAAAGCAACCACCCCCGGTCTTTTCTGAGGGTGGTCTTGTTTCCGCCCTTACAAAATTTAGTCCGTATAACTTTCAAATGTCTTCGATGAAGGGATTATATCAGAATAGTCAGACTGTTTTTTCTGCAATTGGCCGATCTCTTTGACAACCTTTGGGGCTGACCACAATGTTGTCAATAATAGCAGGGAAACCGGGACAGCGGTTACAACAATAAATGATTGCAGTGCATTGACACCTCCATCACCTATGACAATGAGAACGAGGGCAATGGCTCCCATAATCAGAGCCCAAAAAGCTTTTAAAATGGCTTGCGGTTCGGAAAGGCCGGTAACTGCCATCGAAATGGTAAACGCCATTGAATCGGTGGTTGTTGCCACAAAAAGAATGGTAACTAATAAAAAGCCGAATCCCATGATCAAAGGCAATGGGAGTTGATTTGTAATGGCTATCATTGCGGCAGGCATGCCACCATGTGTTAAAGGCTGAGAAATAGAGCCGGGATTTTTTAATTCGTAAAAGATCCCTGAGCCGCCAACAACCGTAAACCAAAAGTTTGTTAATATCGGAGCAATTATAGCTACCGCTAAGACAATCTCCCGAATGGTTCGCCCCCGGCTGATTCTGCTTATAAATACCGCCATCATGGGGCCATAGCCCATAAACCAGCCCCAAAAGAAGACAGTCCATAACCCAAGCCATTGATTATCACCGCGATATGTGCTGACCATCATGAAGTCCTGAAGGTACGTACCAAACGAAGCAACAAAGGAATTAATAATAAATTTCCCTGGTCCCAGCAGCAACACGGCTGCCAAAAGCACAACGGTCAATACTACATTCAGCCTGCTTAATAATTGAATCCCTTTGTTAATCCCAGTTACTGCTGATATACAAGAGACTAAGACAACGCCAATGATAATAACAGCTTGTGTTGCAAAATTATCGGGTATGCCAAACAGGGCGTTCATGCCGTATGCGACCTGAAGTCCGAGAAAACCAATCGGACCGATCGTTCCTGCTGCAACAGCAATGACGGATACGGCATCAACGAGGGTACCAAGCCAATTCTTTTGAATGCTTTCCCCAAAGAAAGGGTATAGAAGGGTTCTTGGTTTTAAAGGCTGGTTTTTATGATAATGACTATACATCAAAACAATGCTGCTTAACGTGCCAAGGACTGCCCAAGCCAAAAACCCCCAATGGAGAAAGCTTTCAGTCAAAGCTGGAGCAATGGCATGAACCGTCCCGGACTTTACGGAACTGAACATTGGCGGAACATGCACGAAATGATACATTGGCTCAGCTGCCGCCCAAAAAACGCCTCCCCCAGCAAGAAGTGTACACAAAATAATTGACAGCCATTTAAATGTGCTCATTTCCGGTTTATTTTTGTTGCCAAGTCGAATATTTCCATATTTTGAAAATGCGATAAAAAGGGCAATAAAGAAAATAAGCAGCATTAACACTTGCCAAAAGGCGCCAAAGTAGTTTACGGAGAAGCTAAAAGCGCTATTTACCAAACGAGACACAAATTGAATATTAGTAAGCGCCAAGATTAAAAAAAGGAGCAAAAATCCACCGCTAATCAAAAATGTCGGCCAATCAACAGTTTTTATTCCTGTTTTACCCTTCATAAGATTCACCCCTAAAACATTAGGATTCTAGCGTTTTTTTTATTTCATCAGTGGCATTTAGCAAGGCCGGGATAAAAGTTTGCATGCTTTTCTTATTCCACCTGAACATTGGACCGGAAATCGAAAGCGCCCCAATAATGTTATTGTTTGAGCCGTAGACCGGTGCGGAAAGCGCCCCCACTTCCGGCGTAATTTCTTCCTCATTCATCGCATAACCATTGTCCTTTGTGATCGCCAATTTTTTTATTACTTCTTTTTTTTGTTCAGAGTCTAGTCCGATCAAAATTTTATGTTGGATATCTTCGTCCTGAAAAGCAAGAATTGCCCGTCCGCTTGCTCCTATATGCAGCGGAAGCCGTTTGCCGACCCCAACCGCCCGTTTGATTTCTTGCCGGCTGACGTATTCTAAAGCGCAAACCCTCGTATTTCCCTCTTGAACGTAGAATCCAACAGTTTCTCCGGTTAGATTTCTTAACTTTAAAAGCCAGGGTTCAATAACAGCTGCAAATGGCAAGTCCGTTAAAATCCGGTTGGCATACTCTAGTATTTTCATACCAAGTGAATAGAGTTTACTTTGGGGGTCTTGGAAGACAAGACCCTCAATTTTTAATGTTGTCAGGTTTCTGTGGACAACGGCATTCGATAGATTTAATTGTTTGCTAATAGTGATGACAGACTGAGGCCCACTCGCCTCACTTAGGAAATTAAGGATTTTGATTGCCTTAAATACGGTTGCAGAAGTTTCGGACGTTGTTGTGTTCATTTTATCCCCACATTTCTTTTACTTAAATTTTGATATACCTCGTCTTCATTTTGGTAAAGAAATCTGTTCCTTCCGTTCCAAGTTCCTTATAAGTTTCGGTGCTCGAACTTTTGTACCCGCCAAATGGCGCTTGGTAGAAGGTGCCTGGTGTCGGCATATTTACTTTAACAAGACCTGCTTCGATTTCATCTAAAGCACGATTCATAGCACTTATGCTCTTTGTACAAATCGCCGCGGATAGACCGTATACGGTATCATTTGCGGCATCAATCGCTTCATCTAGAGAATCGACTAGAATGATATTAATAACAGGACCGAAGACCTCCTCTTGACCAATCCTCATGCTGTTTGTCACATTAGTAAGGATTGCAGGTTCAACGAAAAATCCCTTTTGCAGACCCCGATCTTCAGGCACTTTCCCGCCCCACAGCAAATCGGCGCCTTCGTCGATAGCGGATTGAATAAGTTCTAGGGTGGATGACTGTTCATTCTTACTGACTTGCGGTCCCATAGTAATTCCTTCATCAAGTCCATATCCTAATTTGATTTGTTTTGCTTGATCAAGGATTTTGTTTTTAAAAGATTCATAGATCCCCTTATGGACAATAACTTTGCCTGTCGCCGTGCATGCTTGGCCTGTTTGTCCAAAAGCGCCTTTGATCGCAAGTGTTGCAGCCTCATCAACATCCGCATCATCCATAACGATCAATGGGTTTTTCCCGCCCATCTCTAGTTGAACGCGTTTCATTTTTTGACTGGCATTTTGATAGATCCGCTCACCAATAGCATTTGACCCTGTGAATGTGACGGCCTTAATTTTTTCGTGGTTTGTAAAATCATTGATTATTCTCCCTGAACATAGGACATGATTGACAACCCCTTCCGGCAAATTCACATCTTTTAAAATCTCCATAAATTTGTTAGCTGTCAACGGCGTTTCAGAAGATGTTTTTAACACCACCGTATTACCTGTTACCAAGGCAGGGGCTATTTTCCATGCTGGGATTGAAAGCGGAAAATTCCACGGTGTGATAATCAGACAAGCGCCTAATGGTTCTCTTCTTGTTTCGATTTTAACATTCGGAAGATCAGCAGGAATAATTTTATCAGTCAGCCGTCTGCCTTCCGCTGCAAAAAAGTCGATAATACCAGCTGCATAGTTCACTTCGCCTAATGCCTCCGGATACGTTTTTCCCATTTCATTGACAATCACCTTTGCCAATTCATCGTTTCGTTCCCTAATTTTCTCGGCGATTTGAATTAAATACTCCGATCTTTGCGGAGCGGTCAATTGCCGCCAGCTTGAAAAGGCATGGTCTGCCGCTTGAATTGCTTCCTCGACGTCTTCTTTTGTACCGTTATAGTGAATAGAAATGACATCCTGATTTGCCGGATTAAGATTTTTAATCATCTCTGTCCCTTCTGTGTCTCTCCATTCACCGTTAATAAAATTTTTGATTTCGGGGGTTTCTATCTTTGTAATCATGATTCTCCTCCTTCTAAATGTTTAGTTGCCTTCACCGGCTCCTTGCAGCCTTGACTGGTCAGAACTTTCAATCAAAACAACGGATGCGTAAGCTTTCAATCGCTGCCAAAGATCATCATTGATGGCTTTCCCGTTTTTTAGAGAATTCTCCATTTGCTGCTTTAAAAACTCAGCTTTTATAACTTCATAGCTGTATGGTTCAATAAAATCGGTAAATTCATCACATTTTTTGATTTGCTTTAAAAAGATCGGCTTCTCCAAATTTTTTATGCCTAAATAATCAAGTGCTGCCGTACAGAAGCCTTCATTTAAAGACAGCTTATATATTGAGGGAACTGCCTCCCCGCTGCGGATGACGCCAATGACTAAAGTTTTGTCCATCCGGTAACCCATACAGCATGATTTTCCTTTTAGGCCCAACAGCCTTAAGGAATGTAAAAGCAGATGTGATGCGCGCCCCTTCACAAATAACGTCTTTTTCTCTTTTAAAGCGATTTGCGCGAAATCCGACATAACAGTGACATAAATCACAGAACTGCAATGGTTCGCATTCAAAACGATGCATTCTTTGTCTTCACACCTTTTAATATTGGGTAGGTCCTCATCTTCTATAGTTGGCAAGTCACTTGAAAGAACCGATAAGCCATCTAGACCGCAAAATTCGGCCCAAGTACAAGCAGCAGCCCTGTCTTTCGTATTCCCGCCTAGCTTTCTGCCCTCAAGTATTTTTTCACAAAGGTCAAGCGTTTCCGGAAAGGACACCCTCATTTTTGTGCATCTCCTTTTTCTGCTGGAATCCTATCGTAAAAAACCTTTCCCAATTTCGTCCAAGAAAGTTGCTGACATCCTCTTCCGACAAGCCGCGCTTTAACAAAGCTTCGCTGATTGCCGGAAAGTCTGAAGGGTCTTGAAACCACCCCGGCCACTTTGGCCACCCTGGGTTTTCCGCCGACCCCGCACCATAATCGACCTGATGTGTCCAGCGCCCCATTCGCATCCACTGAAGAAAATCATTTGACATGTTAAACGTTAAATCCGTTCCTAATGCCACTTGGCTGCCGCCCATAAACTCCATTGTCGCCGCGGCCATATCACAGAATTCGTCCAGTGTTGTTTCAGCACCATTCATAAGATGAGGATAAATGCATAATCCCAAAACACCGCCATTATCCCTTAATTTCTGTAAGAGCTCCCGTGATTTATTTCGTTTTGTCGAATAGAACCAATTTGGATTTGCGTGAGTGATGGCGACCGGCCGGCTCGATGTTTCGATGGCATCCATTGATGTCTTTTCACCGACATGCGACAAATCAACGATCATCCCAACCCGGTTCATTTCTTCCACAACCAATTTGCCGTACCGCGATAATCCATTATCAAAAGCTTCATAACAGCTGCTTCCTATAAGGTTTTGGTTGTTGTATGTCAACTGCATAATTTTAATCCCCAAGTTATTAAAGACTTCAACTAATGTCAGTTCATCCTCCAACGGAGACGTATTTTGAGTGCCTAAAATAACACCGATCTTTCCTTCTTTCTTAGCCTTATACAGGTCATAGCCCGAGGTAACCTGCATCAGGGATTCATGGTGTTCATTAAAAAACCGCTGCCATTTTCCGATATTGCTCAGCGTCTCCCGGGCATTCTCCCACAGGCCGCAGCAAGCATGCACACAAGATATGTTGCCTTTTTTTAATTTCTCAATCAATGTATCATCCCAATTGCTTAGTAATAGCCCGTCAACAACGCTCATGTCATACACCATTTGCTTCACCCTTTTTTATTTGAGGTATCAGTGGAAAGGCCCAATGATCATCACATGTTTCTGTTAAATCTGAAATGAGCGGCGCCCCCTGATAAAGGGTAATCCGCACCCATTTATTGGATTTGGGATCAAACCGGTCAGCACCAAATAAAGATAGTTTGCATCTCATTAATTGAATCGGCAGCATTCCTTTATTCTGAAGATTGCCCCTTATTTCCGCGAATTCTAATCCTTCCAGCGATTGTATTCTTCTGACCGTGTTTCTGAATCTCGGATATTTTAGCAGGAACAGACTTACATAATTCTGTGTATCCGGATAATGAATAAGGGTATCGTAAAGGTTTTGTATATCCTCGGCTATATTCATCTCCATTTCATATGCCTCGCCCGGATCACTCCCTCTGATCCCGATTCTCGGCTCCTCTTTCTCTGCTGAACGGTACCAGAAATAATATTTTTCTTCTTTTTTAGTAAAATCAAACTGAAATACCCAAGAATACTGACTCTGAATGATTGTCATTAATCTTTGAACCGTCATGCCGGGTTCCAGCTCATATGATTCATCAACTGTTGTCTCTTCTCCTAAGCAATCAACTTGTTCAGGGAAAAGTTCGATTAATAGTGTGTTCAGGAATTCTTGACTTTCACTGTCTATCCTCGGCTCTACTAAGCTCGTAAACATATGCCATTTGATTCCGCCTTTATGATGTTCATACATCCTTGATAATTCTTGTTTTATAAATGCCAGTTCACCAGCAACCCCAAGCGGTTCAGCAAATAAAGCTGTATCGATCGCCGGATACTCCTTCAAATAATCAATGGCCGCGTTCAAGAAATGTTGAAGCTGGTTGACATCTCCTTCTGTCATCCAATTATTTTTTGCTCGGGCCAATGCGAGTTCCCTTAGGAGCAGCCAACGGTTAACCAATTTTGGGTGCTTGATTAAAAATGGCACCATCCCGAGCCCGGTTGCATTACCGATCCCGAGATACCTTTTTATTTCAGGTTCCAAGGAGACGGCATGACCGCTCGCGGCTGCAGCAATGTGTTCGACCAATTCAAAACTAAAATGCCTCAACAGATACGCTGCCAACATTTGCGCTCTAAAAGCACCATATAATGGATGGGTTTTGTTTAATTTCTTATAAGATGCGACACCAAATTTCCCGTTTCCGTAAAAAGCTGTTGTTCTTAGGATATAACCCACCTTTGCCAATTCTTTTGGATCCGGCTGCTCACCTGCAGATAAAGCGTTCACAATATAATTAAACATTCTCGTACTCTTATTAGCCCGCGACCAAACGATATCTTGTTCAGTTCCGCGGCCAAATTCTTGCTTTGGCAGCTCCGATTTTAGATGGTTATACTTTTGATGGGTCATCCTCCCTTCGATTAATGCAAATGTTATATCCCATTTTTCTGAAATAACCCGATCATTCCGCTCCGCCTCATCGATTTCATCCGAAAAGGCAATGAAAGTCAGCAGGCCTTGTTTTGTATCAATCTCATAAATAAAATGGCCATACCCGTTATCATCCAGCTGTTTGGCGCTATTTTTGATCACCCATTGTTCTCTCATCATTTTTCGCAGGAGGCTGCGGGAAAAGCTTATTCTTGTTTGACGGAAACTGCCTAATTGCTTGGGGTTCATGACAACCTCCGGAGAACGCATCAGCGTTTTTTCTTCTTCACTTAGGTTAAGCATCACGAATTCACCACACATTCCGATAATCGGATTTATAATTCCGTTTTTCATTTTATATTGCTATTATATTAGGATGTGAAAACGCTGTCAATGGGTTAATTGATAATTCCGAATCGTCTTGAATCAAAAATGACCAGAAAAAAACGGAGCGGTAGTATGTTAAAACAACACGATAATTTTTTGACTTCATAACACCAAGCCCTCAGGTAATAACCTGAGGGCTGCTTTTTGTCATTTGATACAACGCTCCTTAAAAGACAAACCAAATACCTTTTGGAACAATCCATTTATACCTCGCTTAGAGAGGTTGCTGGAATAAGCCTTTTTTAGACAAACGTAAATATTTCTCTAAAATGGAATGGGAATCATAATTTGAAAAGTTAAAGTTCAGGCTACCTCCCTTAGGGTTGAAGCCAAACTTAATGGCAATACCTTCTAGCAAAGTAGATTTCCCCATACCGTTATATAAGAATAAGTCGAAGTCAAATAAATTAAAGAAGATTATTTAGTCAGTAAAATACAATAGTCAAAAACTCCAATTAAGAATTCTCCAACCAAAGCACTTAATTTTAAAAAGCCAATTATCCTAGCTTAAGATAATTGGCTTTTTTGCATAGTTAAATATGTTCACGCACTTTCCTCCGCCCTTGCCTTCTCACTTTCTATCTCTATTATCATCTGGGCTTGTTCGTCATGATTTAGTTTAGCAATCCCAAACCCTGTGAAGCCCCAGATGGTGGCAAAGATAATCCCGGTCCAGCATAAGACGGCCCATGGCAGATAGTCTAACGTCGCGACGCCGAGTGTTCCAGCCATGTAGGCGCCGGCTGCGGTCCAAGGCAAGATCGGCTCTATAATGGATGCTGAATCTTCAATGGTACGCCCTAGATTTTTCGGGTGTAATCCCCTTTTGATATAAGCTGCCCGCAACATTTCACCTGGCATTAGGATAGAAATTTGACCATTGCTTGTTACGCCGATCATTGTTAGTCCAGTAATGATCGTTGTGACGATAAGGCTCCCTGTTGAATGGACAAATTCCAGCATTTTATTAATGATCAAATCCAGTGATTTTGTCACGGAAATCGTTCCAGCAAACGTGATGGCGCAAAAACAAATTAATAATGTTCCCATCATGGAATTCATGCCGCCGCGGTTTAATAATGTTGGAATATCCTCAATCACTTTGGAAGCGTCAAATCCCGGGATATGAACCATAGATAAATTAAAGCCATTTACCACTGAAGCAATGACATCGTGTAAGGTAAAGCCCTCGAATATTAAGCCGTTAGCCATCGCGAACAAGGAGGAAACCATCATGACGGGAATCGTCGGTTTCTTCAAAATTGACCCCAACAGTACAATAATAATAGGAACAACAAGGAGCAGGTTCCAATTAAAAATGGCGTCCAATGTCCCCATAATGGTTACGACCTTTTCCGGTATGGCTGCCCCATTGTTCGTGCCACTTAATCCGGTGATAAAAAATACGGTTCCTGCTACAAGAAAAGATGGAAATGTCGTATAAAGCAAATGGGCGATATGTTCATACAAGTTGACTCCAGTGGATAAGGCTGCAATATTCGTGGTATCGGATAACGGCGACAATTTATCACCGAAATAGGCTCCGGCAATAACCGCCCCGGCAACAGCCGCCAAGTTAGCATCCATTCCAGCAGCTACTCCCATAAATGCCACACCAATTGTACCTGCTGACCCCCACGAGGTCCCTGTGCAAAGTGAAACAACAGATGTTACCAGAAAGGCTGTTATTAATAAAAATTGCGGATTAATGATTTTCAAGCCATAATAAATCATCATTGGGATCGTCCCGCCAACCATCCAGGCACCAATCATAAACCCTACCATGATAAGAATGAGGATTGCAGGCATCGTTTTTGCTATTTTTTGCGAGACGGATTCCAAAATATCTTGATAAGAGTATCCTAGATAGATCGCTATAATTCCAGCAACAACGGCAGAAAAAATAATTAATGGTTCAGGGGGTAATTCAAAAAACACATAACCTAAGCATAATAATATCACCATCGTGATGATCGGTAATATTGCTAAAAACATTGTTGGCTGCTTGACTGTTTTCTGGGTTGACATGATGATGCCCCTCCTCATTTTATTTTATCGACATGATACACGTGTGCGATGCGCCGCAATCCCTCTTTTAATAGAACACGCGATGTCGCGACATTCACGCGGATAAATCCTTCATATGCTTTGCCAAATGAACTGCCAAAGCTCACATTGACCTTGGCCTCTTCTAAAATAAAATGTTTTAGATCGCTTTCATTAAAGCTCCAATTCCTGCAGTCTATCCACAATAAATAGGTGCCTTCAGGCTCAATGATGTTAAGGCCGGGCAACTGTTCTTTGAAAAATGACATTGCAAATGCAATATTTCCCCCGATGTAATCCCTTACATTTTCAAGCCACTCATCACACGCAGTATAAGCTGCTTCCAAGGCCGGAACCGCGAAGAATGTAGGATTATGAATCCCCGCTTGAATTAGCGTTTCTTTAAAATGTTGACGATAACGCTGATTGGGAATAATGATATTAGCAATTTCTAAGCTGGCTAAATTAAATGTTTTAGCCGGTGATGTGCAAATAATCGTCTGATCGGCAATCTGATGTGATAATTCAGCGATAAATGTATGGTGATGCCCCTCATGGATAAAGTCAGCATGAATATCATCAGAAACTATTAGAACGTTATACCGGACACATAGTTCACCAAGCCGCATCAACTCCTCCCTTGTCCAAACCCTTCCGGTCGGATTATGAGGAGAGCAAAGCAACAGTAGTTTTACCCCCTCTTTCATTTTTTCTTCTATATCTTCAAAATCGATCTCATAGTGATAATTTTTATAGATAAGAGGGCTTTCTACAAGTGTTCGATGATTTACTGTCACTGCATTGGTAATCGGCATATAGGATGGCGTAAACGTCAGCACGTTATCTCCCTTATCAGTAAAATTTTGAATAATTAATGAAACAGCTTGTACAATCCGCGGGCAAAAGACAATCCATTCTGTTTCAATAGGCCAATTGTATTTTCGCCCAAACCAATGTTGAACGGCATCATAATAAGGTTGGTAAAGTTCTGTATAACCATAAACACCATGACACGCCATGTTTGCCAACTTATCAATCAAGTTCTGCGGCGCACGTAAATCCATGTCGGCGACGGATAAAGGAATGACATCTTGTCCATATTCCAATGCCATGCCATCCCACTTCGCTGAATTTGTATGAAACCGGTTCACGGCCTCGTCAAAGTAAGCTTTCATCGCTCTTCACTCTTTCCTTCTATGGCTTGCATCTCATTAAAGACATCTTTTAAAGACACATACAGTTTCTGAAATAAAGGATACATGCGTGAATAGATGGCATGGTTGCTTTCCTTCGGTTCATATATAACGTCGGTTGAGTCCATCGTCCCGCATGCTTCTTGCACAGATTGATAAGCCCCGTCCCCAACCGCAGCCAGAATCGCTGCACCAATCGCCGGACCGCCTGGATCGTGCGCTGTTATCACCCGAACATTAAATAGATCGGCCAGGATTTGCATCCATAATGGGCTTTTCGTCCCGCCGCCGATCACCTTCACTTGGCTGAAAGGGATGTGTAATTGTTTCAATATGTCAACCGACTCAAATAATGCAAATATGACCCCTTCTAATACAGCTCTCGTCATGTCAGCCCTTGTGTGTAATGGACTTAGTCCTGCAAACGTCCCCCTAGCATTAGGATCGTTATGGGGTGTGCGCTCACCAGAAAGATATGGCAGAAAATACAGCCCTTTGCTTCCTGCTGGGGCACCTTCCGCTTCGGCCAGCAGCGCATCAAAATTACCATGCTGGACGTCTTCCACCCACCATTTCAATGAGGCGGCAGCCGATAACATGACGCCCATGATATGCCACTTCCCGCTCGCATCACAAAATGAGTGGAGGCGATTGCCCTTATCCACCGCATAGTGTTCTTGCGGTGAGAAAACGACACCTGATGTCCCGAGCGATACGAGGGTTGTGCCTTCATCGATAATCGCGCTCCCCACAGCGCCTGCAGCATTGTCTCCCGCTCCTGCCGCCACTTTCACACCCGTAGGCAACCCTGTTTCAACAGCAGCCTGTTCATTTACCGTACCGGCAATCTCGTATGACTCATGCACGGTTGGAAGCATGCTCTCGCTAATCCCTAGAACATCAAGCATTTCTTTTGACCAGGTACGTTCTTTCACATTGAAGTAGAGGGTTCCAGATGCATCCGAAACATCTGTAAAACAGGCTCCTGTTAATTTATAACCGATATAATCCTTAGGAAGCATAAAAAACTGCGCTCTTTCGGCAACTTCAGGTTTGTGTTTCTTCAGCCAAAGGATTTTCGGCGCCGTAAAGCCCGTCAGAGCCATGTTTCCAGTATACTTTGTTAAAAGATCGCGCCCGATCACCTCGTTTAAATACTCACATTCCTCGTCCGTCCGCTGATCGTTCCAAAGGATCGCTGGTGTTAAGACATCACCCTTTTTATCCACTACAACCAAACCATGCATCTGACCGCTGACACCAATCGCTTTTATATCAGCCGGTTCAATCCCTTCAGTCAGCTCCCGTAAACCTTCCGCAGTTGCCTGCCACCAATCTTCCGGATCCTGCTCACTCCATCCAGCTTGAGGGTGATGGATGGGATATTCCTTTGTCACTTGGCGTTCGGCCACACCAACCTTTTTCATAAAAATAAGCTTCACACCTGATGTCCCTAGATCAATGCCAATGTAACCCACGTTATCACCACCTGCCTGTGTCGATTCTTAAAATTTATTCTGCATAAGCTTTCAACAAATATTGATTCAACGTTGCCCTGATTCTTTCCAATTTGCCGGATTGATTTTTAATTTCAGTCAATCCTAGTGCATACTGCTCGAGCTTATGGAAGTCTGTTTTCCCTTCGACAATGTCTAAACCAATGCCTTCTGTATAGCTCTTATAACGGTCCTCCACGACATGATCCAGGACTTTATCCTCTACCAATTGATGGGCAGCTTTTAACCCAACCGCAAAGCTGTCCATCCCGGCGATATGGGCATCAACCAAATCTTCTGCCTCTAACGAACCCCTTCTTACTTTCGCATCGAAGTTCAAACCGCCTCGGCCTAAACCGCCGTTTTTGACAATTTCAACCATCGCGAGTGTTGCCGCGTATATATCTGTGGGAAATTCATCGGTATCCCAACCTAACAAAGGGTTGCCTTGGTTCGCATCGACCGAACCAAGCATATTGTGTATCCGGGCATAGTGAAGTTCATGTTCAAATGTGTGTCCTGCTAATGTGGCGTGGTTTGCCTCTATATTGAATTTAAAATCGTCTTGCAAACCGTAGTTTTGCAGAAAAGCATATCCTGTAGCAACATCAGCATCATATTGATGTGTTGTTGGCTCTTTTGGCTTTGGCTCAATAAGGAACTGAGCATCAAAACCGATTTCCTTCGCATAATCAACCGCCATATGGAAGAAACGGGCAAGGTTGTCCATTTCGAGTTTCATATCCGTGTTTAATAGTGTGTCGTAACCTTCACGGCCACCCCAAAAGACATAATTTTCAGCACCTAACTCTTTACCAATTTCCAGCCCTTTTTTCACTTTAGCTGCTGCGTAAGCGAACACATCTGCATTATTTGATGAGGCTGCCCCATGGACAAAGCGAGGATGTGTAAAGTTATTGACCGTATTCCAAAGCAATTTAGTTTTGCTGTCTTTCATATAATCTCTTATCATACTTACAATCGTATCTAAGTTTTGATAGGTTTCCTTTAAATTGCTGCCCTCAGGAGCAATATCGATATCATGGAAGCAGAAAAATGGAACACCCAATTTTTCAAATAACTCGAATGCTGCTTCCACACGGACTTTCGCCAAATCCATGCCTTTGTAGGCATTCCAAGGACGAATGGCAGTTCCCGCACCGAAAGGATCTGATAAATCTTCCGTAAATGTATGCCAGTAGGCGACACTAAAACGCAGCGTCTCTTCCATTGTTTTTCCGCCGATCTTCTCTTCGGGGTTGTAGAATTTAAAGGCATAAGGATTTGTCGATGCCGGACCTTCGTATTTAATTTTTTTGATATTCGGAAAATAGTTCATAATATTAAATCCTCCACCGATAAAATGATGTTACAAATAATAAATTTAAAGAATTCTTTGTTTATCCTATAAACTAAGTTTAGCTCCTCTATGAAAACGTTGTCAACTACAAATGGCTATTTTATGATAATAAATGTATAATCAAATGTATAAATCTCGCAATTTGATACGCAACATAATTTATTCATTAAATTATCTTATTTATTAAACCGACACTTTAACGCATGGCATAAGGGGAAATTGTCTATGAAAACAATAAGGACTGGAGATCAAAATCTAGTAAAACAATTAAACAAATCCATCGTTTTTAATTTTATTGAACACAAAGGGCCTGTATCCCGAGCCCAAATTTCCAAAGATACGGGATTAAATAAGGCAACGGTCTCAACAATGGCATCTGAGCTTATAAATGATTCCTTCATATATGAAATTGGTGAAGGTCAATCAAGCGGCGGACGAAAGCCTGTAATGCTCTATTTCAATAACCATGCCGGTTATTCCATAGGCATCGACTTGGGAGTCAATTACATTTTAGGCGTCTTGTCAGATTTAAGAGGCAATATTATCGAAGAAGAAACACGTTCATTGAATGATTCAAAATTAGACAATGTGATCGGACATTTAACTGCAGTTATTGAAAGCCTGGTAAAAAAAGCACCCGTAAGCCCGTACGGTGTGATTGGCATTGGTATCGGTGTTCCCGGAAACGTCGATAAAGATGATAAAATTCTGTTTGCTCCAAACCTTAATTGGAAACAAGTCGATTTAAAGCAAATCATTGAAAATAGGTTCCATATCCCAACAAAGATTGATAATGAAGCTAATGCTGGCGCCCATGGTGAGCGCTTATATGGGGCAGGGAAAAATATCGCAAACTTAATTTATGTCAGTATCGGAATAGGTATTGGTACAGGCATTATTATTAATAATAATCTCTACACTGGCTCATCTGGTATATCAGGGGAATTGGGACATGTCACCATTGAAGCAAGCGGGAGAAAATGTCCATGCGGAAACCGCGGCTGCTGGGAATTATACGCTTCTGAAAAAGCGCTATTAACAGCTGCCGAGGAACAGCATTTATTGGAGAAGGATCATGCGGAAGGCTTGGACTGCCTTATCAAGGAAGCTCAAATGGGAAACCCGGGCGTTTTGCAGCAACTAAATAGGTTGGGTGAATATATTGGCATCGGGTTAGTCAATATCGTAAACACATTCAATCCTGAAGTTGTCGTCATCGGCAACCGTATCGCCCGATTTAAACATTGGATCATCAATCCGATCACTCATATTCTTGAAGAGCGCCTTTCCCCTTATCATAAAAGTAATACCGAAATCCGATTTTCCGAACTCGGCAAACATTCCATTGCCATCGGCGCCGCCTCATTTTCAATTTCTAAGTTCTTAGAGGATAAGAGGGTTTCGGTTCAGTGATGCTATAGGGCGCGGTTTGGCAGGAAAGCCTTAACAAACGTTGGACTTAATTAAACGTTTGTTTAAAAAATATATTAAAGGAAGTGCGTTCAAAGTCGGGGCTGCAAAAGGTATCATAAGCTAAGGAGTTCATACAACACTTTTATGGTTGGATGGCTCCTATTATTACATATCCCCGGCCGCTGCCCCAAGCTAAAAAAAGAAATAGCCCCCTGCCTGACTTAATATGCAACTGATGTTTTATACAAAAAAAGTTCTTTACTTTTTACAGACTAAAGCCGCATTCTTTCGTATAAAAAATGCGGCTGCTAAAAATAGTTGTTTACTTATAGCTTGAATACTCCTCCATGTTGTGATTCAGACATGCCATGGTTAACAAATCCAACCTTTTCATAAAAAGTCACCAATTTCTGTTTACATGTTAACGTGATGCCTTCTCTTCCGTTTTCTTCTGTCAGCCCTTCCATTTTCTCAATCAAAACTTTTGCAATTCCTTGATTTCTAGCCTGTTTGGACACAGCTAATCCTAAAACACTCTGAACCTATTCGTTACCGTCAAAGCCCTTTTTCCAGGTTCACGGGCACGATTAAACCCTATTCGTTACCGCTCATGGCCTTTTTCCAGGTTCACGGGCACGATTAGCTCCTATTCGTTACCGCCGATGGCCTTTTTTCCGATCCACGGGCACGATTAGCTCCTATTCGTTACCACTCATGCCCTTTTTCCAGGTTCACGGGCACGATTAACTCTATTCGTTACCGCTCATGGCCTTTTTCCAGGTTCACGGGCACGATTAACTCTATTCGTTACCGCTCACGGCCTTTTTCCAGGTTCACGGGCACGATTAACTCCTATTCGTTACCGCTCATGGCCTTTTTCCAGGTTCACGGGCACGATTAACTCTATTCGTTACCGCTCACGGCCCTTTTCCAGGTTCACGGGCACGATTAACTCCTATTCGTTACCGCTCATGGCTTTTTTCCAGGTTCACGGGCACGATTAACTCCTATTCGTTACCGCTCACGGCCTTTTTCCAGGTTCACGGGCACGATTCCAAAACTACGGTCATAATTATTTTATTTTAGACAAAACTAAGCAAAAGAAATGAAAAGGAGTGAATGTGGATGAGTCGTGGTAAAGGTTATAATCACAAAGAAAAGGGCCACCCGGGAGCCTTCCCAAACGATACAAAGATTGAGGAAAAGGAACCCGACCGATCAATGAAAGATGTCGCGGATTTTGCAACGTATGAAGCATATAAAAATAGGGTAAAAGACGACGAGGACGAGGAATAATTGCTAATAACACAATAAGCTAAGGAGTGCATCCAACACTTTAGTTGGATGGGCTCCTGTTATTAATTTCGTCCTCTTCCCCCCGGGGCCCCTTTTTATGTTAAGGCCAGATGGAAATGGAAATCCAAATTTAGTCTATTATAATGCTTCAGTCAATCACAAGTTGTTTGTGTTCACATATCGACTTTAGACTAGTCACTATTAACTGCTGGCCGACTCATCATGATCAAATTCAGGTGGACTGATTCTAAAAAATTTAGTTAAATAAAGCACATATAAGAATCCAATGCATGCCCAAATTAGACCGACTACCTTAGCACTTTCCTCCAAGTTGTACCAAAGGTATAGGTTGAACCCTAAACCTATCAAGGGTATTACAATAGAGGTAATCACTGATTTCACTGACCGGTTTTTTAAATACTTGAAATAATAGGCGATAACGGATAAATTGACAAAGGTAAATGCGGCAAAGGCTCCGAAGTTAATAAGTGATGTAGCCTTAGTAAGATCCAGAAACATTGCCGACATTGCTAAAACCGCAACAAGCAGGATGTTTAAAACCGGAATACCAGAACGCGGATGAACATAACCGAAAAACCTTTTCGGTAAAACACCATCTCGTCCCATTGCATATAAAAGCCGAGATGCACTCATTTGTTGAGTTAATCCACATGCAAGAACAGCAACAACATAACCTGCAATAAAAATGGATTGGAAAAGTGTTCCGCCAATATACCTTGCCATTTCAGGGGAAGCTCCCGCAATATTTTTTATAACTGAAACATCTGGAAATAAGGCTTGCATAAAATAGGTAACCGTTACAAAGAAAACTCCAGCAATAAAAGCAATGATAAAGATGCCTTTTGGTATATTTTTTTTCGGTTCAATGGTTTCCTCCGATAATGTTGTTACAGCATCAAAACCAAGAAACGATATTGCCAAAATTGATGCCCCAGTTAATACCGAAGAAAAGGATAAATCTTTCGTGTAAAATGGAATCATTGAAAACGATTGGCTATGTACGCCATACAGAACACCTCTGATGGTCAAAATCACAAAGACAGCCGCAACTAAAAACTCAATGATCACCATCAAATAGTTTACGATTACGGCAAGTTTAACACCTACAAGGTTGAGTGCTGTCGTTATAACAATTGTCGCAAGTATCCATATCCATGCGGGGACATTAGGGAATACGGCAGAAAGATAAATACTTGAAAGCAACGCGTTAATCATAGGGAGAAAAAGGTAATCGAGTAAGGCCGCCCATCCTACAAGAAAACCTAAATGGGCATTTATCGTCTTCCTAGTGTAGGTATACGCTGAACCCGACGACGGATAAACTTTAACCATTCTGCCGTAGCTGTATGCAGTAAACAGAATCGCAACTGTAACTAATATATATGCAGCAGGAACATGTCCGTTTGTTATTTCAGAAACAATGCCAAAAGTATCAAAGACTGCCAGTGGGGACATATACGCCAACCCAATAAAAACAACATGCCTCAGCTTCAATGAACGTTTTAATTGTCCTTCATTTACGCTCACGCTTATCTCTCCTCTTTTCTTTCTAAAATTAGCATTACTCCTAACTTATCTCCTGGAAATACTGCTATATCCTATCAATCTCATTCGAGGAAGCGGCTTCTTTCCAAAATTTACGGTCTTGGTTGAGCTAATGTCATGCAGTGAATATTGCCGCCGCTTAAGGACCACTCTTTTGTTGGAAGGCCAATAACCTTTCTGTCCGGCATAATTTCTTGAAACTTTTGGATAGCCTCCTGATCACGAGGGTCGTTATATAATGGAACTAAAAAGCCGCCATTAACGAAATAGCCATTAATGTAAGTGACCGCTAAAGGCTGGTTTGATTCACGAGGTGCCGCATCCGCAATAACATCAAACCCTTTATTTTCTTCCTTTGTTATATGAATAATTTCCGGTATGTGTATTTTATGAATCTCGAACTTTCTCCCTTTAGCATCCCTTTCTTGACTTAAGATATCATAAGCTTCTTTGAATACCGGATACTGCGGATGATCGACATCGTCAACCCATGAAAGAGCAATGACTCCAGGTCTAACGAAAAAACAAATATCGTCAATATGACCATCCGTTTCATCGTACAGCATACCTCTTTTAATCCAAATAACCTTGTCCAAACCAAGATATTCTTTACAATTCCTCTCCACTTCTTCTTTTGGCATATCACTATTCCGGTTTGGATTGAGATTACATTGTTCTGTCAAAATAACAGTGCCTTCCCCATCTACTTGCGCTGAGCCGCCTTCAAGAATAAAATGCTTCGCGTCATAAGAATCAATGTTTTCAAATTCAAATAATTTTTGCGCAAATTGACTATCTAGGTCCCAAGGAAAATAGAGTCCCTCTTCCAATCCTCCGTAGGCATTAAACCCTAACTGAACGCCTCTCATTTCACCTTTATCGTTAATAGCGTAAAAAGCACCTTTGTCTTGAGCCCACGCTTCGTTTGTTGACATTTCAATAACCCGAACTTTTTCCGATAATCTTGCTCTTGCATTTTCATACTGCTCAACTGAACAAATGACTGTCATTTCCTCGTACTCAGCGATGGTATTTGCAACAATAACACAAACCTCTTGTGCTGGTTTGCCTCCATTTCTGAAAGCAAAGCCTTTTTCCGGCCAAATAATAATGGATCCCTTGTGCCATTCAAATTCGCCCGGAACTCTATAACCATCCTTTTTTGGTGTGGTGTTTTTAATTACTTTTGCCATTTTGATTCTCCCCTTTTCATTTAAATAGGCCCTCAAACCTTCTAAAATGCAATTTTTGTGCCAACATTATGAATATACAATTTACCGAAGAAGCCCCTCACCGAAGATAATCATTTATGAAAGGTTGCATAAATGATGCTGCCATGCATAAAAATGTATCCCTAGAAAATAAAGAACGCCCGGTTGTTTAGAAAAACATCGGGCGTTCTTTATATAGTGGTAAAGTGCAAGGTTTGCGGAGGGGAATCACCTCTGGGGCTTAGGAGTAATTTGAATTAATAATATAAATGCATAGGTTGAAAGAACGTTAGAATACACTTCATATCCTGACCCACACGCCCCTACAATCTCTTACGAAAAGGCTTCCCTTGAGCGGTACTGCGCTCGGTTTTGTAAAAAACTACAAAAGGAGACCCAGCGGTTAACATACTTTTGGCGGTAAGGGGGCGTGAGATTGCCTTTGTCTATGGCGTGGGCTGCGGCGCCCTTTGCATATTTTTCCTCTTTTAACAGTATAAAATAACTACCAAGCGATCACAATTTAAGTTTCAACTCTTTACCAAATAAAAATTTTATCCCAAATAGCCTGTTCCGGCCCTTCGGGATAAAATCGCCTCCATGTATTGGATAATGTGGTGGGGTTGATCTACTACCTGAATTTTCCGTTAATTGCCCCTAAAATTTATTTATCCTTTCCCCTGCTCTGTTAATCCAAGCTCTTGACCAGAGGGAATGTTGTTGTTTTCTGGCTCTGGAACGGTTACTCCAATTTTTTCGTATAAATCCGGGCGGTGTTTCCGAAGTCTAAATCCTACGGCTATCCCGGTTATGGCAACGGCGAGTATGATCAGAAAGATGGCGATTGTTATCGCCATATGCCCTTCACCGATGAGAACATCAAAGTTAAGGACAGCATAAACGGTTGCGTATCCTAAGCCAATAGTGGCAAGGGCCGGTGCAATTTTCGTATGCCATAATCGCGTGTCAACCTTGGACCGTGCAAAATAGGCAATCACAGCGATCGAGGTAAATGTGTACAGGAGGAGAAGTGAAAGAATGCCGATCGCACTAAACCATCCATAGACCATGTATGGATTCGCACCACTCACTGCTATTAAAACAATGGCAATGAACGCTATTACCGATTGAACAATGCTCGCGATATGTGGGGAACGGAAACGGCGGTGAATCTTTCCAAGCCCTGGGGGAAGCACCCCTGTACGGCCGCCAGAAAAATAATACCGGGTAATCATGTTATGAAGAGCAAGCAATACGGCAAATACACTGGTGATTAGGAGCACTTGCATAACGATAACAGCCGGCCCTCCAAGAACTCTAGTAACCAGACCGTAGATAATAACGTCAGCATTTCCATTTTCATTAAATGCTTGATTCATTCGATTCATCACACCATCCCACCCAACAATCAAAGCGTAGGACGCCAAGGCATAGAGTACAGTCATGATGATGACAGCACTATAGGTGGCAATTGGGACTGAACGACGGGAATTCTTGGCCTCCTCGCTGAAGACGGCGGCTGCCTCGAAACCAATAAATGAACCAAAAGAGAACAAGAATGCAAGTCCAATATGACCGTTAAAAATAACCTCTGGATTAAAGGGAGCCGCTGTGTAGCCCTCAGATGATGGATGCAAAATAGAAGCAATGCTAAAGATGACCATAACAACAACCTCGCCAAGCATTAGGACACCTAATATCTTCGCACCAATTTCAATATGCCGGTAACCTAGGATTGTTACTAATGCCCAGGCAATCAGCGAGTATATCCACCAGGAAAGATGGATATCAAATTGCAAAGCTAAGAAAGCATTAATTGCATAGCCGATCATACCAAGTGCACTGATTTGTGTTGAGACATAGGCTAAAATGGCCAGGTATGAGGCGCTGACACCCGGCAGCCTCCCCAAACCGCGAGCAATAAAAGCATAAAAAGCGCCGGTGTTACGTATGTGGCGGACCATAGCAGCAAAACCAACGGAAAATAGTAACCAGACAACCATTGCTACAATGTATACGCCAGTTGCACCAATACCATTGCCAAATTGCATGACAAGTATCATATTGCCGAATAAGGTCGTGATCGGGCCAACAGCCGATATGACCAGAAAAATCAGTGCCGGTACCCCTAGAGCACCATCCGCCAATGTTTGGTTTTGGTCTGTTTTCATTCTTAAACCTCCTATACATAAATGGTTTTATCTTTTATATCGCCCTGTATTAAAAAAATTCTTCTTCCCAATCCAGTAAGCGCTCTCATATAAAAGTGACTGAATTTCGAAAGCCTATACCATTTACAAAAATACAGTTAATGAATGACCTTCGAAATTCAGATTAAATATGATTTTAGCGCTTGGCCCAGTTGATGCCGCGCCGAGTCAGCTCGAGCACCTCGGGGATTTCAAGTTCCGCAGTGCTGTGGCCAAGCGAATGGAAAAAGACACGCCCTTTTCCCCATTGGCGTTTCCAGGCCACAGGCATCGTTCCGCCTTTAACCCATGTCAGGTCATCGCCATCGACCATCGTTGTAGCAATGACATCGTTGTTGGGGTCTGTATGCAGATAATACTGTTCTGAAAACACTTTAAAGCTAGAAAGTCCTTCGGTAAGAGGATCCTGCTTAGGAAAACTTACCTCGTACTCGATAAAGTCACCTGGGTGAGCAATGAACTGTCCCCCCATGACCATCTTGAATGGTTTGCTATTTCGAAAGGCGTCTGCAATCCCGTGCCAACAGGCCATGCCCAACCCTCGTTCAATAGCCTTGACTAATGACTGCTCTTGAAAAACACTTAATTCATCTTGAGTCCAAATGGGAATGATAATATCAAACTCGTGCAAACGATTCGACTCAAGGATGCTAAGATCATCAAAACATTCCACGTCGAAGTCTTCAAGCAGATTTTCTACGGTAAATTCCGCCACTTCTGTCGGGTAATGCCATGGCCAACCACCATGAAGAACCAATGCTTTTTTCATTGCTTAACCTCCATTGATTGTGTTTATATAAAAGGGCTTGGTTTTACCGCTTACTTCACCGCTTTGCTTTTTTCGCCTTCTAGTCGCATGCGTGCCGTAATCGCATGACCAGCCATCATTTCAGCATCGCAAATCGCCGCTATATGCGGGGCCACCACTTTGGTTCCTTCCGCTGATACCTTCTGATAAGTAAGAGTTTTCAGGAATTTACTTACACCAAGACCCCCTGTGTAACGAGTCGCACGATCGGTGGGCAATACATGATTTGTGCCAATGCCTTTATCCCCGTAAGCGACTGTTGAACGAGCTCCTATAAAGAGTGAACCATAGTTCGTTAACCGGTTAAAAAACCAGTCGTCATCACTCGTTTGAACTTCCACATGTTCAGAAGCGATCGTATCAGTCGCGTTTAGAACCGCTTCCCTATCCTTACAGACGATAACTTCGGCGCGATTAAGCCATGCTTGACGCGCGACATCCACTGTTGGCCAGGTTGTGTCAAGCCAGTGTTCCACCTCACTGATCACCTTTTTTGCTAGATTCTCAGAGTCCGAAATTAAAATAACCTGTGACGTTGGTCCATGTTCAGCCTGTGCCAACAGATCTGCTGCAATGAGCTTTGCATCGGCACTTTCGTCTGCAATGACCAGAACTTCTGACGGACCTGCAAGCAAATCAATGCCGACCGGGCCAAAAAGTTGGCGTTTCGCTTCTGCCACAAAGGCATTTCCTGCACCAACCACCATGTCTACGGGATGTACACTGTCGATGCCATAAGCCATAAGAGCCAAAGCTTGTACACCGCCAACACAATAAATTTCGTCTGCACCCGCTGTTGCCATTGCATAAAGCTGCGCAGGATGAATACCTCCTCCTTTTGTTGGTGGCGCGCAGGCAATAACACGCGGAACACCCGCCGCTTTGGCCGTTGCAATGGTCATAACCGCAGAAGCAATCAGCGGATAGCGGCCCCCAGGGACATAACAACCTACATCATTCACCGGTATAAGCCTATGTCCAATGGTCACACCAGGCAGCGTTTCTACCTCAAGGTCACTTAGCGTGTCCCGTTGATGAACGGCAAACCTATACACTTGCTCATGTGAAAAATCAATGCTTGCTCGTAATTCGGGTGATGTTTCCTCTTTTGCCCGATTAATTGTTTCGTCGTCTACACGGAATGATTCCGGGTTCCAAGCGTCAAACCGCTGCGAATAGGTCCGAACGGCATCAATGCCATTTTCACGGACGTCCTCAAGGATCCGTGACACATTCTTACGAAGATCGGGGCTGGCTGACTCCGGTTCTTGTTCCGCACGCTTAAGATAGGTAGCATCTTGAAGTACTAATCTTTTTTCCACGTTAAAACCTCCATCAAATAACAAATAGTTATACTGCTTACAAATGTTGCTCTAGGGCTCGCCCTTCAGCGTATTCATCCTGACGCTCATCTTCGATATAAGCTGGTACAGGGAAGTCCCACCATCCGGGAACGAATGGCCCTCCGGCGTCACGTGCAGTCATCGCCTCAACAAGCGAAGGTCCGTCTGTCTCAAGAGCTAACTTAAGAGCCTCTCCAACTTCTTCAGGCGTTTCTGCCCTCCAAGACTTAAGGCCGAAGTTGTTAGCCACTTCCGAAAAGTTTGGTGAATATGGCTCACCATTTTTTAGATTGAATTCGGTTCCAATATGGCGACCGGTAATTTTGCGCTGGCCCCCTCGAATTGACATGTAACCCATGTTATTTTGGACTAAGAATACAACCGGGATATTGTGCATGACGGCTACTGCGATTTCCGGAAGAGTCTGCATGAAGTCACCATCCCCAACGATACAGACAACTTTACGATCCGGCTTAGCAAGTTTCGCTCCGATGGCTGCAGGTACAGCCCAGCCCATGGAAGAGAAGCTTCCTGATGTAATGAAGGTGCGCGGCTCATATACCGGGAATGTTTGCTTCACAGCACCTTGGGTATTTCCCGAACCGACAACAACGATGCCATCACGCGGCAAGATCTTCCGTAATTCAGCAAGCGGGCGTTGTGAAGTCATTGGTGCATCATCACTGTCACGGCGCGGGGCAATTTTCTTTTCCCACTCCTCCTTTTGCCAATTAATTTCACTGAAATATCCCTTGCGTTTTGCTTCAATTTCCTCAATATCTTCCCGTGAAATCAATGCCAGCATGTCTTGGAGAGCAAGCTTGGCATCGGCTACAATTCCCACCTCTGTGGGATAATTTTTGCCGATCTCCTGTGGATCGATGTCAATATGAATCAACTTTGCCGGCGGGAATGAGAAACTGGCGCCTTTTCGATAGCTTGAAGCAGACCAGTCCGTGAAACGGCAGCCGACCGAGATGACAACATCGGCATTTGCTGCTAAATAATTACCGCTTGTCGTTCCCGTTTGCCCGACTGAGCCGGCGAACAAATGATGGTCCTCGGGGAATGCACTTTTCCCGTTCCAAGTTGTAACAACCGCCGCACCGATAGCTTCTGCCAGTTGACGAAGCTCAGGCGTCCCTTCCGATGTCATCACTCCGCCACCCGCGACAATCACTGGGCGTTTTGCCGTTAACAACAAGTGGACCGCTGAATCAATCGCCGTAGAATCCGCACGAATCTTCCCAACAGGCATGCGCTTTTTGAGATCATGAAATGCCACATCTGCTGCCTCTGTTTGAATGTCCATCGGAACTTCGACATGTACCGGACCAGGACGGCCGCTCAGCATCGCGTTAAAAGCACGGTGCATAATAAAAGGGAGCTGTTCCACCCGGTTCACTTCCCAATGGCGTTTTGTTACCGGTTCTGTCACGCGTGGGAAATTATTAGAATGATAGCGATCAAGTTCCTGCATGACACCGTGGCCTTCCATATGCGTCGCTGGTGCGCCTGTAAGTAATAAAGTAGCGGTTGAGTCGGCATATGCTGTGCCAAGACCAATAATCGTATTGGTCGCACCAGGGCCGACCGACGTTATCGCCGCCATAGGTCGGCCGGAAGCGCGATAGTATCCGTCAGCCATGTGCACAGCACTTTGCTCGTGCATCACCTGTATAAAAGGAATTTCGCTGCCTTCTTCCATCAATGCATCAGTCAGCATCCAGCACCCGTGCCCAGGAATGCCTGCTACATAAGGAATGCCATAGTTTTTCAACGTTTTAGCTATAACAGTCCCGCCTGTCATTTTCTGTTTCTCTTTAATATCATCATCTTTTATATTATTTTGCCTATTTTCTGTTACTTCCATTTCTAATTCCTCCTTTTTCGCCTTCTGTTTTTATTGATTTATATAATGACGCACATTGCCATCTTTGATCCACCTTACACATACACCTCATCAGAAGCTGGCATAGATTTTTTCTGAAGCATATGATCAGCTACCCGCAGCGCTTGTGCAGCAATGGTGAGGGCTGGGTTGACTGCTGCGGAGGAAGGAAAAAACGATGCGTCCACAACATATAAGTTCTTAACGGTGTGTGACCGGCAAAATTGGTCAAGGACAGAGGTATCCGGATCGTTGCCAAAACATATCGTACCGCATTGGTGGGAATTTGTTTCAATTCCACCCATGGGCTGAGCTACTACAATCGGATATCCCGCATGCCTCATCATTTTTTTAGCTTCCTCAATTAACTTTTTATGGGCAACGGTGTTATTCGGCTTCCAGCTTACTTGAATTTGGCCATCTTTCGTTAAGGTCACACGATTTTCGGCATGAGGAAGATCTTCAGTCATAACAAACCAATCTACACTTCGTTTTGCCACACCGTTCAATATGATGTCCGGAACAAAAGGCTTCGCATCTTTCATCATTGGACCCTGTAGTTTCCCAAGCATTTGCAAATTCCCCATAGGATAAGGAAAATCACGTGTGCCAAAGTAAAAATCATTAATTGTGAGTGTTTTTTGGAAGATAGTTGTGTTTTCCTTATGACGTAAGGCAACAAGTCCTGTATTGATATGCATCATGTAATTGCGTCCAACTAAGCCTGATTGATTTGCTAGGCCTTCGGGATGTTTACCATTGGCAGATCGTAAAAGTAAAGCGGCTGAATTGACGGCACCGCATGACACAACAATCGTGTCAGCTCCCACCGTGTGGATCTTGCCATCACGCTCATACTCAACTGCCTTGGCCTTGCTTCCGCTTTCATCAGTCAGGATGCGGCGGGCATAAGCATTTGTCATCATCGTCACATTTGAGGACTTAAGCGCCGGCTGTACACAGCAAACATCTGCATCACCCTTCGCATGTACTTTACATGGGAAGCCATCACATGTTTTACAGCGTATACACCTTCCACCCTCGCGCAAGTCAACCGCCATAGGAAGATGTGAAGGATGCAGTCCTTGTTTTTTTAGGCTTACCGAAAGTGTTTCTATGGTTGGCTCATGCGAAACTGCCGGAAAAGGAAAAGGAGATGAACGGGGTGGATCCGTGCTATCTTCTCCCGTTTTACCGTGTACAAGATAAAGTTCTTCCGCACGAGCATAATAAGGTTCCAAATCGTCATAACTTATTGGCCAAGCCGGCGAAATTCTTCCTCCCTCATGCTCAATCTCCTTAAAGTCTTCTTTTCGTAACCTGAACATAACGGCACCGTAAACCTTTGTATTTCCTCCTACATAATAATTGACGCCGGGCGCAAATGGTTTACCTTGTTCGTCATACCATTTTTCCTTCGCTTTATACCGCTTTTCCGTGAATGTTGCTCGAGCGCTCCAGTTTTCCGGTTCCTGTGGAAGGTTATCCCCCCGTTCCAAAATCAGCACTTTTAACCCACTGTCTTTTAGCGCGTAGGCCAACGTACCACCACCAGCACCAGTACCGATGATAATGATGTCGTAGCGGTTATCCATATCTTTCATCCTCCTGTTATTATGTGGCCGGCAACGTATTGGCGGGTACGTTGCTATTCGCCTTCTTTTTAATCATCGTTCCATCAAAACAAATGCTGTTTAATCGACTGTTAATCACCCCTTATGCGGTCTGAACCAATCCACCTTTAACTTTTGTGAACCGGTTCACCTTTTTGTTAAAAAAATAGCTGTTTCTTTGAAAGGCTTTATTTTGTTGTTTTTAAATCCATGTAGTGAACCGGTTCACCTGTACTTTAACACAATCGTTTTATTATGTAAATATTTTTTGATAATTTTAATGATTTTAAAAGGGACGTTCTTCTATAGCTCACAAACTATATTTGTAAAATTCTTGCACTTGGACTGGTAATTTAATATAATTAAAACCAAGTTTAGTTAACCGATTCTAGCGGAGGAAAATATGAAGAAGAAAGTTACAATCCGGGATGTTGCAGACTATGCAGGAGTATCACGGTCAACCGTTTCATATGTTTTAAATGGTGTAAATAAAATGTCCAACAATACAAAAGAAAAAGTAATGAAGGCGATTAAAGAGCTAGATTATCAACCTGATTTTACAGCGATTAGTTTATCAAAAAAAAAGTCTAATATCATAGGTGTCATCATCCCTTCATTCGATGATTCTCTTGCACCTATTTTCAAAGAAAACCATTACTATACGGAAATTTTGGGCGGCATGGAATATGTCTTTAGGAAACATAACTATGACCTCCTTATCTCTGGGATGAGGGAACCTGAAGACTGCAAAAGCTGGATTCAAAGACGGAATTTAGACGGTCTTATTTTTTTAGGTTTATTTCCTGAAAGGCTATATGCAGAAATAAGATTGTTAGACTGTCCGATTGTTTTAATGGATTACTATGGAAAACACGGAGACCTTTATCACAATATTAGAGTTGATGATGAACAAGGCGGTTATCTTGCTACAAAACATTTAATTGACAGAGGACATACCCGCATCAGTTTCGTTGGACATGATCTAACAAATATCTCTGTTGATGTAAACCGTTTAAATGGATTTAAAAAAGCCCTGCAAGAAGCTAATCTTCCTGTGGATGAGGATCTATTATTTGATGGCAGAGGCAGTTTTTATGAGGTTGGACATCAAATGGGCACAAAATTGCTAGAATTGGGCGATAAAGTCACTGCCATTTTTGCGTCCTCAGATATTTTGGCAATTGGGATTAATAAGGCATTACAAGAACATAAAAAAGAAGTCCCTAAAGATTACGCGATCGTCGGATTTGATGACCTCGCGATAAGCAGTTATTCAGTACCAAGTTTAACGACGATTAAGCAAAATGTATTCAATAAAGGGGTCATTTCTGCTCAAACGATCCTGGATATAATTAATCAAGAATCATCAACCCCAGCAAATATTACCCTGCCCGTTGAATTAGTAGTAAGGGAATCGACCTAAATTGGTGATCATTTTGCTTAGAATATAGTTCTATATAGACTCAGTCCATAAGGCCAAACATCCCGCTCAATCTTAGCTAGGGGATTTGGCGTTTCTGGGATTTGATTGAAGATTTTCTTAAGAAAAAGTGCGACCAAAAGAGGAGCAAACCCACTTCTAGGTCTGCTCCTTTTACAAGAAAAGAACCATTCAATGTCCCTATTTACTAATTTGATTTTACCGTAGCCTTTTCTTCAAGCATCCCCCTCATTTTTGAAAAAACATTTTCAACAGTAAATCCGTATTCCCTGATGACTCTATCCCCAGGTCCTGATGCACCGAAATTGCCAACGCCGATTACAGCACCTTCATCACCGACGTATGTTTTCCATCCAATCGTTGAAGCCATTTCTACGGCTAGGCGGGTTTTTATTTTTTTCGGTAAAATTTGTTCTCTATATTCAATGGGCTGTTTTTCAAAAAGTTCCCAAGAAGGCATGCTAATAACTGAAACCTTAAAGCCTTCCTTTTCCAATTTTTCTTTTGCTTCCATAGCAAGGCTGACCTCGGATCCAGAAGCAATAAGCAATCCATCAGGTTCTCCCTGGGCCTTTGATAAAATATAAGCACCTTTTTCGACACCTTGGGAGGCTAATTGATCTGTTCCTTGAAGGGTTGGTAATCCTTGGCGTCCTAATACGAGTATTGTTGGCTGCTTTGTATTTTTCATGGCGACTTTCCATGATTCAGAGGTTTCATTGCCATCAGCCGGGCGTATGACTGTGACACCCGGCATCGCCCGGAATGACGTTAATTGTTCAATCGGCTGATGGGTTGGGCCGTCTTGTCCCACGGCAATACTGTCATGGGTGAAGACATAAGTGATTGGTAAGCCCATGAGTGCGGAGAGTCGTAGGGCTGGCCTTAGATAATCAGAGAACACGAAGAATGTACCAACAAATGGTCTTAATCCGCCGTGCAGGGCCATACCATTGGCAATCGCCGCCATAGCAAATTCACGGACACCAAACCATACATTTCTTCCAGCGTAGTTTTGCTTATTAAAGTTTTGGAAGTCATGTAATTTTGTTTTGGTAGAGGAATCTAAATCCGCTGATCCTCCTATCAACTCAGGCAATTTTCCTGCCAATGTATTAAGCGCCTTGCTAGAAGCGGCTCTTGTTGCTAGATTATCGTCAATTTTATAGGCGGGCAATGACTCTTCCCAATCTTCAGGAAGTTTGTTTTCAATGACGCGTTGGAGTTGTTTGGCTAGTTCCGGGTAAGTTTGTTTATAACGGTAAAATAAATTTCCCCATTCATTTTCCTTTTTCATCCCGTTTCCTGCTATCATATTAAAGTGTTTATATACCTCATCAGGAACAAAGAAGTCATCCTCGAAATCCCATTGATAAAAGGATTTGGCCTTTTTTATTTCATCAGGCCCAATCGGATCACTATGCGCATCACTTGTGCCGGATATACTTGGCGCACCGTAACCTATGGTCGTCTTAATTTCTATTAAGGTTGGTCGTTCTGTATCCCTTTTGGCTTCATGTAACATCCGTTCTATCTCATTGACATCATTGCCATCCCCGACATATAGTACTTGCCAACCATAGGATTCAAACCGCTGTCTCATGTTTTCAGACGACGAGATGTTTAGGGGGCCATCAAGTGTTGTATCGTTCGAATCAAATAATAGGATAAGCCTGCCTAATTTCAAATGCCCTGCTAAAGAAGCAGCCTCGCTTGAAATACCTTCCATTAAATCGCCGTCTCCACAAATGCTGTAAGTATAATGGTCAACAATTGGAAATCCTTCACGATTATAGGTTTTCGCCATATGCCGTTCTGCCATTGCCATCCCGACGCTCATCGCAATCCCTTGTCCAAGGGGGCCAGTTGTTGCTTCTACGCCTGGTGTATGCCCGTATTCTGGATGTCCGGGTGTTTTACTCCCCCACTGGCGAAATTGTTTTAAGTCTTCAATTGACAAATCAAATCCTGATAAGTGAAGAAGACTATATAGAAGCATTGACCCATGGCCAGCAGAAAGGACAAAACGATCACGATTAAACCACCTAGGGTTTTTAGGATTTTGATTCATAATCCGAGTCCAAAGAGTATAAGCCATGGGCGCCGCTCCCATTGGCATCCCCGGGTGGCCATGATTTGCTTTTTCGACACTGTCTATGGTTAATGTTCGAATCGTATTAATTGCAAGCTTTTCAATCGGCATTGACATCAATGATCATCCCCTAATTAGTTTTTGTATTGAGTACCAATATCGAATAATCCTTTATGAAAAGTTATTTAGCATTTGTTGTAGCATCCGCAGTAGCATCTTGGTTAATCGGTTTCCTTTTGTTGTTCATTAAATATTTGATGATTATAGCAATAGCTGCAACTAAAACAATGGTCACGGTAACACCTGCTGCACCTAAATATTTAGCAATATTGCCTAAGAAGATGCCTACTACTAGAAAGTCCGTATCAGAGAAAGTGGTGCTTGCGTTCCCTAAATTCCCTAGCAGGGGCATGAAAAGGACAGGGAGGAACGTGATGATAAGGCCGTTAACGAAAGAGCCGATGGTCGCACCGCGAACGCCTCCAGTCGCATTTCCGAACACACCTGCTGTTGCTCCTAAGAAGAAGTGAGGGACAACACCAGGTAATATGATGACACCGCCTGTAAAAATGAGGATGAGCATACCAACGATACCGCCTATGAAGCTGCAAAAGAATCCTATGAGGACAGCGTTTGGGGAGCTTGGAAAAACAATTGGGCAGTCCAAAGCAGGCTTTGAATTCGGAACAAGCTTTTCAGAGATTCCTTTAAATGCTGGAATGATTTCAGCAAGAATAAGACGGACGCCTGATAGAATAATAAATACACCAGCCGCGAATGTCACACCCATTGTCAGAGCAAACACAATAAAATTAGTGCCATGGCTTAAACTTTTTTCAATATATTGTTGACCAGCAAAAAATGCAGTAATAATGTAGATGATAGTCATGGTTAAAGCGATACTTACAGAACTATCGCGCAGGAAGCCAAGGCCTTTTGGAAATTTAATGTCTTCAGTAGACTTCGAACCTTTTCCTACGGCTTTACCGATCCCAGCTGAGATCACATAACTTACCGTACCAAAATGGCCAAGACCAATCTGATCATTTTTAAGGATCTTTCGCATTGTCGGTTGGGCCAATCCGGGCAAGATCACCATAATGAAACCCAAAGCAACTGATCCAATGGCAATTAAAAGAATGCCGTTCATTCCAGCAACCCTTAGAATGATAGCAAGGAAACAAGCCATATAAAATGTGTGGTGGCCAGTTAAAAAGATGTGCTTCAGATTAGTAAACCGGGCAATAAGAATATTGGCAATCATGCCGAAAAACATAATAAGTGCGGCAGAGGCACCAAACTTGGCAATAGCAATTGAAATAATCGCTTCGTTGTTAGGGACAACACCACTGACGCCAAATCCATGTTTAAACATCTCACCAAACGGTGTAAGAGATTCAGTAACTACCTTAGCTCCCGCACTTAACACAATAAAACCAAGAAAAGTTTTTGTTGTTCCTTTGATAACATCACTTGCATGTTTTCTTTGAATAATTAGTCCAACCAAAGCGATAATAGCAACAAGAACAGCGGGCTGGCTTAAAATATCAACTAAGATATGCAAAAAGCTATTCATTTTGCTAACCACTCCTCAATTTATATGATTTGTTTTTCTTTTAGAAGACTCTCAAGTCTAGCTTTTAATTCTTCCTTATCAAGGATATTATCCAAAATGACTGTTTTCCCCAAACTAGAAATGCCTTCTTCCATATCTCGCCCAGCTATAAAGACATCCGCCATATCGCTTGTTGCTGAGCCAAGGTCAGTATGATTAACTTCAATATTTTCCACATTAAATTCCTTTAAAATGTCGTTAATATTCATTTCAACCATAAAGCTGCTTCCTAAACCTGAACCGCAAACTACTAAAAGTTTCATATTTTTTCCTCCTCTTATTGTGAAACTGTATAAATATAATCTATAATTTGGTCTTTTGAATTAAGGCTTAAAAGTCTTTCCCGGTTACTTTTGTCTGAAAGAACTTTCGTCAATTGAGCTAGTGCTTTTAAATGGGTCGAATTATCTATTGCAGCTATACAAATTAACAGCCTTACTTTATTCTTTTTATCATTTAAAATGTCAACGCTCTCATTTATTCTTAATAGACTCATGCCAATTTGCTTTACACCACATTCGGGGCGAGCATGGGGAAGCGCTATTTCTGGGGCTACAATAATGTATGGGCCAAATTTTTTCACATTATCAATCATGGCCTGAATATATTCATGTGAGATAAAGTCATTAATTAACAAAGGCTCTGCAGATAATTTAATGGCTTCCTCCCAATTGTTAACGGCGTTAATTAAGGTTACTGTTTCTTCTGTTATTAAATCACTTAGCACAGGCTTTGACCTCCCATCTGTGTCAATTGTTTCCCCTTCTAAAAGTTTATTTAATGCCTTTTTAAGCCCCGATTCATTCCTTATTTCCGCAAACTCTCGAATGATTTTAATTAGCTGATCTTGGTTCGGACGCAAGGTGTAGATACCATGGATGACTGAATAAACTTCTTTTACCGTATTGGCTTTCTCTAGAGTACTCATAATTGGATTAACAACAAATAATGGTTTATTTGTCTTAAAAAATATCGTTGAAAAGACTAAGTCATGGTTTGGAACTTCTTTATTCTGAAATTCATCCATGGACAAAAGACTTATAAAAGATAGTTCAGGGAAAAGTTCAATTAGCTCTTCCTTTAACATAATAGAGCTGCCGACACCATTAGGACAGACAATGACAGCTTTCTTTCGTTGTATTCTTGTCGTATGGGTGTTTTTTAACAATGCACCAAAATGGATGGTAATGTAGCCTATTTCATCCTCGGGAACTTCTGAGCCTAACATTGATTCAAATGGTTTTAATATCCCCCTTACGATCACAAATAGATCGTAATATTCTGTTTTTACTTGTTCTAATAAAGGGTTCGTAATTGGAATTCGGAATAGCAGGCGATAGTAAGCGGGCCTTAAATGCTTATATAGCGTCGCCATCACCATTTCAGGGTGATCAAAACTAATGCATGCTCTTTTTTCAAATTCCAAAACAATTTTCTCAACCATTGATTTGAATACTTTATTATCGTCTGTTTGTTCATCAATATTTCCAAGTGATAGTCCTAAAAGATGTGCTGTTAAATAGCATATTTCATCCTCATTATGTTGGAAATCGAGCTGCTGTATGAGGTATTCAGCCGCTTTAAATTCCTTTTTATTTTTAAACTTATCCTTTCCTTTAGGTACCAAATCCCCGGATTGGTAAATATGAATATGCTCATGTAAGACATTCAAAAAGCAAGATAGCTCTTCTATTTTTTGGTCGACAAACGATAGCTGGAACTTCCTAGCCGCTAGCTTGATACACTTATAAAATGTGTCGTATAAATATTTACCATTACACTCCAAAAGTCTTTGAATTAATTCTTTTCCATTTTGCTGCTTTAGAATTAAACAAATACATTTCATGATGAATGCTCTTTTATTCGCCTCAATCCCTTCGATAAAATATCCATTATGTCTGTTGTATTTAATTGAAATGTTAAATACACTGGCAAACTCATTGATATTTTTGATATCCTGAATCACAGTATTTTTACTCATTTGTATGAAGGAAGTCAGATGAAAAAGCGATAACTCCTCCTTTCGTATAAAGATATATAAGGGGATACATAAGGTTCTTACTTCCTCGGTAAGCGCAGGAAATCCCTTTTTCGATAAATGGACTTTCTTATGAGCAAGTTCTTGCACTTTTTTAGAGATAACTAGACCTACTGCCCGTTTGTTAACAATTGGTTCACACCCGTAACTGGTTAACCAATCATTGACCTTTTGCAAGTCATATTCAACTTGACGTCTTGTAAGATTAGTCCGGTCAATTAATTGTTTGATTGTAACACGACGATGTCTTGCAATTATCCCTAATAATGATAATGGTCTTTGATCAAGCATCCCCTTTCACCCCTTGATTAAATTGTAGTATGAAAGCGGTTTAATGACGACAATGATTGACTCCAGATTTTGCAAACCGCTTTTCACAAAATTGTGATGGAATATTACGTCCATTTGAAATGGTATTAACTGTTACAATATTGTAAACGAAGCGATCCGTTTACAATTTCGCCTAAAGAGTAATCTAAATATATTGACAAATACCTTTTAAACCTATAATATCAACTCAAGATGTTCATTCAACGTTGTTGAATTATAGGAAACAGACAATAAAGGGGGAATCTTTTATCGACTTTTCATTAATTGGAAGCCGGGTGCGCCAAGCTAGATTGAATAAAGAATTAACACAACAGGAGTTATCAGACAAATGTGGGTTTACCAAGAGTCTGTTATCAAAAATTGAGAACGGCCATATCTCTGTAGCACTTGCCACCTTATCAAAAATTGCAGAAAATCTAGACCTGCCTTTATCTTGGTTCTTAGAGGAAAAGGAGGAAAAAAATTTAGTTATTGTTCCATCTAACAAACGAGTCATCAGAGGCAGCAGCGATGAAATAGGATACTCCTACGAAACTTTAGCAAACTTCTCCCGATTCAGCCCTATAGAACCTACCATTGTTACGATTGACCCGGACCTAGAAAGAACCGAACCTTTTACACATAAAGAAAATGAATTCATTTATATTTTGGAAGGAAAAATCAACTTAAATTATGATGGTTCTTCTTTTTTATTAGAAAGGGATGACAGCGCTTACTTCAAGGGAGGAAAACCACATATCTTCCTCCCTGCAAATGAAGAAAAGGCAAAAATACTTACTATTTTAATTCAGACACAAAATTAAAAATAAAGGATGAATGCTATGACAAGCACCACTCGTATTCCTGGATTTTATAATTTAGCTCCCAATGAACGTCTTGATTTAATTGCTGATGTTTCAAGTTTAAATCAGGATGAAAAGAAATTACTGTCGGGTTTATCACCTTTATCCGTTAAAATTGCGGATCGGATGATTGAAAACGCCATTGGATTTATCCCTATTCCTTTAGGGATCGCTGTAAATTTTAAAATCAATGGAAAAGATACCTTCGTTCCAATGGCTACAGAGGAGCCTTCAGTTGTTGCCGCAGCAAGTCATGCCGCTAAATTGGCACACAATACAGGAGGATTTGTCACTTCTCAATCTAGTTCCATCATGCGCGGACAAATCCAGGTTTTAAATGTACCGGATCCTTTTCACGCAATGACTTGCATCTATGAGAATAAAACTAAAATTCTTGAGTTTTGTAATGAAAAGGATCCAACATTAGTTTCACTTGGCGGAGGAGCTAAAGATATAGAGGTTAATGTCATTCAAAGCTCCGGAAAGCCCATGGTTATTTTACATCTTTTAGTTGATACAAAAGATGCAATGGGCGCTAACGCTGTCAATACTATGGCAGAATCATTAGCTCCTATGATTGAATCAATTACAAAAGGCAAGGTTAATCTTCGCATTATTTCAAACTTGGCTGATAAACGATTAGTTAGAGTGAGAGCCCTTTTTAAAAAGGAAACTGTCGGAGGACCAGACGTTGTCAATAACATAATCAGTGCATATGAATTGGCTGAGGTTGACCCGTACCGTGCAGCTACACACAACAAGGGAATTATGAATGGCATTTCGGCTGTCGTCCTCGCTACGGGTAATGATACTAGAGCCATTGAGGCAGGAGCACATGCCTATGCCGCTAGAACAGGCCGTTATCGTTCATTGTCACACTGGGAAGCGAATAAAGAAGGTGATTTGGTTGGGTCAATGGAAATCCCCATGGCTGTAGGAACTATTGGAGGCGGAACCAAATCAAACCCTATTGCCTCTTTAGCACTCAAGATTTTAAATGTTCATACAGCTGAAGAGCTTTCAGGGGTAATTGCCGCTACAGGATTAGCACAAAACTTTGCTGGTCTAAAAGCTTTATCAACAGAAGGGATTCAAAAAGGCCATATGGCTTTGCATGCACGTAACTTGGCAACAATGGCGGGTGCAGAAGATAGCATAATAGATGATATTGTGCAACAAGCAGTGCGTGAAAAAGATGTACGATACGACCGTATTCTTGAAATAAAAAACACTATTATGCAAGGAGAGTGAAAAGATTGAGTGAAGTATCTAAAGCTGAAACATCTCCGGTTAGCAATACTAATCAATCAAATTATTATGTGGAAATATTGGGAGACACTGTATCCCCAGCACACGCCCTTTTTTCCATTTTAATAAGTACTGCACTTGGACTGGGGGGCTTTCTGGCAGGGAAACGTATCTTCCCTGCTATTGCCGAACAGAAAATGGTCGATTCTTATTCCTTATTGCTCGGAATCGTTGGATGTGTGGTTGCCTTAATTCTTTGTGCCCTCCTTTTTCGTCCTAAAAGAATATTAACAGAATCCCAGATTAATGACATGGACAGTGAAGGGCTTTTAAAAAGTTTACAGGTTGACCTTAATGAAGAGTATGAGGTCATAAAAAGGGACCCTATGATTAGAAAAGAAATGGAAGACTTAAAAATTAAAGATATTTTCATTCCAAAAGAGGAAGACAATAAAATATGAGTACACTTTTAATTTCAATTTTGTTAGCTATCGTTGGCGGAGTATTATTTTCTCTTATTGGGCTTGTATCAGGATCCGATGAAACCGCTACCATGGTGCCATTTACTCTATTGGTTATTCTTCTGGGTGCGCCCCCTGTTGCAGTATTTTCGTTTTTCATGGCTGCTATAATATCTAAGCATTTAACACATGCTGCTCCCACCGCACTTATGGGTATCCCGGGAGATACAATGATGGTACCTTTACTTGACCATACAGAAACATTACGAAAGTTGGGTGTCCCTCATATTGCCTTACGAAAAATGATATCAGGAGGTATTATTGGAGCCTTTATAGCCTTTCCTGTCGCGCTGGTATTTGCCCAATTTCTCGGTGAATTCTCCGACTTTTTTAAAGCATATACAGGTGTCATCTTCGCCGTTGCATCTTTGGTCATTGCCTATTTCTCCAAAGGAAAATGGGTAAGCATCCTTTTAGTTATTCCTTTTGCCCTTTTTATCCAAGGATTAAATTTAGTAAGCTTTGAGGTTCTTGAAAAACATTTAGCCATTAGCTTTTTTCTAGGAATCGCCATTGGACCAATGTTTTCAGATATTTTAATTGCTCTGTCCTCCAGTGCACGGAAGGATGTCATTCGCTCTGAACCTCAAGAATATAATCTTGCACCTGAAATTAAGTCTTGGTCCGGTTATTTTCCTAATCCGTTACGTATTCTAACCCGGTCACAAAAATGGTTTACTTCCGGGTCAGCTTTTATAACCTCTTTTACCTTTACTTTTAGCCCGACGGGAATGACTGCACTAATGGGCGAACTCGTAGGTTCCCGAATTCGCGGCCTTTATAAAAGATCAACGACTACTCTTTCAGTTATGAATGGCGTCACAGAGTCTACCTATATAGCTGAAACGATCATTCCTTTAGTTGCTTTCGGAATTCCATTAAGCCCAATGGCATTAGGGCCGGCAGCTCCGTTATTTAATGCTCCTCCAGTTTTTTCAGTTAAAGAAAACCTTCACCACCTTATGTCATCATGGGATTTTCTTATCTTTGGTGCAATTGGCCTGATAGTCGGCGCCGTGATTGCCTACCCGTTTGTAATGAATTACTCACGTAAGGCTACCGTTTTTATAATGAAATATATTAGCCAAGAAGCTATTATTGGTATGTTCATCGCAATCGTTTGTGTTATTGCCTATTATGAAGGACAAATAACAGGGATATTAGTTACCTTTACAGTTGCTTCAGTCGGAGGATTGCTAAATCGAATTCTTGGGGTCGGCTCGGGGGCGCAATTTATGATTTACTATGGTTCTGCTTGGATTATGTCACAAGTTATTGGTCTTTGATCCGTGTTGCAAAAACAAGGCAAAAGGGCTCTCGCCTATGGAGAGCCCTTTTTTGGGGATTTTTAAAAGCTTTATTTTAGGGTACTTTTTTCTTGAATATGTCTTAGCTGGCACCACTGCAACTTTTACCGCCTCTTTTTAATTGCTCCACTACGCTTCAATCCATTGAGAGGAGTTAATGCCATAGAAGGGAAGTGAATTTCTGCATTTGATTCTATAAAGTTTTTCTTTTCTTCATTTGTTAAATCATTGGTTAAAAAAACGATTACTTAAATAAGCATGTTACTCTACCTTTTATACGACAATTGTTGTATTGTTAGGCATAGCTTGGTTCCCTTTCTCCAGGTGAAAAGGGATAAAACTATAACTTGAATAACAGTTTTATCGTGATTCAGCAATTAAATTTTTCAATTTATTGATTTGACCCAATTCAAGTCCTACAAACACTTCGCCTATTCCCAGAATTATAAACAGTTAATTCAGCACTTTGTCATAAAAAAACCTCAGAAGAGAAATATAAATTCTCTTCTGAGGGTTAAATGTTGTTCTTTAGGTAGTGATCCACATACTTACAAATACCATTATTCTGCTGATGGATTATACCTTGTCTAAATTATTAATTGTTTTGTTAGGTATTTTTAAGTATGATTAACAACTAAACAGCATCTCCAGCCCTTACAATACCTAGATCCCTCTTTTAAATTTTATTGATACCTTTAATGTAAAAACCGTTCTATTTAATTTATATTTTTTAAAATTTTCTTTACTAGCATAATCAGTTTGTCATGACTCATATTTCGCATCCCATAGACCTTAACTATTTCTTTAATAGAGTCCCAATCCTTTTCCTCTAACATTTGTTCCAGTTCATTTTTAAAACTTTCACGGTACTTACTATTTTCAATTGTGTTAAATTCTTGAATTAATTGCTCCAATTCATTGTAATTTGCACTTACATTAAAGTAAGATTCAAGAAAATACTTGAAAGTTTTATAGTCGTTCTCGTTCATTAATACTCACCACTTTATTTAGGTATTGGAAAACTTGTCACTATTCTAAAGCCTAAATCCTGTGTAGAATCCCTTACAAGTACAATTCTTGATTTAGTAAGATTTTTTAAGACATGTTTTTTATCCGAAAGAACTCCTTTTCCAATTGAATTGCTATGTGTCATATCGAATACTTTTCTACCGGTCTCGGAATTATTCAGCCACTCACTTATATTCCTTGCATTTTTTCGTAAATTTTCCTGTGTGGCTTTTATAGCGGTGCTTTTATCAGTAAATGTAGTAGCTGCTTCAACATTTTCCTTAATTGCACGTTTAATTAATTCCTCATTGGTTTTTGCAACATGCCTCTCTAGAGTATGTCCCCCTGCAGTCTCCATTTTATCAAGAAAAGAATTGTCAATGTTTCGACGAATTGAATCAGCTGTAACCCTCACTATTCTAGGGCCATTTCCCAACCTGCCGTAACCATGATTCCCATGAACTTCACGATTAGCCGTAATATTCTGCCAAACATCCCCCAGCCTGCGATTCTCCATATTTAACCCGAAACCGCCTAAGTCTGGACCCGCGGCAGCTAATCTTGGACCGCGAACAGGAACAGGGATTTCAACCTTGCCGATTTTCCGGCTCATGCCTTTCATGGTTGCCTGGGCCTTGGCCAGTTGCCCCTTAACATACTTTTGACTATAAGGAAGCTTGAGATGGCCTTTGTCTATGGCGTGGGCTGCGCCGCCTGTCATAAAGGCGAGCAGACCGGATGTCAGGCTTTGTTTACGCTCTTCGTCAGTCAGTTCATTGCCGAACATATCCCTGCCGGTAACGGCTTCGCTTAGGCCGGTGGCGGTTAGGAGGCCGTAGATGCCCTTTTCGGATTTGCGCAAATAATCAAGGGACTTAGTTGTCTTATAGGCATCTAAGGTGTGATGTATGGCATTCATACCTTTGCCTATTTTATATACGGCTTTGCCGCCTTTGGCGATTCTGCCGACCCAGCCGACAATAGGGATGAACCCTGCCGCTGCCCAGGCTCCGGCGGTGATGCGCTCTGCGGTAGAGAGCTTTTCTCCCGTCACAGGATCAATGCCTTCTTCTGCCCGCTTATAATCATAGTAGCCGGTGAT
>NZ_SLXK01000018.1 GCF_004341035.1 Scopulibacillus darangshiensis
CTGTCCCTCCAGAAGCTTAATTCGCGCATTCTGCCTCTCAATTACTTCGGAAGGCGTAAGCTCCCGTTTTAAGGTTCTGCCAGATGAAGTTTTCCGCGAGTCTGTAAGCCCGATCAACCCATTCGTTTCATAAGCTTTCTTCCACCTACAAGCTGATTGTTCAATTCTCTTTATCCCTATTACGTCCACATCAAAGCCGTTCTCCATAAAAATTTGACGAGGTCGTTTACCAGCTAGATATTCATCCATAAATCTATTTTTATAGGCATCAGTATAGGTAATCGATTTCTCACTGACACGTTGTACATTTGGATTTTTTTGAAGTGCTTTTATCTCTTTAGCTGAAAATGTTATTTTACTCATGTTGTCTCCTAATCCCCATATAGTGAAATTTAAGTATATAAAAAAATACCTGTAGATAAAACACTCTTTTTCAAGTGTCCTAACTACAGGTACCATTTTATTTCTGGCCGCTCTTTTTATTATAACTTTTTATCAAGTTCATAAAGAAAATCAATTAAAGCTTCCATGCCTTTATCAAAGTTTTCAAGATGGAAATGCTCGTTTGGCGCATGGAAGTTTTCTTCATTTAAACCAAATCCCATCAGGACGGCAGGAAGACCGAGCTTGGTATTAAAGGTTTCTACAATCGGGACGGAGCCGCCCATTCTGGAATAGGTGGGGGCTACACCGTAAGCCTCCTTAAGAGCGATACCTGCTGCTTCGATTGCCGGATGGTCATACGGCGTGATAAAAGGTTTGGCCTGATCAAAAAGTGTTGTTTCTGCCGTGACACCGACAGGCAGGTGTTCAGCGATATGCTTTTGCAATAACTCTGCAATCTCATCAGGTTTTTGGTCCGGGACTATGCGGCAAGAAATCTTAGCGTGGGCGAGTGATGGAATGACGGTCTTAATGCCTTCACCTTGGAACCCTCCGTAAATGCCATTGATTTCTAGCGTTGGCCTGCCCCAAATCCTTGCGATTGTGGAAAAGCCTTCTTCACCATAAAGCTCCTTGACGCCAACCTGCTTTTTCATTTTGTCATCATGTGATAATGACTCGTAAGTCGCAATTTCTTCCTTAGTCAAAGGACGGACGTTGTCATAAAAACCGTCTACAGTCACTTGCCCATTGTTATTATGCATGGTGCCAAGCAATTCCACCAATGCATGAATGGTATTCTGAACAGCACCGCCGTATAATCCTGAATGTAAGTCACCCTTAGGTCCTTTTAAATCGATTTGCAAGCCGCATAATCCCCGAAGTCCGTAACATACAGATGGCATGCCCCTTTCAACCATTGTTGTATCTGAGACGAGCAGGACGTCCGCTTTGAGCAGGTCATGATGGTCATCAACAAAAGGGTCAAGGCTCGGGCTGCCGATTTCTTCCTCGCCTTCAATGCAAAATTTCACATTAACAGGCAGTTCTCCCTTAGTTTTTAAAATCGCTTCAATTACTTTAATATGCATGAAAACTTGTCCCTTGTCATCACTAGCACCGCGGGCAAAAATTTTGTCATCGCGAATATCAGGCTCGAAAGGAGGAGTTTCCCAAAGCTCAATCGGATCGACAGGCTGTACGTCATAGTGGCCATAGATTAAAACGGTCGGTTTGCCATCCGCTTTTAGCCAGTCACCATATACAACAGGGTGCTTTTCCGTTTCCATCACTTTCACATGCTCTAATCCGGCTGCTTTTAACTCATCGGCAACCCAGTCAGCTGTTTTCTTGACATCGTCCTTATGCTCTGACAGGGAGCTGATGCTTTCTAGAGATAAAAAGTTTTTTAGTTGATTTAATTGTGGTTCACGATGCGCCTTTAAATACTGCTTAATATCCTCATTCATTTTTTTAACAACTCCTATGGTCTGTACTTCCGACCTTTCATTTTGAAAATAACGATTAACGCAAATAAGACAATGATAGCGATGGCAATCGTGTCAATATAAGGCGCGGTTAACTGTTTGATTTGATCCCAATTCTGACCAAGCTGCTCCCCCAAGTAAATAAAAAGAATCGTCCATGGGATGGTGGCTAGGACAGTGTAAAAGAGGAAGCGCCCCAAATGCATTTTGGCTATGCCGGCCGGAATGGACACAGCCTGTCTAATGACCGGGATGAATCGGGCAAAAAAGACAACGCCTGCACCATATTTATCAAACCATTTTTCGGCAACATCTAGATGCTTATTATGTATTAACAGGTATTTGCCGTATTTGTTAAGAAAGGGCCGTCCCCCATAATACCCGATCCAATAGAGAATAAGCTGGGCAATCATGATGCCGATTGTCCCGGCTACGACTGTTAAGGGGAAATTAAGATGCCCCTCCGACACCATAAATCCGCCATAGGCGAGGACGAGTTCACTTGGGATGATTTCAATCGCAAGCGCCAGGGCTACCCCAAAATAGCCCATGCTTATAATAAAATTCAAAAGATCCATAATGATGTTTGTCATATTTTTAACAACCTATCTATGATTAATTCATGTTTCTATTATAACGAAACTTGTCTGTACTATAAATATGCATATAAATGAAATAACATGATTAATGAATGAGTTAAAGATGTTGACACAATTGCTGTAAATTGATTATAATATTATAAAAATAGTGATAATAACACTGAAAGTTTTGGACGCGGTGACACACCAGCATCGCACCCCAGAAATCGACGCCAGTGACTAGCATGCTATAAGTGTGCCTGTTTCTGGCGTTTTAATTTTTTCGAAGGAGGTGGCGGCTTTGACGAATGGTCCTTTATCAGGTATTCGAGTGCTTGATCTATCAAGGGTCTTGGCGGGGCCTTATTGCACAATGATCCTTGGTGACCTGGGTGCTGAGATCATAAAGGTAGAAGCACCAGGCGGCAGTGATGATACAAGGGCATGGGGGCCTCCTTATCTAAATGGTGAAAGCGCTTACTACATGTGCGCTAATCGCAATAAGAAGGCATTGACACTCAATTTAAAGTCAGATGAAGGAAAAGAGGTTCTGAAAAGGCTCATCGCTTCAAGTGACGTGCTGATCCATAATTTTAAAACCGGGACAATGGAAAAGTGGGGATTGGATTACACCGTTTTGTCAGAAATCAATCCAAGACTTGTATATTGCCAGATTACAGGATTCGGCCAAACCGGGCCATTAAGCGAACTGCCCGGGTATGATTTCGCTATTCAGGCTATGAGCGGGTTTATGAGTATTACAGGCTCTGAATCCTCTGGTCCGATGAAGGTCGGGGTTGCAATTACCGATATCCTTACCGGCCTTTACGCTAACATTGGCATTCAAGCAGCACTGCTGGAAAGAGAATCTTCAGGTGCCGGCCAGGCTATTGATATCTCCTTATACGATTCAGCAGTCAGTGCGCTCATTAACGTTGCAAGCAATTACTTGGTTTCTGGAAAGGTGCCGAGTCCGCTTGGAAATTATCATCCCAATATCGTTCCCTACCAAACATTTAAGACAGGGGACGGTGAGATGGTTGTTGCGGTGGGGAATGACCGGCAGTTCCAGTCATTTTGCGATTGTCTAGGGAAATCTGAATTATCTTCGGATTCCCGTTTCGAAACAAATTCCGATCGGCTTTCACATCGCGATGAACTTGAAGAAGAGGTTCATAAACAATTGAAAACGCAATCAACGGACAATTGGATCAAGGTCTTTCGCGAAAGACAGATTCCTTGCGGCCCAATCCAAACGATAGACCAAGTTCTTCAAGATCCGCATGTGTTGGCAAGGGACATGATTGTTAATTTGAGGCATTCAAGCGGTGAGGATATCCAACTTGTCGGCAGTCCGCTCAAGCTTTCCCGGACAGAAGTAAAATATGACACACCACCGCCGTTAGTTGGTGAGCACACAGAGGAGTTATTATCGGCTTGTGGCTTTACTAATGAAGAAATTCAAATACTTGCAGACCATCACATTATATAAATGATAAAAGGGAGAGGGATCGATATGAATTTTGAACTAAGCGAAGAACAAAGCATGCTGCAAAAAATGGTAAGGCAATTTGTTGATAAAGAAATTATGCCGTACATCGGGGATTGGGATGCTAACGGACACGTTGATGTCGATATTTTCAAAAGGCTAGCCGACCTTAATTTAATGGGGGTATGCATCCCTGAAGAATATGGCGGCAGCGGCATGGATTATAATGCACTAGCCATAGTATGTGAGGAGCTGGAAAGAGGCGATACGGCCTTCCGTACCGCTGTATCTGTTCATACCGGCTTGAACAGCATGACATTATTGCAATGGGGAACAGAAGAACAAAAACAGAAATATCTTGTTCCGCAGGCTAAAGGGGAAAAAATCGCCGCATACGGTTTGACAGAACCCAATGCGGGTTCCGATGTCAAAGAAATACAAACAACGGCGGTCAAAGATGGCGATGATTATATCCTAAATGGGGAGAAAACCTGGATTTCACTTTGTGATGTCGCCGATCATTTTCTTGTTTTTGCTTATACGGATAAAGAAAAAAAACATAAAGGCATATCTGCCTTTATCGTAGAGCGGACCATGCCGGGCTTTTCATCCAAGGCTATAAAAGGGAAACTTGGCATTCGTGCCGGCAACACCGGACAAATTTTCATGGACAACGTAAGAGTGCCAAAAGAAAATTTGATTGGTGAAGAAGGGGAAGGCTTTAAAATCGCGATGTCAGCACTTGATAACGGCCGTTTCACAGTTGCAGCAGGTGCTTGCGGTACGATTATGGCATGTCTTGAAGCCTCTCTCGCTTATTGTCATGAGAGGAAAACGTTCGGTAAAGAAATCGGCAAGCATCAGCTTGTACAGCAAATGCTTGCGAACATGGAGGCAAACCTTGTAATGTCACGGCTTCTGGTATTTAGGGCAGGGGAACAAAAGAATAAAGGAGTCCGCAATACCCGGGAAACATCACTCGCCAAATGGCAGTCATGTAATTTTGCTAACGAAGCAGCGAACGATGCTGTACAAATTCACGGGGCATACGGTTACTCTAATGAATACCCTGTTGAACGCTATCTTCGAAATTCCAAGGCACCGGTCATCTACGAGGGGACTAGAGAAATCCATACCATTATGCAGGCCGAATATGTTTTGGGTTACCGTGAAGATAAAGCAATAAGACAAATGCTCCCGGCTTGGAGGAACGAAGAATAGATTTGAAAAGGAGACATCAGATCCGGTGTCTCCTTTAACATTTAATCATTTCGGTAGCCAAGCTGCTGTGAAATTGCCACGGCAGTCCTCTGGGTCTCATCTTGAATAACCTGTCCGCGTTCACCAAAGAACCGGATGGTCGGGCCGCTAACCGCCAGAGCAGCTGCAACACTACCCGTGTGATCCCGAATTGGATAGGATATGCCAATCGTTTCTGCATCTTGTTCACCTCTGCTTATAGAATAACCATTATATCTGATGCCCTCCATTTCTTTGGACAACTCATAATGGCTCGTAAGGGAGGAGTGAGGGGTTAACGCTGAAAGGTTAGTTTTCAAAAAGTAATCATCAATGAAGGCCGCATCTTTAAAAGCGAGAAGGAGCTTGGGCCCTGATCCGACGTGAAGAGCTGACCGCATACCCACTTTGGTGTGAAGCCTCAGGGCTTGGTTTCCCTCTACCTTTTCAATATAAATCGCCTCATGTCCATCCGCGATGACTAAATGGACATCTTCATTAATCTCATCACATAATTTTTTCATATAGGGATAAGCAATCTTTCTGACTTCAAGCTTTTCGCTAACTAGATTGCCAAGCTCGAGCAGCCTCAGTCCCAAGACATAACGGATATCATGATCAGAGAATTTTTTCTTTATTAAAAAACCTCGTGATTCAAGTGCGGTTACTAGTCTGTAGGCTGTTGGCTTAGGCATGTCCAACTTATTTGAAATGTCAGTAAGGCTATATTCATGTTTTTCTTGAGTAAAGAGACTTAAAATATCCAGTGCTTTAAGCACGCTCTGATTCATTATGGCAATCCTTTCTATCAGGCGGTATGCCATTTTGTAAAAATCTCCTCACCGATGGTGAGGAGATTTCCGGTTTTGCAGACTTTAGCGATGAGCGGAGGCTTCAGGTTGTTCTTCCCCGGCAATCATGGTTTCTTTAATAATGACACCGCGCTTTTTCATTTCTTCAATATAAAGATCACCAGGCACTATTTTTTCCGGCGGATAGACACCCTTCTTGTTAATGGCGCCGTTTCCAAGCATTTGAGCACATACGGCGATCGTATAAGCTGTTGATCTGGCCATTGCTGTCACATGGTTTATTTTATCATTAAAAGTGGTCATTTCATATTCATAAGTTCGCCGTTTGCCATCCTTAATTCCCGACACGCTGACTCTAAGGAGCACGACATCATCTTTTTTACCCAGATCAACAATTGGGTCAAGCACCTTAAGCAGGACATCGCGAGGTTTAACCTGCAGGCCATTGACATCGACCGTATAGTCCCGTTGAGTCAAACCCAGATCGACGAGCAGCTTGAACTTCTCGGCGTGGCCTCGGTAGCGTATCGTCTTATATTCGAGATTTTTCAAGTCAGGATAGCTTTGTGACAAGGTGGATGTTCCGCCTGCTGTGTGAAAAGCTTCTAAGGCACCAAAATGATCAAAGTGGATGGTCTCTACCTCAGATAGAGAAGGGACCGAAAATAATTTGCCATCACGAACAACTATGGATTCATCCGTGTAATGGTCAAACACACCCTCCATGGAAAAGACGTGGTTATATTCAAACGGCGGTTCCGGCTTGACAGGGATGCCGCCGACCATAATTCTGATGGAATCCGTTTGATCTAATTTGCTGACACCATATCCTGACAAGATATTAATCATGCCTGGTGCAACGCCTAGATCGGGGATGAGTGTGACTCCCGCGTCTTCAGCCTCTTTCTTGAGTTCAAGCACCTTATCTGTGGCATGACCAATATGCCCGCCCAAATCACAAGAACAGACGCCGACCTTAATGGCCGTTCTAGCAACGGTTTCATTAAACGTATAGAAAAGGGCATTAATAATGACATCAAAGTGTTTCATAAAATCAGCAAGCTTATCTTCATTGGAGGCGTCGATCTGTGCCGCGGAAATTTTTGGACTCTTTAGCGTCACAACAACATCTTCTGCTTTGGCTAAGTCGACATCAGCGATCACAACCTTTTTGACACCAGAACTTGATACAAGGTCTCTTGCAGCTTCCTTTCCCATTAATCCTGCACCTAATACCGCAATTTTCATCACACATTCCTCCCTTAGCTAGTTGATTTGATTAATTGTTATCGATTTGTGCCCGTTGGAGATGTCCGCTATAGTCAACATAGACACTGCGCCATTCAGTAAAGACGTCAAGTGCAGCGACACCTGAATCGCGGTGGCCGTTACCGGTATGCTTTGTGCCCCCAAACGGCAAGTGAATTTCCGCTCCGGTGGTGCCGGCATTAATGTAGACAATGCCTGTATCCAAGTCACGCATGGCTTTGAACGTCTTATTTGTGTCGTTCGTAAAGATGGAACTAGACAGGCCGTAATTGACTTCGTTATTAATATCGATCGCCTCTTCAAGGCTTGACACTGAAATAATGGATAGCACTGGACCAAAGATCTCTTCTTTGGCGATCCGCATGTCTCTATCGACATCACTGAAAACGGTTGGTTGGAAGTAAAAGCCGTTGCTCAGGTTGCCGTCAGTTGCAGCTTCGCCGCCGCAAAGAAGGGTCGCGCCTTCATCTTTTCCTATTTTTATATAATGTGAAATTTGCTCAAGTGCTTTCTTGTTGATTACCGGACCGATATCCACCTCTTCATCAGCACCGTCGCCAATTTTGAGTTCGTCAATCCGTTTTAACAGCAGTGTCTCAAGTTTTTCTTTCACATCTCGATGAACGATTAACCGGCTTGTTGCTGTACAGCGCTGGCCTGCTGTGCCAAAAGCGCTCCACAGAATCCCATCAACAGCGAGGTTCAGATCGGCATCTTCCATAACGATGATGGCATTCTTGCCGCCCATTTCTAATGACACACGCTTCAACAATTTGCCGGCACGGCTCGAAATGTCACTCCCAGTTTCTGTCGATCCTGTAAAGGAAACAATATCGATATCAGGGTGTTCAACGATCGCATTTCCTACTGTGCTCCCTGAACCATACACTAGGTTAATGACACCTTTTGGCAGGCCGGCTTCCTCAAAAATTTTTACGAATTCATATGCTAGAGCAGGGGTATCTGTCGCAGGCTTCCAAACAACCGTATTTCCCCCGACAAGTGCCGGGAATGACTTCCAGCTGGCAATGGCGATAGGGAAATTCCATGGCGTGATTAATCCGGCTACGCCGACTGGAACACGCATGCTCATTGCCTGCTTATTAGGCAGTTCTGATGGAACCGTTTGACCAAACAAACGTCTGCCTTCACCGCCCATGTAATAAGCCATGTCAATGGCTTCCTGAACTTCACCGCGGGCTTCATCAATCACTTTTCCCATTTCTTTTGTCAATGTTTGTGCCAGATGTTCTTTTCTTTCCCTGAGCAATTCACCGATACGGAAAAGGTATTCACCCCGTTCAGGAGCTGGGACAAGGCGCCAGGTTTTCTGTGCCATTTTGGCTGCCTTTACGGCTTCGTCAACATCGGCTTTCGTTGATGACGGAATTGTACCGATCAGCTCGCTATTCGCAGGATTAATATTTTCTGCAAAATCCCCGCTTTGCGATGCCTTCCATTCACCATTAATGTAATTGAGATACGATGTCTTAGTTGTTGTAACCATTGTAAAACCTCCTTTAAAAGATATGTAATCGCTTTCATGGATGCCATGAAAGTGATGACTTGTTTCAAGGTGTGAAATATGTGTTTCACTATCCTCATTATATAATTAGGATTCTCAAAGGTTCAACCCCCTATTTTAAAATTACAACAATTCGACCTATTGAGACTATAATCGACAAAATGGTGCAATACATATTGCTTTAGTAGGCATCATACTAATAGGAAGTGGCACTGAAGATCTAAATTGTGGTTCTTGAAAAATTAAAATATTTAAAATAAAATAGATATTGGGTTTTATATTATGAATAGGTATTTCAATATATGAAATGAAAGGGAGGATTTTCTTGAAAGCCGTCCCATCACAAATTGTTAAGGAGTTGCCGCCATATTTGTTTTCGGGTTTAAATCGCAAAAAGGCTGCTTTGAGAAAAAGCGGCATTGATTTAATTGATTTAGGAATTGGTGATCCGGATTTGCCAACACCGGCATTCATTGTAGATAAACTGATCAAGGAATTAAAGCACCCTCAGAATATGCGTTATTCCACATTTAACGGTTGTCCGGAGTATCGTGAGGCTGTCGCTGATTTTTATTTAAAGCAGTATAACACCAAGCTTAATCCTGAACAGGAGGTCATGACATTAATCGGCTCAAAAGAGGGGATTGCTAATCTGGTTCAAGCGATGATTGACCCGGGTGACATTGTTCTCATTCCAGATCCCAGCTATCCCGTTTATCGCATGGCCGTCCATCTTGCGGGGGGCGTGGCCCACCCTATGCCGCTCCTGCCCGAAAAAGGGTTTGTACCTGATTTTACAGCTATACCCACTAATGTTCTTAAGCGGGCGAAGCTTAGCTTTTTAAATTATCCCGGAAATCCCACAGGGGCTTGTGTTGATTTAGATTTTTTTGAAGAAGCGGTTCATTTCTTCAAGAAGCATGGCATTTATCTAGCTCATGACTCGGCCTACAATCTTGTCACATATGGTAATTATAAAGCACCAAGTATATTGGAAGTTCCTGATGCTAATTCCATAGCCGTTGAATTCGGTTCTTTGTCTAAAGCCTTTAATATGACTGGTTTTCGAATCGGGTATGTTGTTGGCAACGAGGAGATTGTTCAGACCCTTCATACGGTTAAAAGCAATCTTGATTCCTGCCAGTTCCTCCCTATCCAAAAAGCTGCTGCTGCGGCATTAACAAGTGATTTGTCACTTTTGAATGACAGGAACAGCATCTACGAAAAGAGGGGCCGTGTCATGACAAATGCATTAGAAGCTTTAGGCATTAAGGCGCAAGTACCTAAAGGATCGATCTTCCTTTGGGCGCCGGTTCCGGATGGGCTGACAAGTGCTGCTTTTTGCGAAAAAGTAATGGATGAAACCGGTGTCGTGGTAACACCTGGGACAGCATTTGGGGAACATGGTGAAGGGTATTTCCGCATCTCTTTATCCGTGCCTGATGATCGTTTGATTGAAGCGGCTGAAAGAATGAAAAATGTTTCGTTTAAGGTATAATATTACAAATAAGGAAGTGAATTTAATGATGTTGGAGGAAATGACAGGCGCTGAAGCACTTGTCCGTTGTCTGGAAATAGAAGAGGCCGAAAGGGTATTTTGTGTCCCTGGAGAAAGCTATTTGCCTGTTCTTGACGGTTTTTATAATCATCCCAGTATTAAATTAATTGCCGGACGGCATGAGGGTGGCGCTTCATTCATGGCGGAAGGTTATGCCAAGGCTTCTGGAAAACCGGGAATTGTTTTTGCGACGAGAGGTGTCGGTGCATCCAATCTCACAATCGGGGTCCATACAGCCTTTCAGGATTCGACACCAATGGTTGTCTTCTTAGGCCAGGTTCACAGTAAATTTCGCGGGCGTGAAGGCTTTCAAGAAGTTGATCTTGACCGCTTTTTTTCACCCATTGCCAAGTGGGCTGTAGAAATCAATCATGCTGACAGAATGGCTGAAATGGTGCAGAGGGCTTTTAATGTAGCACAAAGCGGAAGACCCGGTCCTGTCGTTGTTTCCCTTCCGGAGGATGTTTTGAAAGAAACAGGTAAAATGGCGTTTGGCGGAGCGTATATCCGCTCCAAACCATTGGCTGATCCAGATCAAGTAAAACAGGCTTCAGAGATGCTAGCCCGTGCCGACCGACCGGTTATTATTGCGGGAGGCGGCGTCAAGCTTTCCGCGGCGGAGGACATGCTGAAAACGATGGCTGAAAAATGTGATATTCCAGTTTTGGCGAGCTTTCGCAGGCATGATGTCTTCCCAAATGATCATGGTCATTATTGCGGCCATCTTGGTCTCGGAACGCCGAAGCCTGTTCTTGATACGATCAGGAAAGCTGATGTTATACTTGCTGTTGGAACCAAACTATCTGAGGTGACAACACAGGATTATGGACTAATTACACCGGAGCATCAACTGATTCATATTGATATCCATGAGGAAACAGTTGGTAAAATTTACCATCCTAATATAGGGATTATTGCTGATGCTAACCATGCGCTTCGTCAATTGTGTGAAGCAGGAGAAATAAATAAGCGCGCTGATCGATCAGAATGGGTGAGTGCGTGCAGGAAGACTTATGAATCAGCTGCCATTCTTGGCCTGGCAATTGAAGAGGATCATAAGGAAGGCTGTAATTTAAAAAATATTATTAAAACGATGCAGAATGTCTTGCCGCGTGATGCGATTATTACCAATGATGCGGGGAATTTTGCCGGATGGCTCCATGCCTTTTATCAATTTACCAAACCAGGTACGTATATCGGGCCTACCTCTGGCGCAATGGGTTATGGCATGCCGGCGGCCTTAGGGGCGAAGGTTGCTTATCCCGACCGGATTGTTGTGTCTCTATCGGGTGATGGAGGATTCATGATGACGATGCAGGAGCTAGAAACGGCGGCGAGATACAACATCCCAATTATTGCTCTTGTTTTTAATAATGCCATGTATGGAACAATAAGGATGCATCAGGAAAAACATTATCCGGAGCGGGTTGTAGGGACATCGCTCGGACGTGTCCATTTTACCGATGTTGCCAAAGGGTTAAATATTGATAGTTATTCAATCGGAAACTCAAAGGAATTTGATGAATTATTGAAACAACTGTTGACGCATCCTTTAAATGCACCGATTCTTATAGAGATTCCAATGGATCCGGAACAAATTTCGGTAAAGTCAACAATTGAAGCATTCCGAAGCCAGGCTTAAGTGAAAGGAGGAATACGGATGGCGAGAACCATCATGATTGCCGGTCATGCCAAACTACCTCGCGGCATGGCGGCAAGAGATGTCTATGAAACATTAACAGTTACAGCTGAGATTGATCCCAAATATGGTGTCATTGTGGAGGCTTCATGTACTCTATTAACGATCCACGCGCAAAACTTTTTAAATGATTTACTTAGGGGCTACAGCCTTATAGAAGGGCAAGAGCAGATCCTTGAAGCCATCCAGAATGGCTATCATGGCAAGGCGAAGGATGCCTTGATGGCCGCCTGTAAGGATATGTATTATTACTATGTTAACTCCAAAACAATTGAACATGTGTGATATAAAAAATCAAAAACCCCTTGTGTGTCCAAAACATACAAGGGGTTTTTCACCCCTTTCCCACCATTTAAATATCATAGTAAGAGCGGGATTATTCTAGGGGGGAATAGGGATGTCAACAGGATTTCCTAAAATCACAACGGACCACTTACTGCTTAGACAATTAAAGCCGGATGATGCTTATGATGTTTATAGACTGTTTTCTGATAAAGAAACAATGATGTTTGACGGCGGACAGACTATGGGCAGTGTAAACGAAGCCCATAGTTTTATTCAGGCCTATGCGTCAATGAATCAACCGGCTGTCCGCTGGGCGGTCACAGGCAAGGAAAGTGGAGCCCTTTATGGAACAGCCGGTTTTCACCATATAGATTATCAGGCAAGGAAAGCCGAAATCGGCGGTGAACTTTTGAAAAGCTATTGGGGAAAAGGGATTGCAAAAGAAGCCTTTCATGGACTAATAAGCTTCGGATTCCAAAAAATGAGGTTAAATCGAATCGAGGCGCACATTTCACCCGAAAATAGAGGGGCAATCGCCACGATTCAAAAAGCACCATTTGTTAAAGAGGGCTATCTCAGAGAATGCCAGCGGTGGGCAGGACAGTTTGTTGATTTAGAATTATATAGTTTATTATACAAAGATTGGGCAAGTTCAACATTTTATCATTGAATTTTCAAACTTTTGTAATAAATATTGTGTAAAATGTTCATAATAATCGGGTAAAATAAACTTATAAAGGAAGGCGGGGTGGTAAGCGATGAAAAGAAAGATTTCATTTAAAGATCTTGTCACAAAAAACAAATCAGAAATATTAAAAGATCAGCAAACCATGGATAGAATCGAAGCAAAAATAGAGAAAAAACACAGCATCCGGTAGATGTGACTGAAAAAATAAGCAGCGGCCAACCGCCTGCTTATTTTTTCATTTATGGGCATTGCTGAAAGCGCATCTCATCGTCTAAACCCTACTGTCTATGATAAAATAGACGAGATAAATGATAAAGTGAAGGCAGGATTCGAATAATGGCATTTGGACTAAGGCGAAAAGAATTAGAAGACTGGAAACATAAGGTCAAGAACGGCCAGATTGCCTTTCTGACCCATTATTGGTATGATCCGCGTTTTCCGCATGAGCATACAGTAACAAAAATCGGCTGCTGCGATCTTGAAAAACTCATTCATTGGGGAAAGAAATATGACCTAAAACCTGAATGGATCGATAAGAAAAAAGATTATCCACATTTTGATGTTTTAGGTGAAAGGCAGCGATTAATCTTAAGAAATGAAGGATATGGAAACCACATTAACCGGTTTCATTTGGAGTAGGGGGGAGCCATTATAAAAAAAGTCGTTATTATATCCCCGATTATCATCGTTCTAGTACTCGCAGCGATATGGTTTGGCCTCACGATATCTTTTCAGCCTGATCATCCTGAAGCCTTGCCCACATATAAGACACAACTCGCAATAAAGCAAGTTCCTGTTCATATTGTTGGTCTTGGTGATTCTCTAACAAAAGGTGTTGGCGATCTTGATAACCAAGGCTATGTCGGAGACGTTGCATCCCGCCTAAAAAAAATGGATGCTATATCTAAGGTGAAGATAGACGACTTTGGCGTACGGGGGGATACATCGGAGGATTTACTTAAAGTTCTCGATAGGGATGATGTAAAAAAGCAAATTAAAACGGCTGATTACATTTTTTTAACAATAGGAGGAAATGATCTCGTTAATGTATTGAAGAAAAACTTTTTAAATTTAAAGCTTGATGATTTTAAAAAACGCAAGGCTAGCTTTGAATCAAACCTGAACGATATCATTCTTAAAATTCGTAAGCAAAATCCCAATGCCACCATTTATTATTTCGGTCTGTATAATCCTTTTGAAAACTATGTGGATGGGCTTGATGATAAGTTTTCAAGCATCATAAATCAGTGGAACCAGACCAGTGAATCGATCTTGGCCATTTATCGCCATACTGTTTTTATTCCAACAGCTGACATCTTTCACGGCCAAACAGATCATCTTCTTTATAATGATCATTTTCACCCCAATGAAAAGGGGTATAAGTTGCTTGCCCAAAGGTTGTTTTCTTATATTCAGAAGCAATAGATGCAGTAAAATGATGGCACATAGTGTTGTTTCATTTTGTTAAAAATAAGAGCATCCTTGATGAAAGGGGATTTAAGAATGCCAAATAAAGATAAAAAATCAAATCAACCTAAGCCTTTAAGCGGTTCAAAAAAGGCGAAACAAAGGCAAATGTCACGCCAAAAACATGGTGAGGGCAGCTAGAAAAAACCGGCCATTTCTTGGCCGGTTTTTTCTATTGCAAGCCCTGTTTCATTTCCGAAAGCAATACTATATTTACCAAAACGTCGAAAATAAGACAATTATAAAAATAACTAATAAACAAATAAGTCATTGAAGCCGGACACAAGAAACTTTATACTAAGAAAATATAAGCATAAGGGCTTAAAATAATTTAAAGATATAACGGAAAAGGGGTTTCGGCATGATTTTATATAATGACAAGATCGTTGAAAGGCGAGATGTCGCCATTGATATCGAAGACCGGGGCTATCAATTTGGCGATGGAGTATATGAGGTTATTAGAGTATATGAAGGACAATGCTTCTTTTTAGATGAACATCTTGACAGGCTTGAGAGAAGTGCAAAAGAAATTCGTCTCGACTGGCCGTGTTCCCGAAAAGATTTACAACATAATATTGAAGGGCTTATTCGCGAAAATCAACTCTCAGACGGCATGGTTTATTTACAGATTACAAGGGGTGTGGCAAATAGAAACCATCTGTTTCCCGCTGATACCGCCAGTGTCCTGACAGGTTATGTTAGGGAACTGGTTCGCCCTGTTGAAATAATGGAAAAAGGCATCCACACAAAACTTCTTGATGATATTCGCTGGCTTCGTTGTGATATCAAAAGCCTGAATTTACTTGGGAATGTGTTATTAAAACAAGAGGCTCATGAAGACCAATGCAAAGAAGCGATCCTTCATCGCGATGGCACCGTTACAGAGGGCAGTTCAACAAATGTGTTTATCGTTAAGGAAGGCAAACTCTTTACCCATCCCGCCACAAATCTTATTCTTAACGGCATTACGCGTCTTCATATCATAAATTTGGCGAAAAAAGCCGGCGTGGACATCATTGAGCAGCCTTTTACCATTGACACATTGTTACAGGCCGATGAAGTTTTCGTCTCAAGTACAACCATGGAGATTGTTCCTGTTGTTCAGATCGATCAAGAAATAATCAGCGGCGGAAAATCAGGTAAAATAACGAAGGCTTTGCAAAAACACTTTGAGGATAGCATTAAGTTATTAAAAATTTAAATAAAAAACTCGCCGATCGGCGAGTTTTTTTATTGTGAAAGTCAATACTAACAATTGAATAAAATAATGGAGGAATTCCCATGCTTTTGTTTATAGGCAAGGCGATGCTGTTATACATCTTAACAATTATCGCCATCAGGCTAATGGGAAAAACAGCATTCGCCCAATTAACAGCACATGATTTAACAGGCATCTTTTTTGTTGCTACCTTAGCTATCGGCCCTTTGGTAACAAGAAACTTTACATACGCGATTGTTGCGGTCTTTATGATTGCGGTTCTTCATATTGTCTTCTCTAAGCTTATGCTTTTTAACTTGTTAAACCAAACTTTTATTGGACATCCCACCATTGTAATTAAGCATGGCAAAATTGTTAAAGAAAACTTAAAACGCTCCCGTTTTACATTAGCGGGATTATTGTCAGGCATCCGGGAAAAGGGCTACCCTGACTTAGCAGTGATTGAGTACGCCTTATTAGAGCCAAATGGTGAAATAAGCGTTTTTCCAAAACAGACAGCTGCACCAGTGACACCCATCCAATTAGGCATTAAACCGGAATATCAAGGTCTGCCAATTGCTGTCATTATTGAGGGGAAAATTCAGCAACGTAACTTATCCCTAATTAATAAAGATGAACAATGGTTAATGAACGAGCTTAAAAAAGAAGGCTATAAAGATCACAGGCGTATTTTTTATGCTGCTATAAGAGATAATCACCAATTATTAACAATTGATAACGGGGATGGTGATAAGGCGGCAACCGATGATAAGTGATTTGGATAAATAAAAATCAGGGTGAACCCTGATTTTTAAGTCTCTCCAGTTTTGCTCCCTTCTCGTTTATTCTGCCCCTGCAGAAGTTGTTGTGCTCTTATAAGATCCTGCTGTGCCTTCTCGATAAAAGGCTGCTGTGCCGGTTCTGATTGATTTAGACTTATGGAAAGGGTTTGTCCGGCCATTTGTAAATTTTGTTGCGTTTGAATAATGGCTTGCTTATTTTCCATAGCCTGAGCTTGGGTCACCGCATTTAACGCATGTTGCAAATGGATTTGTGTTTGCTGCAATGGTTTTAATTTATTTGTTGATTGTAAATCATCCGCTTGTGACATATTAACATCTCCCTTTAAAAGTATTGTTTTCTTTCTCCTATATAACGATTCAGCGGTTCCGATTGTTTTTAATTTCCATACTGTTGCAGGAGTATAATTCAATGGGGTTTATTTAAAACTAATTTTAAATATGTAATTGTGGAGGATGCTTTATGGAAGATGAAAAGAAAACATTGGACCTTATTTCTCTCGCTTCTATTCCACTGATGATGACTTTGGGGAATTCCATGTTGATTCCGGTCCTGCCTACCATCGAAAAGAAACTGGACATTACCGCCTTTCAATCAAGCCTCATTATCACGGTGTATTCGGTTGTCGCGATTATCCTTATTCCAATCGCAGGCTATTTATCCGATCGAATTGGCAGAAAAAAAGTCATTATTCCAAGCCTTATTATTTCAGGTGCCGGCGGACTTGTAGCAGGCTTAGCGGCTTGGTTCATTGGTCAGCCTTATTGGCTGATTCTTTTGGGACGTCTTCTCCAAGGTATTGGAGCCTCTGGTGCCTTTCCAGTCGTTATTCCTTTGGTTGGCGACCTATTTAAAAGTGAAAAGGATGTTAGTAACGGTCTCGGCGTTGTTGAAACGTCTAACACGTTCGGTAAAGTGCTCAGTCCGATTTTTGGCGCTTTTTTGGCTGCCTTTATTTGGTATTTGCCTTTTCTTGTTATACCGATTCTATGTCTTATTTCCATTATTCTTGTTGCTTTGTTTGTTAAAGCACCTAAAAATCAAGATGAATCAAAGCCAATTGGGACTTTTTTCAGTGATATAAAATCCATTTTTAAGGAAAAATGGAAATGGTTGCTTGCGGTTTTTTTTATTGGCGCTATCATTATGTTTGTTCTGTTTGGGACATTATTTTATTTGTCTGAGCTTCTTGAAAGCACCTATCATATTAAAGCGGTACGCAAGGGAATAGTGATTGCCATTCCATTGTTCGCTTTATCAGTTTCGTCATATGCCACTGGAAAGAAAATCGGCCAAAACAAGCGGTTAATGAAGTGGTTAACATTTGTTGGTATGGTTTTGCTTGCCGTCGGTCTTTTTTTACTCAGTTTTCAGCCGAACATCCGATTATTTTTAATCTATCTCTTTATTGGCGGCGTCGGGATCGGTCTTGTATTGCCTTGTCTGGATGCATTTATTACTGAGGGGATTCAAAAAGAAAACCGCGGAACAATTACAAGCCTCTATAGCAGCATGCGATTTATAGGTGTAGCAGCGGGACCGCCGCTTTTTGCAGTGATGATGGATAAGTCGGTTATGATGATGTTTATGGTGGCTGCAGCAGCGGCCATTATAGCGGGGGTCTTAGCATTTATAGCCATAAAACCAAAGGAAAAAGAAAATGCTTCAAATGAAGGCAATTTAACAACAGTATGATAAAATGTTAAAAGCATGTATGTTTGAAAGGAGTCCTGGAAATGAAATTAGGTCTAATCGGACTAGGGAAAATGGGGTTTAACCTGAGCCTTAACATGATGGATCACGGCCATGAGGTTGTTGCGTATGATATTAATGAAAACGCGGTAAAGGATATATCCGAAAAAGGAGCAAAAGGGGTTCATTCTTATTCAGATCTGATTGAGTCATTGGACACCCCGCGTGTTTTGTGGTTAATGATCCCGGCAGGTACACTTATCGATAAAGTCCTTGACGACATCACTCCGCTCTTGGGTGAAGGGGATATCATTATTGAGGCAGGAAATTCGAATTATAAAGACACTCTTGCACGTTATAACAAATTGAAAGAAAAGGGTATTTATTATATTGATGCAGGGACATCAGGCGGTGTTTCTGGGGCCAGAGATGGCGCATGTTATATGATCGGCGGCGATCAAAAAGCCTTTTCTCTCGTCGAGCCGCTATTTAAAGATACCGCTGTCGAAAAAGGTTATCATTTTACTAATGAGCCGGCAGGCGGCCATTTTCTTAAAATGGTTCATAATGGCATTGAATACGGGATGATGGCCTCAATCGCTGAAGGCTTTGATGTGCTTGAGAAAAGCCAATTTGATTTTGATTATGAGAAAGTGGCGAGTGTATGGTCTAATGGATCCGTCATTCGCAGCTGGTTAATGGAGCTTACGGAAAATGCCTTTTCCAAAGACCCTAAGCTGGATCAAATCAGAGGCGTCATGAATTCTTCAGGGGAAGGAAAGTGGACTGTTGATACGGCTCTCGAACTTGAAGTGCCAACACCCGTTATTGCGTTATCGTTAATGATGCGTTACCGTTCCCAAGAGGATGATACATTTACAGGCAAAGTCGTTGCTGCGTTAAGAAATGAGTTCGGCGGCCATGACATTGTAAAAAAGTAATTGATGAAATAAAAAAAGCGGCCTTTCCGTTAGGGAAGGCCGCTTTCGCTTTTCATTTAGTTAATCAGAAAGTATAACTTTCTGACGCACATAAGGGCAACTACGTCTCTGTCTTCGCCAAAGGCTCGCCAATCGGCGAGTTTTCTTTATTTTTCAACCTTCGTTAAAGGCCACCAATGCAGCCCATCTTTATCGAGAAGCTCGTAAGCGGAGGCCGGCCCCATTGATCCGGATTCATACCTGTCCAGCGGAATATTTTTTTCATTCCAGGCTTTTGTAATGGAGTCGACAAATTCCCATGATAGGGCGACTTCATCCCAGCGAGTGAAGTTTGTTGAATCACCATTAAGACAATCCTGAATTAATCGTTCATAAGCGTCTGCACCAGTGAGGTCACTGTTTGAAAATTCCATTGTAATCGGCATTGTATCGCCTGATGAGCTAAATTTCTTGGCATTTAGTTTTAAAGACAACCCTTCGTCAGGCTGTACGTGAATGACTAAAAGGTTTGGCTGAATATCATTGAAGTTGTTAAAATAAGGATTTTGCGGCGCGTCTTTAAATTGAATGACAATCTCCGTTGATTTAACGGTCATTCTTTTACCTGTACGGATATAAAAAGGCACACCTGCCCAGCGGAAATTATCAATAAATAGCTTTGCCGCAACAAAGGTTTCAGTCATCGATTTCTCTTTAATATTATCTTCTTCACGATAACCTTTGACAACGTTGCCGTTTGGCATCGTCCCTCGGGTGTACTGCCCTTTAATAATATGGCCCGCAATATCGTCCGTTGTGATTTGCCGTACCGATCTAAGAACTTTTACCTTTTCATCACGGATATCTTCGGTCTCAAATCGGCTCGGAGGTTCCATCGCTGTTAAAGCCACCATCTGCAGCATATGATTTTGTACCATATCCATCAATGCGCCTGTATGATCATAATAGCTTGCCCGTTCCCCGACACCAAGTGTTTCACTTGAGGTGATCTGCACATTTGAGATATAGCGGTTATTCCAAATGGATTCAAAAATCGGATTAGCAAAACGGATCACTTGGATATTTTGCACCATTTCCTTACCTAAGTAGTGATCAATCCGATAAATCTCATCTTCTTTAAACACGTTATGGATGGCTTCGTTAAGTTCATTGGCCGATTTTAAATCCCGTCCGAATGGTTTTTCAATAACGAGTTTTTTCCAGCCGCTGTTATCGGTTAATCCGGATGCTTGCAGATTCAATGTAACCGGCGCGAAAAATTCAGGTGCCAGTGACAGATAAAACATTCTATTTTCCTTTAGACCGAACTCGGAATCAACATGGTCACATAACGATTTTAGACCTGTGTAACCTTCTGTTTCCTTGACATCCAATGCATAATAAAAAAACTTTTGGACAAAGTCTTGAATATCATCGTCTCGATGTGTATAGTTTTCAAGGGATTCTTGGATGATTGCCCTAAAGTCGTCATGACTGATATCTCGTCTGGCAACACCGATCACCGCGAAGTGATTTTGCTTTTTGTAAAGGCGGTACAATGCAGGGTAGAGCTTTCTTTTGGCTAAATCACCTGTTGCACCAAATAATATTAGGGTTGTTGCCTGTTTGTTTCCTTCTGACATAACATTAGCCTCACTTCTTGTATTGATCTGTACGTTCTTTATTTTAACAAACTTGGATCTAAAAGAACAAAAAGATAACCAAATAACACTGATTATGATAGTAAAGGAGGAGACTCAGGTTGACCTGGGAATTATTAAGTATCTTTGGCACCATTGCCTTTGCAGTCAGCGGAGCCATTATCGCCATGGAAGAGGATTATGACATTTTGGGTATATTAGTATTAGCGTTAGCGACATCCTTTGGCGGCGGTATGGTTCGAAATTTGCTGATTGGCATTCCAATCGAAAACATTTGGGATCAAGGCCTTCTTTTTAAATTAGCTATAATAGCCGTGATCATTGTTTTCATTTTACCCCAGCATTGGATATTTTATTGGGAAAAACCTGGTTTATTCTTTGATGCCATAGGGTTATCCGCTTTTGCTGTCCAAGGTGCTCTCGCGGCGGTCGAAGCCGGCTATTCGCCTATTGCTGTTGTTGTGGCCGCTACTTTAACAGGATGCGGGGGAGGAATCATTAGGGACATTCTCGCAGGCCGGAAGCCTTTGGTATTCCGAACTGATATTTATGCTATCTGGGCAACCCTTGGCGGAACAGTGATTGCATTGGGATGGTTAAATATCGAATGGGAAAAGTATGTTTTGACGGCCTTACTGGTCATACTAAGATTATTGTCCGTTCGGTTTAAGTGGCATTTGCCAAAAAGGGCAACATTGCATCCCACAATGAAAAGTTAAATGGTGGTGTTGGATTGCATTTCATCCCTTTACATGATAAGGTTATTCTATGTTATTTTTAGTTCAAAAGCGTGATGGATGACATTTTTTTCGTATAATAAAGAAGATCATGTCTTATAAGCCGGATGTTTTCAGTAGGCATTTTCCGACCATCAACGGAGAATGCCTTACTATTTGACATAAACCTGCAATAGAAAAAGGAGAAGAAATTTATTAATGAAATTTTCTGAACTAACGATTAGTGACGCAATATTTAAAGCAACTGAGAAGATGGGCTTCGATGATATGACGCCTATACAAGAAAAAGCTATTCCGCTGGCACTAAGCGGAGTTGATTTGATTGGCCAAGCACAAACTGGAACAGGAAAAACAGCAGCATTTGGTGTGCCTTTGGTTGAAGCGGCAGATCCAATGAATAAGGATGTTCAAGGGATCATCATTGCTCCAACACGGGAGCTCGCCATTCAGGTAGCTGATGAATTAAATGCCTTAGGACGGTACAAAAAAGTTGTCACTTTACCTGTATACGGCGGACAGGATATTCAAAAACAAATCAGATCATTGAAGAAGCGCCCGAGTATCATTTCTGCTACACCTGGGCGATTGTTAGACCATATTAAAAGAAGAACGATTCGTCTTGACAACATCAAGCAGGTTGTATTGGATGAAGCGGATGAAATGCTTAATATGGGTTTTATCGATGATATTCGTGCTGTTCTTGAAAAAACGCCATCTGAACGGCAAACTCTTTTGTTCTCAGCGACGATGCCAAAACCAATTCGTCTGTTAGCAGAACAATTTATGAAAAATCCTGACAGGGTTAAAATTCAGGCTAAAACGTTAACTGTCGACATGATTGACCAAAGCTTTGTAAAGGTGCGGGAACGGGAGAAGTTCGATGTCCTCACAAGATTCCTTGATATTCATTCACCTGAAAGAGCGATTGTATTCGGCCGGACAAAACGCCGCGTGGATGAGCTTCATGAAGCCCTGCAAAAAAGAGGGTACACTGCTGAAGGCATTCATGGGGATTTGACCCAGGCCAAAAGGGATCAGGTTTTAAGAAGATTTAAGAACGATCAGGTTGATTTGTTGGTTGCAACGGATGTTGCCGCAAGAGGACTCGATATCAGCAATGTCACACACGTCTATAACTTCGATCTGCCACAGGATCCAGAAAGCTATGTCCACAGGATAGGCCGTACCGGTCGTGCTGGTAAAACAGGTTTGGCGCTTACATTTATTACACCAAGTGAAATGCCTCACCTGAAAGCCATCGAAGCTGTGACCAAACAGCGGATGAAAGAAGAAAAGGCACCGACTTACCAAGAAGCATTAGTCGGTCAACAAAAGGCTGCCATGCAGTCAATTACCGATACACTGGCTTCAGGTAACATGGATAATTATAAAAAAATGGCCGAAAATCTTCTAGATGAAAATGAATCGGTCGATTTAATCGCAGCAGCTCTGAAGGTCTTGACAAAAGAGCCTGATACTACCCCTGTTAAATTGACGTATGAATCGCCGCTAATGGCTAAACGTGATAAAAGAAGACCGCCAAGAGGCAAAGGGCGCGGCGGATATCATCACCGACAAGATGGCCATAACCGAAACGATCGCTATAAAGGAAACCGTAATAGAAAAAGGGTTCACCATAATTAAAAAACAGTTCAAAAAAGCGGATGCCAAAGGGCACCGCTTTTTCTTTTCTTCATTATTGTATACAGAATGGTTGAAAAAATCAGATAAGTGTTGTAAAATATTAAAAAGGCTGAAGGGGGCTCTTAAAAATGAGAAACGAACCATCCTATCATAATAATGCCAAGTCACTAGCGATGTTAAGGGAGAAGCAGCCTAAAGTATCCGTGACTGAAGTCTACGCTCAAATGATGCTTGATGAATTAGTTCTTAACCAAAGGGTCAAACAGCTTAGGGTAATGATTGATGAAAGCCTTGATAAGAAAGACAAAGAGTTGTTTTTGTCACTAAGTGAAGAGTACCGACAACTAACACGTTAAGAGTGGTTTTGGTTATAAAGAGCAACCCCCCGAAAGGATTTCTTTCGGGGGGTTGTCTGTATTAAAGATTAAGTGTTCTCCAATAATATTTTTAATTCGCTGTTAACCGCTGTTAAAGTTTTAATATCATAATCTTTGGCTGTTAAGACGTCGATTTGGTGCCCTATATCATGCTGACATTCTTCGATGAGATTATCTGTTATGGCCTTGTGGATATTTTTATAAAGTAAACTATAATGATTTTCAGCTGTTTTTTTATTTATCTCCAAAATACGCGAGATCGGCTCATCCAAATGATCCTTTAAATCTTCTTTCATAAGGGCATTGCCCCGTTTTTCAAAAAATTGCTTGGGACTTTTGAAATGCTTAAAGACGCTTTTCATTTGATCCGTATCAATGGACTCCAAGTGGGACGTGATGTCAGCGGAGTCCATTTTGATGACGTCCTGTTCCTTATCAGCCCATTCAGGGAATAAACCGCTAATCAGGTTGTTAATCTCATTGGTATGGGCTTGATATTGTATCTTAATGAATGCTTCGATTCGTAAAAAAGTCGCGCGCAGCTCCTGATCTATATCAAATGATAAAAAGCTGATGCATTCGTTAAGGCTCCTGCTTAAAATTTTATTAAAAGACTGGCCTTTATCTTGGAAAAGCGCCGGATTGAAAAAGGTGGCAAATTCATCTGAATACCTTTGGATCACCCTTTTTTTGACATAGTAAAATAATTCATCAATCTGTTGGGTAATCGCTGTAATTTTTAAATCAGGCTTTTCGGATGCGGCCGCCTCTTTAATGTTAACAAAGCTTGCTGCAAGCTCATCTTTTCGCTGCTTCTTTTCATCCTCGTTCAGCTGCATGTTTTCGATCATACGGCTTGTTTGGTTAAGTGTTTTTTGGATATCTGAAAATCCGATTTTAGCTGTTTGATAAAGTAAATCATAGACGGAAAAATGAGTCCAGTCTTTCATGAATGCCGCCATGCCGGAGACGTCTTCATCTGCTTTTTTGCCTTGTGTTTGATTCTCCAAAGCCAACAAGCTTGAGATGCCATACAATCTTGGCTTACGGATACCGAATGTGACCAAATTATTTTCAACGTAATCAATGACTTGCTGTTTCTCGCTCGTTGTGGTTGCCAGATCAATCGCGTTGACGATAAAAAACATTTTATCCATGGCAAACGAATCCTTCACCCGGCCCAATTGGAGAAGGAATTCTTTATCAGCTCGTGAGAATGCGTGATTAAAATAGGTAACGAAGAGTATGGCATCAGCATTCTTAATATAATCGAAGGCAACATCAGTATGTCTGGCATTGATGGAATCGGCCCCTGGTGTATCAACCAAAATAACCCCCGTTTTCGTAAATGGGCAGTCATAGTAGGTGGTGACAGATTCAATGAAACACGACTTTTCTTCATTAGCGATGGCATCATGCGCCTGTGACAAATCCATTTCAAGTGTTGTGCCTAGACAATCGTTGAAATATGACAGGCCGTTTACCACAGCGGTAAGAAATGTCTTATGGAGCTTTTCCTGCGGTGTGCCTTTTTTGGCAGCTAATTTTTCAACAACAGACGTCACCTCATCAAGCCCATCTGCCTTCATTTCAAAGAACGATAAAGAATAATTGACATCATTCAGGAGGTCTTTTGCGGGTTTCACTTTGACTTCGACCGAACCGTGCGGATGGTTCGGTTCCGCCGGCATAATTTTATTAATAACCGCCGTCGTTGGGTTAGGTGAAACCGGGAGGACCTTATCACCAAGCAAGGCGTTAGCAAATGACGTTTTCCCGGCACTAAAGGCGCCAAACAATGCAATGGTAAAGGCGTTGTTCGTCATTCTCCTAGCACGCCGTTTTAGCTGCAAAGCCGTGTCCGAAAAGCCGTGAAGCTTGTCAATCATATCAGCCGCATTTTCCAAAATATCGCTCCATGATTGTTTTTCGGAGTGTGATTGACGATCCGGTTCAGTATGGGTTTGGACTGCTTCTTGGCCGTTCGTATCATGCTCCTTTTGCTTCGTTTTTCGGGTAAGCAACCGTGATTCCTTAATGGATATGGTCTGACGTTCTTTTTGGTCAGTTTCAATATCCTTTTCTATAAGAAGAACAGCCTCCTCCGTGTATTCAGGATCCCATACATCCGATTCCAACAACAAATGGGCTTCGGCGATTCTTTCTTGATAATAAAGTTCCAAATCAAAAACCTGTTTTAACTGGTCCGCTTGATAGGCTTTGTGATCATATTGTCCTTTAATATCAGCCTTTTTCGAGACAAAGACGGCCTTAACCTTTGCACTTAAAGATTCGAGAAAAGCCGTTACCTGTTTTGCCATCCGCTTTTTGAGATAATCCGATACATTGTCTGCATATTTCAAGACATATTGCCCGGTTGTTTCAGCACCTGATTGAACAAGAGCGGTCAACTCTTCGGGTTTTATATCCAATGCCAAACCATAAGCTTCCGCATAATCAGACTCATTCAGCTCAGGGATCTCCTTGCACGCTTTTACAAGGACGTCCCTGACATTCCATTCCATTGTTTGCGCCCGTTTGACGATGTCCTCATGGAAAAGATTGAGTCGCAAGCTCTGTTCTTTTTCAATCTTCTTTTTGCTCGAAAATAGTCCTGTTTTAAAATTATTTTGGCATGATTCAAGATATCTTTTGGCGTGTTCTCTCGTTTCATACGGCATTAAGATCGCGGACCTTATTGTCTTTTTTATCTGCTCGGACGTTGCTTCCAGCCAAGCCTTTTCGCTTTGGTCAAAGGCTAATAATGTATCTTTAAGATATGCCAGGTCGCCTTCAATATCATGTAACAGACTACGATCTGGCAGTTCGGTCATGTTGAAACCATGAAGATCACTTTCAAGCCTTTCGCGAAGCCATCCTTCGTGTTCTTCAATAATGTCGCTCAATGTCTTTTGTGTACCTGCCTCCGAAGGGTGGACACATCCCCCAAGAAGCTTTTGAAGGGAAACAAGCAATTGGTCAAATTCATTGATGTTAAGCTGATCATTTCTTAAAGAAACATAAAATATCTTTTCAGGTTGTAATTGCCATGTATGAAGAGCATTGTTGACCTGTTCTTTGAAGGCGGCAAATGACAGCTCCTGATCATTGTGTTTGTCAATCTGATTGACCACAAGATAGAAAGGTTTGCCAAGCTTAGTCAGCCGCTCCATGAACTGAAAATTCACTGTCGATTGAACGTGGTTATAGTCTGTCACATATATAACATAATCGGCAAGATGCAAAGCATCTGCTGTTGCCCTTTGATGGGCATCGTCCGTTGAATCAACACCTGGTGTATCAATCAACTCAACCGATTCTGGCAGTCGTTCCCCAACATGAATATCTATGGCTGTGACACCGGCGGTATCCTTACAAAAGGTTTGGATGTCATCTATATCGTAGGGGGCTGGAAAAAGGACAGTCTGACCATCAGATGTGTAAACCTTGGCCTTGGGTTCGCCGTGCATTAACCTTACAAGGTTTCCACTAGTTGGAATTGGGCTTGAAGGCAGGACCGCTTCCTCTATTAACCGGTTGAGTAAACTCGATTTTCCAGCTGAGAAGTGGCCGCAAAAACTAATTGACAAACGGCCCGATTGATTTTTTTTATATAAATCCCGAAGTTTGTTGGCGTGATACAAATCGCCGTTCTTTTTCATTGTTGCATATAAATTCGCAAGCCGCTTAGTCATGTTTCCGCGTTTGCTGATGTCTTGGTCTATAAGTTGCACCGTTTCTCACCTTGCCTTTATGTGTTATAGATGGTCGGTAAAAGGTTGTTTTCGAGCTTTCTTTACCGGCCATTCTGATAGTACCATACCTAATAATATAAGAAGACACCCGATTATGCCACCATACGTCAAATAGTCATGCTGCCAAACAGCCGAAGTGACTGCGGCAAAAACCGGTTCCATAATGAAAATGAGCCCCACATGTGTCGGGGATGTAAACCGCTGCATCACTGTCTGCAGGATAAAGGCAACGGATGTGGCCAGAACAGCGGTTACCAATAAAGAAAATAATGTATCAGATCGAAATAAAGAAGAAAAGTCAAACAGTTTACCGGTGCCATCTGCCACTATGCCGCAGACGAAGCTTAGGACGGCAACCGTTGCCAATTGAATAATAGTCAGGGAAAGGCTTGAATAATGGTGTGTCACTTTCGCTGTAAAAATGATGTGTAAAGCAAACATAACGGCACAAAACAGCACGATGCCATCACCATAATTAAAGGCAACAGGACCTGACATCGTTAAATAATAGAGGCCAGCGGCTGCAATAAGAACGCCGACCATCGCTTTGGCAGCCGGCAGCTTTTTTAGTATAACGGCGGAAAAGATCGGAACGAGGACGACACTCATCCCAGTTATAAAAGCGGCTTTAGATGAAGATGTGTAAAGCAAGCCAACGGTTTGGGCAATATAGCCGGTAAAAAGAAAGCACCCTAAGAGCACCCCGGCTAAGATTCCTCGCAGTTCTATCCGTTTGCGGTTTTTTACAAACACGGCCTTCCAAATCAATAGACACAGGCTTGCAAGAAGAAAGCGCCAAGCGTTAAAAGTTAAAGGTGTAACGGTCGAAATCGCGTGTTGAACGACAACGAACGTACTTCCCCAGATTAAGGCAACAAATACTAGTGACAGGTCAGCACCCAGAGATTTTTTCATTATTCTACCCTCGCCTTAAATTACTTATGATCTTTCTGCATATAGATGGCTTTTCTAGCTAATATATCAGCGTTTTTATTTTGTTTATCAGGGATCCATTTAAGAAAAAATAACTGGAACTTGTCAATGAGTTTGAGCGCATTGTTTAAATCTTGTTGAAACGCGCTGTTTTTTACAAATGCTTTTTCAACTGCACGGTCAATAAGCTGTGAATCCGTACGGAATGAGACACTCAAGTAGTCTTTTTCTATGCAAAGCTCCAATGCATATAGAAACGCCTTGAATTCAGCTTCATGATTCGTAAGGATACCAAGGGGCAGTGAATGCCGTTCCTCCTGGCCGGAATCACGCTTTATATAGACACCAGCTCCTGAGTAACCGGGATTGCCGGCACTCGCCCCGTCAAAATAGACCTTGATCAAATGTATCCCTCCAGAAAAACAGCTAATGTAAGCATACAATAAACCGTCTATTGAAGAAAAGAAAAGCTTATTGATTTAATAACCCTTTTCGTGAGGGGTTGAATCATTTATGTTAAAATTGTTTTGAAATAACATTCAATTATATGATCTCAGATACTTATATTGGGGGAGACAATATGGCAGTTATGAAAGTAAAAACAGATATTGAAATTGCCCAACAGACAGAGTTGAAGCCCATCCATGTTATTGCGACAAAATTAGGATTAAAAGAATCAGACTGGGAACCTTATGGCAGGTACAAGGCAAAGGTTTCGGCGCATACCTTAAAGAAACTGCAAGATCACGCCGACGGCAAGGTTATTTTGGTAACGTCAATTAATCCAACACCTGCTGGTGAAGGGAAATCAACGGTAACCGTTGGATTAGGGCAAGCTTTGAATCGAATTGGCAAAAAAGCAATTATTGCCTTAAGGGAGCCATCGCTTGGGCCAAGCATGGGGATGAAAGGCGGAGCCGCGGGAGGCGGCTATTCACAAGTGGTCCCCATGGAGGATATAAATTTGCATTTCACAGGGGACTTGCACGCGATTACGACGGCAAATAATGCCCTGGCGGCCCTTATTGACAACCATATTCACCAAGGAAACAGCCTAAATATTGATCCGCGACGCATTGTATGGAAGCGCGTTATTGATATGAATGACAGAGCATTAAGGCATGTGGTTGTCGGTTTAGGCGGACAGGCAAACGGGGTACCGAGAGAAGGTGGCTTCGATATCACTGTTGCTTCTGAGGTTATGGCGATTCTTTGCCTTTCAAATGACATCGAGGATTTGAAAAAGCGATTCAGTAAGATGGTCGTTGCTTATAACTATAATAAGGAACCTGTCACAGTCCGAGACCTTGGGGCAGAAGGCGCTTTAACCCTTTTAATGAAGGATGCCATCCATCCCAATCTCGTCCAAACCATTGAAAACACCCCCGCGTTTGTCCATGGCGGACCATTTGCCAATATTGCCCATGGTTGTAATAGTGTGATTGCTACGAAGCTTGCCAGTAAACTGGGTGATTATGTTGTGACGGAAGCCGGTTTCGGTGCTGACCTTGGTGCGGAGAAATTTTTGAATATCAAAACCAGAGCCGGAAACATTGACCCAAGTGCGGTTGTCATTGTTGTTACAGTAAGGGCGCTTAAAATGCATGGCGGACTTTCAAGGGATAATTTAAAGAAAGAAGACCTTGCAGCATTAAAACGCGGTATGTCTAATGTTGAAAAGCATGTTGAAACGATAAAAGCCTTTGGCCTGCCATACACCGTTGCCATTAACCATTTCATATCTGATACTGATGCCGAAGTGGATTTTATCAAGGGGTGGTGTGCCGATAAAGGCCATCCAGCTGAAGTCGCTAAGGTTTGGGAAGACGGCGGTGCAGGCGGTGAAGCATTAGCTCACAAGGTGGTTAGCGTTATTGAAGAGGGGCAGAAGCATTTTAAACCATTGTATGAGTTAGAAGCTACAATAGAGGAGAAAATTAATGCTATTGTGACCAAAGTCTATGGCGGAAAAGGTGTGTTCTTTTCTGAAAAGGCTAAAAAGCAATTAGCAACGTTCAAACAACATGGGTGGGGGCATCTGCCAGTCTGTATGGCAAAAACACAGTATTCCTTGTCTGATAATCCGGCATTGATCGGAAGGCCTAATGATTTTCATATCCAAGTGAGAGAGCTAAAAGCCTCCATTGGCGCCGGCTTTATCGTTGCCATAACCGGTAATGTCATGACGATGCCTGGGTTGCCTAAGCGTCCTGCAGCACATAATATGGATGTAGATCCTAACGGTAAGGCTACGGGATTATTTTAGGGGAGCACCCGAAACGAAACATTTGCTTGAAAAGAAAGGGACGTGTTACTTTATATTTAATGAAAACCGTTCTAGATATTTGTACTTAGCCGAAAGGATGATTTGCATGTCAATGGCGTATGAAGAATATATGAAGCAAGTAGCGAAGCCGATGAGGGAGGAGCTGACTTCCGCAGGATTTTCAGAGCTTTTGACACCTGAAGATGTCGATGCTTATATGGAAAAAGCTGAAGGAACGACATTAGTGGTTGTGAATTCAGTTTGCGGCTGTGCGGCTGGACTCGCGCGCCCTGCCGTTAATGAATCACTAAAAGGTGACGTAATACCCGATCACCTGGTCACCGTTTTTGCTGGCCAGGATCGGGAAGCAACGGCTGCAATGAGGGATTATTTTAAAGGCTATGAACCATCATCACCATCAATCGCACTGTTAAGTGGTAAGGATGTTGTTCATTTTATTCCTAGAGAAGACATTGAAGATGAGGATCTTGAAAACATCGCCCGCGCCTTGAAGGCAGCGTACAACAGCCATTGTAAAAACCAAGCGTAACTGCTTGGTTTTTTCCATTATCGGGCATTGAAGAGGAATTATACGTTTTGGAAAAACGTTAAGATTCACCACTTGAACCTTTTAAATTCCCGAGTATAATAATTAATGTGCATTTGTATGCGTTATTTGGTATGATAGAAAATGTTTGATTTTATGGGAATTTAGAAGGTGGTGCGAAATAATGACTGAACATAAACCTTATCGTATATTGCTTTATTATAAATATGTCAAAATTGATGAGCCAGAGACATTTGCTGCCGCACATCTTGATTTTTGCAAAGCGCTCGGTGTTAAGGGCCGGATTCTCGTAGCTTCTGAAGGAATTAACGGGACGCTGTCGGGGACGGTTGAACAGACGCAAAAATATATGGATACGCTTAAAAGTGATCCAAGATTCAGTGATACGGTATTTAAAATTGATGAAGCTGATCAGCATGCATTTAAGAAAATTTTTGTCAGACCAAGAAAAGAGATTGTTTCCCTTAATTTGGATAATGATGTAAATCCCAATGATTTGACAGGGAAGCATCTCTCGCCAAAGGAATTTTATGATGATCTCCAAAAAGAGGATGTCATCGTTATTGATGCCAGAAATGATTACGAGCATCAGATCGGGCATTTTAGAAATGCGATTCTCCCCGATGTTGAGGCTTTCCGTGATCTCCCGAAATGGATCAAGGAAAATTTAAGTGAACATAAGGATAAGAAAGTCTTGACATATTGTACTGGCGGCATTCGCTGTGAAAAGTTCACTGGTTATCTGATTCAAGAAGGTTTTCAAGATGTCAATCAGCTGCATGGCGGTATTGTTGAATATGGGAAAGACCCTGAAGTACAAGGCCGGCTTTATGATGGCAAATGCTATGTCTTTGATGAAAGAATATCTGTTCCGATCAATAGAACAGAGGAAGACAAGGTGATCAGCCATTGTTATTATTGCGGTAGAGTAGAGGACAGACTCGTGAATTGTGCCAATCCTGAATGCAATCGCCAGCACGTATGTTGCCATGATTGTGAGGAGATTTATCATCGCTCATGTTCCAAAGAATGCCGTGAGCATCCTAGAAACCGCTTTGAGAAAGAAAAGAAGATGGCTATCGAAAGTTAATAACTTTATGTGAAGGGGAGACAGTTGTCTCCTCTTTAAATTACATAATGTAAATAAAGGAGGATGCAGGTTGTTTGATAAAGATCATGTTTTTATAAAAACGGCACGCCAAAAAGAATTATATGAACTTGCCCGTTCACACGCTGAAGACTTTTCAAGGCGTGCGGATCATTATGATGAAACAGGTGACTTCCCCTTTGAAAACTTTGAAGCATTAAAGGCATCCGGTTACACGGGATTAACCGCATCTGAGGAATATGGCGGCAAGAATATATCACTATACGAACTCGTGCTAATCCAAGAGGCCCTCGCTCAAGGGGATGGACCGACGACATTAGGAATAGGCTGGCACCTTGGTATTATGATGGACTTATCCTTACGCAGGGAGTGGGATGAGGAAACATTTAAGGCTCTATGCCGCCGTGTGATTAATGACAAGCACATTGTAAATCGGGCTGCGACCGAACAGGGGACCGGCAGTCCGACGAGAGGCGGCAAGCCGGCCACTGAGGCAGGCAAAGAACATGATGGGTGGCGCGTTACCGGGCACAAAACGTTTACGACATTGGCACCTGTTGCGGATGAGTTTATCGTCACTGCCAGTATGAAAGACAGTGACGATGTCGGCGGCTTCCTAGTTAACCGTCATCTCGATGGTGTCAGCTTTGAAGAAACATGGGACACATTGGGCATGCGGGCGACACGCAGTGATGATTTGTTCTTAAAAAATGTTAAGATTCCACCAGACGCTTTTGTTGAAAGGATCGGCTGGCAGGACAAAAATCATTTGCCGCCAGGCTGGCTTTTGCATATTCCTGCTTGCTATATTGGGATTGCCCTGGCAGCCCGGCGTGATGTGATTGATTTCGCAGCCAATTATCAGCCAAATAGCCTTGATCATCCGATAAAAGATCTTCAGCATGTTCAGCAGAAAATCGGTGCAATTGAGCTTGAGCTTATGAAAGCCCGTTATATGATGTATGGTGTTGCGGAACAATGGGATCGTGATCCGGAAAGGCGTCCGCATCTTGGGCCGGAACTTTCTGCGGTTAAATACACTGCTACGAACGCGGCGGTTAAAGCGGTTGACCTTGCGATGAGAGTGGTCGGAGGCACAAGTATTTTTCGGTCAAAACCGTTTGAACGGTATTATCGAGATGTCCGCGCCGGCATTCACAACCCGCCGAGCGACGATGCTGTGCTTAGTATTTTAGGAAAACGTGGCTTTCAGGAATCTTAATTTCAAAACAGTGTGGCTTCGCACCACACTGTTTTTTCATGGTTAATCAGAAAGTATATGTGCTCCTCCACTTCGCTTCGTCGCAAGGCAACGTAGACGAGGTGGCAGGCAGTAGCCTTTCTGACGCACATAAGTGCATTGGCTAAAGGCGTAACATCCTGTTACAACGCCAGTACTAGCACGTCCTGTGCGTCGCAACTACGTCTCTGTCTTCGCCAATCGGCGAGTTTTCTTTAAGTTGGTTGATTCATTTAATGGGATGCACCGCCGTAATATATGGTCCGGCTATTGCTTAACGCATAGAGATAATCAAAGTCTGGGCGGGTGGCCGTTTGCATTAAATAGGCCGATCTCTCGGCACCTGGAAAGCGATTTTTATTTAATTCTTCGATGATCCCTTCGCCGGTTAAAATACCAATTCCATGGCCAAAGTATTGGCCGTTCGGAAGTTGGACCGCGTTCTCGCCTTGCCATTGGGGTGTTTTCGGATTGACGTCAGGATTTTTAAAATAACGTACATCACCAAGGAGCCCATTACCGGTAATGTGTTCTGTGTAAACAGGAAATTCAGGATGCTTCTCCCAATCCCATAAATAAAGCTGGTGATACAACATATCGAAGCGTTCAGAGGATATGGTTTCAATCAGTGCTTTATATAAAACAATCATCATCGCCGTTGCGCACTCAAAGGCATATTGTTCCCCATTAACGAAGATATCACGGATCGCTTCACTTGATTTCACACCCGCCCTTAGTTTGAATCCGCCTTCACCTGTTAAGATCCAATACTTTTCATTACACCTTGAATAGTAAAAGGTAGCAAAGCCTGCCTTGCTTCGATAAAGGGCATGAGCTGCTGCAACGATATTTTGCCGCATCATGTTTTCAAAAGGTGACGCACGATCAACAACGGTCATGTTATCCCTCCTTTATCCAGAAGGGCGATGTGCTGTTCGAGCGGGCTTGCCATCCATTCATACCACTCATTCCGATGATTTTGGCGGTAATGGGCTGAAAGTGAAGCTAATTGCTCCTTGGTACCGTCGGTAAGCTGTGAAAATTGCTGCCAACGTTCTTTTTCTTTATTAGACAAACTTTGTAAGGATTCTCCGTCTTCTAGGGAAACTGGTTTGCCGAGGTATTTAGCGGCAAGATTTACTTTATAAGGTCTAGGCATTGGTGATACATCACTTGTTTCTCCCGTGTAGACGAGGTAACGATGATTATCCTCCATCCATCCCTCAAACAGAGCAACAGCCTCCGGTTTTGTTGCGGCATGTGCCATCCCTGGAATAAAATGCAGTAATTTAGCAGCAAAAAGAACGTCATTCTGATTATTAGATAATAAATAGTTTGCTATATAAAAAAGACAGTTTGGATCAGCGTTTTCTTGCAGCGCACATAACAAGTAGTGGGATTGCTGATGTGACCGCTTGCGCCGAAAAATAAGATCAACAACGTCTTTTGCAATATTTTGTTGATAGGTTAAAAGCATTTGGATGACTGCACCATCGATCACCTTGATATAGCCATTGTTTAGCGAAGCCGCAGCACCAGTATCCAACATCCAGCGGAAGCTTGATAAAATCACATAATGTTGGTCGCTAAAATGCTTATGTTCAGCTATACCCAAATTGGTTTCATGAAGAATATTTTCAATATGATGTAATGCCAGCTGATTCCTTTCAATAAGTAGATGCTGGCATTTTTTTTCTTTAATATCCTCCCTTAAAACATACAATGTTGGGAATTCCAAGTCCCCGTCATTGATTAATGCCAATGCGTGATGGTCATTCTCTGAATAGAGGTTGTTCCACTCTTTCTTCAGTGAAACCATGCCTTCTTTGCGACGTTCGTTCAATGGGTTTGGTTGGTTTATTTCTGAAAATGTCATAATACAACCCTCATTCCTCCTTTTGAAGATCAGCCAAAAACGCGGTTACTCTATCAACATACGGTTGTTTTTTGTATTGGCAATATAAACTGGTTGCTAATCTGACGGGATCACCAAAGAAAAATCGTTCATACAGAACTTGTCTGGAGCCGAAAGCGCTCATACTTGCATCCCAAGCGAGCCGGTATAACCGCACTTTGTCCTCACCTTGTGATTTCGCGGATTGAAGAAAATGATCTATGTCTTCTTTTCGTTCCGATTTAAAATCAGCTTCTGTAGGGATGGTTACTAGACCGCTGGCGCCAATGAGCTGGATGATTTCCACGTATCTAGGGTAGACCTTTGGATAATATTGTGATGCAGCAAGAAGCGGCTCGATTGCAGGTGTATAGACACCCCATTCGTTAACATCCGCTTGGGCTTCTGAAGAATAGATAAAGCCTTTTAATGTTTCAAGGGAGATGATGACTTCGGATACTTTATCATGGATATGCTGATATTCGCCGATATTAATTTCATCTATCATTTTCTGGATGAGCCCTAAGATGAATTCTGTTTTAATAATATTTTTGCAAATAACCTGGTGTGTTACATGTGGAAAGAAGCCGCTGTCCTTATAAAGCCTGTTATTGACAAAGATGTCACCGTGCAGAAATACCCTGCCCCACGGTACAGTCACATGGTCAAAAACAACAATGGTGTCCATTTCTTCAAATTGTGAACCGAGCGGATGATCAAAGCGGGACTTCCCATAGTCAAAGGATTCTCGGCAATAGAATTTAAGACCCGGCGTATTGTTTGGAATGGCAAAGGCAAACGCATGGGGCTCGCTTCCGATCAACTGAGGCAGCTGGGCTCCTGATGGGAACACCATGATTTCATCAGTCGTCCCGCCTTGTGTCGCCAGCAGGCGGGCGCCATGGATGACAATGCCATCATCATTTTTATCAATTATTTGTGCGTCGATAATTTTTGGGTCAGATTCCTCATATGAACTTGAGCGGTTCACCTGTGGCTTAATAAAGGTATGTGTTAGAGCTAAATCATTTTCCCTGACAAATTCAAAGTATTTTCTCATATTGTCAGCACAAGCTTCGCTTTGGCCCTTCAAAATTGCTGCTGAACTGGCAAATGTCATTAGTGCGGTGTTCATGTAATCCGGTGTCCGTCCTAACATACCATGAGAAAGCTTCGCCCACTCCTGAATCGCCTGCCGCCTTTTTTCTAGATCTTCCCTGGATTTGGGCGTTAAATAGGACGTCCCGAATCGTTTACCTGACGCACCAGCTGTCCATGTCATGACATCTTTTAGGTCGGACCTGTACTGAAGGTCATATAACTTTGCCTGACTATGGATAACACCTTTAAAAGCGGGATGAGCTGATAGTTTTCCAGTTACCTTTTGTCCTTCATACCAAATATTGGCCTTTAGTTGGTCCATTCGGTTAATATATTGCTTTCCATCAGCCACTGGCATTGTTTTCACCTCTGAAATTAAGCTTTCCTTATGTATCATAGTCATTTAGGCTTTTACCTGTGACCGCCATGTTTTTGCTATAATGTTGTTAGGGGATTTCCCTTACCAAAAAGGAGGAAGGTAAATTGACAGAAACAATCCAGCCGAATGATCTTGTCATTGCCAGGTATAAAACAGGTGAATATATTGCAAAAGTAATTGAACCCCGCCAAACAGAACAAGCGGTTGTAGAGATCCTGGCAGTCATCAAACACCCAACACAGGGTGACCTTCATTCGCCAAATAACATTAATGTGCCGTTGTTCCACCAAAGAAAGGCGCTTGCCTATCACGAAAAGGCCGTGGTGAGAGTGAATACCTTAAAGCAATATGAAGGAAATCAGATCCCAGAATATAAGGCATCGCTGCGAAAAGCGGTGAACGACAAATTAGAGAAGCTGGGCAAGCGTGGTGATGATTGGGCAAGGCTCGCTATTGAACAGCTAAGGGATTTAGAAAAGGATTATTTTGGTTAATATACATAAGAGAAAACAATGCAAAAAAACCTCCCGGGCAATGTCATCCGGGAGGTTTTCTTTATTCATAACTGGCAGACAAACGCTTCTCCAACTTCTCGCCAAATGTCGATATGAGGATACATATGACCCAGTAGATGAGGGCGATCAAAATATACATTGTCATGGAATCAAATGATCTGCCGGCAACAATTTGTGCTTTATACAAAAGTTCAGGTACTGTTATGGACGATGCCAGTGATGTCGTTTTTACAAGATCAAGAAACACGTTCAAAAGGGGAGGCACAGCGATTCTTGAAGCTTGTGGCACGATGATTCTCATTAAAGCTTGCCGTTTATTAAATCCTAATGCATATGCGGCATCCCACTGGCCTTTGCCGACAGACATCAGTGAGGCGCGGATGATTTCCGCAATGTACGCCGCACTGTTAATGCTGAAGGCAATCATGGCTGCAGTTACAGCAGTGAATTGAATGCCGACAACCGGCAAGGCAAAATAGATAATCATCAATAACGCAAGCATTGGAATCCCGCGCATGAATGATATATACACCCTTGCTGGAAGCCGCAATATAAAGCGCTCGGAACTCCTGAATAAAGAGATGATAAAGCCAAGAGAAAGACCGAAGAACATGCTGAGAAATGCGATCAGTACTGTATAGCCAAGGCCTTGAATGACATACGGTAAGCTTTTAACAGCAAGTTCGACATCAAAAATGTGGTGTAAAGACATGGTTTATTACTTGTCCTTTTTATCAAGCTTGACGGGTTTGATATCAACATCAGGTTTTTTTGAGACATCCATTCCCGCAAAAAATGTCTTGGATATTTTACTAAGCGTGCCGTCCGCTTTCATATCCTTTAAGGCTTTATTGAGTTGGCTGACGAGCTCATCATTGCCCTTCTTGACAGCCAGCCCGCCTTGGCTAGGCTTATAATAAAGGTTAGGCGCAATCATGAGATCAAATTGCGGCATATATTTTAAGGCGATTTTTTGCAAGTAATAATCATTTAAAATAACGTCGGTTCTGCCGATGGATAGATCTCTAAAATAGACATCATTTGTTACATTGCCATAAATCTTTGTCTTGGCACCGAAGTCTTTGGCGATATTGGTATAAATCGTGTTAGCGGCCCCTGCAGCAACTTTTCCTTTAAGATCATCAAAGCTGTGAATGCCTGAATGGTCTTTCTTCCTGACAACCATTGAGCCGAAAGAATATTTGTAAGGATCGGAGAAAGCAAGCTTCTTTTTGCGTTCCTTAGTTATGCCGATATCATTTGCTGCCACATCGATCCTGCTGGAATTTAGACTGGAGAATAACCCGTCGAAACCAATTTCCTTAAATTTAATATCCAGTCCTAACCTTTTGGCTATTTCTTTCATGACCTCAACATCATACCCGGTCAGTTTATTTGTCTTTTCATCGTGGTATGACGTCGGATAAAGGGTTCCCGCTGTACCAACCACAAGAACATCCTTTTTCTTTATTTTATCCCAGGCGGTTTCCGAGCTTTCGGAATTCTTTTCTCCGGAACAGCCGGAGAGAACCGCGAATATCACAGATAGGATTGCTATAAGCGCAATGCCTTTTCCTGTTTTTTGTCTAAGCATATCCTTCACCCCATTAAAATAAAATATTAAACCTTATATATCTTATAACAGGCTCAAATAAAAGTCCAAGCTTTGAGGCTTATCTGGTCGGCAGGTTCCCTAATATGATAAAATGATGGTTAATCAAACCCCGGCAGAGGTGAACAGTAATGAAACAATATTTGACGTTATGCAATAGAATCTTAGAAGAAGGAACGGAAAAGTCAGATCGGACAGGAACCGGAACAATCAGTGTGTTCGGCCATCAAATGCGCTTTTCTCTTCAGGAAGGTTTTCCTTTATTAACAACCAAAAAGCTTCATATTAGATCGATTATTTATGAATTGCTTTGGTTTTTAAATGGGGATACAAATGTTAAATATCTCCAGGAAAATGGCGTGAGGATCTGGAATGAATGGGCAGATGAAAAAGGTGATCTCGGCCCTGTCTACGGTCATCAGTGGCGTTCGTGGCCTGGTAAAAAAGGCGAAACTGTTGATCAGATCAGCAATTTAATTGATTTGATACAAAACAACCCCGATTCCCGCCGTATGATTGTTACAGCATGGAATCCCGCTGATGTTGATAAGATGGCATTGCCGCCATGTCATTGTCTGTTTCAGTTCTATGTCAGTGATGGCAAGCTGTCATGCCAGCTTTATCAAAGAAGTGCCGATGTGTTCTTAGGTGTGCCTTTCAATATTGCGTCTTATGCCTTATTAACCCATATGATTGCCCATGTGACGGGACTCGGTGTGGGGGACTTTGTCCATACATTGGGTGATGCCCACATTTATTCGAATCATTTTGAACAAGTGAAAGAGCAGCTTGGAAGACAGCCGCGGAAACTGCCTGTCTTGACTATCAATCGTGCTGTTCCTTCCATTTTTGATTATAAGTACGAAGACTTTACAATTGAAGGCTACGATCCGCATCCTCACATCAAAGGGGCTGTTTCGGTATGATTTCCTATTTACTTGCAATGGATGAAAATCGCATTATTGGCAAAAACAATGATCTGCCCTGGCGGTTGCCTAACGATCTTAAATTTTTTAAGAGGCTGACGATGGGGCACACCATTGTCATGGGCAGGAAAACGTTAGAATCCTTCAAAAAGCCGCTCCCGGGAAGAAGAAATGTTGTTTTGACTAAAAATAAAGACTACTATCCTGCGGGCTGTGACATTTTTCATTCCGTGGATGCGATTCTTGATATGGACAGCCCGAATAGAGAAATATTTGTCATCGGCGGATCACAAATTTTTAACGCTTTTTTTCCGTATGTGGATCGTTTATACATAACCTTGATAGAGCATTCTTTTGCAGGTGATACATATTTTGAAGGCTTTGATGAGTCAGAGTGGGAACTCGTGTCAGACCGAAAAGGCATTGTTGATGAAAAGAATCGGTACCCGCATCGGTTTTTAATCTACGATCGACGAAAATGATCATTATCAGAACCCCGTTTTCTTTAGTTAATCAGAAAGTACAACTTTCTGACGCACATAAGTGCAACAACGCCTCTGTCTTCACCAAAGGCTCGCCAATCGGCGAGTTTTCTTTATGATCACTTTCACGCCCGGGTGACATTTGCATATTGTATTAAAAAGCGCAGGAGACGCTGACGGAGTTGATTTAATGATCGAACACAGTATTGTCGTCATGTTGATCTACTTCACCGTCGGTTTGACCATGGGATTGGCGCTTGTAGTCATGCCATTTCCAAAACAATCAATAAAAAAGCGCCTTTTTCCACTGATTTTATTAGTATGCTTGTGGTTTCCAATATCCTTTATGTCAATGGTGGTCGTACCTTTTCTCAGCTTTTATCAAGAGAGGTCTCTCTAAAGGGGCCTCTTTTTGAATGGCCGCGCCTTGACAAGGTTACGCTAAGATAATAGCCATTATATAGGAAGGGTGATTTTTATGGCTGAAGACAAACATGACTACAAATCAGACGATCTCATTGTTTCCTTTTATCCAAACCGCTGCAATCACATTGGAGCTTGCGTGGATACCTTGAAAGAAGTCTTTAATCCAGAGAAGAAGCCTTGGGTAAATCTGGATCAAGCAAGTGTGGAGGAGATCTGCCGTACCATTTCTCTATGTCCAACCGGAGCGCTGCAGTATGAAAGGCTTGATGGCGGTAAAAAGGAACAGCCTCCGGAAATTACCACGATTAAGCCTTTAGAAAATGGTCCGTTTTTTGTTCATGGCAATATCGAAGTTATGAATGAAGAAGGTGAGATTGTCGGAAAAAATACAAGGGTTGCATTATGCAGGTGCAAACGCTCAGGCAATCAGCCTTTCTGTGATGGGACACATAAAAATCTCAGGCATTAAACCGCAATATGATACTGTCTTAGCCTTCAAAGAATTTGAATGACTTATAAACCCTCAAAGCCCTGCATGCATACAGTAATCTAAGGACACATCTACTGGGAGCTGTGAGGGATGTTTTATCATCATAAGCTGTATGTTGAAAGCATTGTTGATCCTGAAGAAATGCTTATTCCTGAAAGTCTTTTAAATGAAATAGAGCATTTATGGGTTGTGAAAGAAGATGCTTTTTATTTGGTTAAACATCTGGAACAAATGGGCGATTTTAACTCACCATTAGACAACATTTATTTAATTTTAAATCCAATCAAGCCAACCGCTGTTGACGGCATCTTCCATTTAAACAGGAAAACAGCTGTTTTGTCAGATAAACTGTACAAGAAAATAAAAAAACGTGATTTCAAAAGCCTTGTTTCTCTTGGATTATCCGAATTTGGCAATGAAGAATTCAGGCAGCTGCATGAGTATAAAGAAGGTGAAAAGGCAAAACGGATACTACAGGCAAAACGGTCATTTTTGGAGGCGCAAAAATGTCTTAATACCGTTTTTGAAAAATATGAATCAGCATCGGATAAAGAGCAAATGGCTAAGCTTCTTACGATGATTTGTGACAGCACCTTTCCGAAATCAGATAACAAGGCAACGAAAGAAAAAGGTGAAAACTGTTTTTACAGCAGCCTTCATTCTACACATTCAATGAATCCAGACATAATAAAAAACATTAAAAGGAAAATTATACTTAAGGGGAACCATCGCAGGGGGATTTCCTGGTGTCTGAAAGCGCTTGAATTGACTGCCTGTGAAAGAGGCATGACTCACACAGCTTACCGATGTCCATTTTATACAAATGACATTGATTTGATTTACTTCCCAGATCACCAATTTGCAGTCATTGACGGGATGGGCCCACATAACTTTGAGCCTGTTCACCCGGAAGACCGGGTTTATAATATTGACAGCCATTCTATAAATAATAAAACGGTTTTGCTTCACAGCGAGGTAATAAAAAAAGCCACTGCAGAATATAGAGAGCTTGTGCGTGCCGGAATGTTAGATATCAAGCTTGCACAAAGCTATTACAATCAATATGAAGGCTTATCTGTACCCTTTGACCATACGATTAAAGATTTGTTTGGAAAATAGTAAAAACCTTGGCTTTTGCCAAGGTTTTTTAGTTAACCAGCGTATAAGTGCTCCTCCACTTCGTTTTGTCGCAAGGCAGCAAAGAAGTGTAGCAAGCAGTAGCCTTTCTGACGCACATAAGTGCACTGGCTAAAGACGTAACATCCTGTTACAACGACAGTACTAGCACGTCCTGTGCGTCGCAACTACGCCTCTGTCTCGCCAATCGGCGAGTTTTCTTTAGCTGAATGACTTTAAATGTCAAGCGGTTTCAGGCTTTCCTCACCGGTTAAATGTAAGATCATGTCCGTTAGGAGATCAATTTCCTCATCAATGTCTTTGAGACTAACGGTTTCAACCGGGGAATGCATATACCTAAGCGGGAGTGAGACAAGGCTGACGGGAACGCCGGCTCCAGTCAGTCTCATGCGGTCGGCGTCCGTCCCGGTCATTCGCGGTGTCAGCTCATATTGAACAGCCATGTTTAAGCGCCTCGCAGCACCCTCGAGCAGGTGATTCATTTTATAATTAATCGGGGCTCCCTTTGCGAGAACCGGGCCGCCGTCTAATTTGATATCACCATATTTGTTAGTATTAACCCCCGGGTAATCTGTGGCGAACGTTACATCACAGGCAATAGCCATTGACGGATTAATGCCTGCAGCAGCAAAATACGCGCCGCCCATATTCGTTTCTTCATTTACGGTACTTGCTGCATAAACGCCTACTTTAGGATTGTCTTCAGCACAGCGGCGAAGCACTTCCGCTACGATGAATGCACCTGTCCGGTTATCTAAACCGCGTCCGCTTAATCTATTGTTAAAAAGAATTTCAGGTGTCCTTTTATAAACAGCAAGGTCCCCGATTTGCACAAATTCGGCGATTTCTTCTTTACTTTTTGCCCCGCAATCAATGTAGAGATCTTCAAACGATAAGTCATCTTTTACACCGCCGTGATGCTCCGCGTTTGCTCCGACGACGCCTGTGAAGGTTTTCTTATAACCTAAGACATCAACCTTCATACCTACGGCGGGCTTGGGGCTGATGCCGCCCATTTTATCAAAGTGAAGGAAGCCGTCCTCATCAATCCGATTGATAACTAATCCAATTTCATCACAGTGTCCGGCAAGCAAGACTTTAAATGGCGCGTCTGGGTTAACGGCGCCAATGACATTTCCCGCATTGTCAGTATGTACTTTATGGCTGAACCCTTTGACATAGTCTAGCCATTTGCGCTGGATGCCCGCTTCCTGGCTGGAAGGTGAAGCAGTGTTTAACAAAGCCATTAAAAATTGTTTCGCTTGGTCGTTCATTCCTATTACCTCCTCAAATTTAAACCATCTTTCTTATAAATATGGTACCATAAATATGAAGACAAATTGTTCCGACTTAAAGACCTTTGTAAGCAAATGCCAGCTGTCATGTTTGACCCTATTTAGTGTCTTGCTATTGGAGGATTTTTACAAGATGAATTCCCAGCATAAATTTAGATTCAGCAATAAGCAAATAGATCAGGATGTTGATAACTTTATTGCTTTTACAAAGTACTTTTCAGATATGATCTCACGTCATGCCATTGAAACAGGTATTTTTAACTACACATCGGCAGCCAGCCGTTCGCTTTTGGGGTTCGAACCCAACGAACTGTCCGGGAAGTCGCTTTACCAACTGATCCATCCTGATGACCGCCCGATTGTTGAAAGCTTCGTCAGGCAGGAAGCAACTTTAGAGGGGGAGAAAACATCTTATCGTCTTCTCAGGAAGGAAGGCGATTATATTTGGGTTGAATCGATTTTTTGTCAAGATACGCGAAAAAAGGATGGGACCTCAAAGGAAATTCTTTGTATTACACGGGATATTACGGAATTAAAGCTAGCTGAAGCAGAAACACGTGACAGTGAAACGAAATACAGACTGCTCGTTGAACATACACAAGACACTATTGGTATCATGACCAGTGATGCTAACTGGATATACATAAATAATGGCGGAAAAAAATTATTTGGTTTCACGAGACCTGGTGAGGTCATTGGTGAATCACTGTTCAAATATGTTCACCCGGACCAACATCAAGTATTAACCGAACACCTTGAAAAGGTCAAAAGGACCCAGCGGCCTGTTGATATTGAGAACCTAATTATCTTGCGAACAGACCGCGATACAAGGCAGGCGGATGTCAAATTTATTCCTACAAATTATAAGGGCCGAAACACAGTTCAGGTTGTCTTAAGAGATGTGACCGAACGGAAGAAAACAGAAGAAATGTTGCAACAGGCTGAAAAATTAACGGTTGTTGGTCAATTGGCAGCAGGTATAGCTCACGAAATAAGAAATCCCTTAACAGCGATTAAAGGATTTACACAGCTGATGGACGGAGCCATGGAAAATCATTACGTCAGTGTCATTCTTCAGGAGCTGGACCGCATTGATAATATTGTCGGCGACTTGCTTATTCTGGCTAAGCCGCAAGTTGTCCATGTGGAACAGGAGAATATCGTAAAATTATTAAGCCGTACCGTGACATTGCTGAATACTCAAGCCATCATGAAAAATATTGAGCTGATCACGGAGTTTGAAGTCGAGTCAATTAAGATTGCTTGTGAACCTGACAAATTGAAACAGGTCTTTATTAATATTATTAAAAACGCCATTGAAGCAATGGAAAAAGGGGGCCGGATCTATATTAAATTGCGCTTATTAAGGGAAGGGCGGATTTTGATTCAATTTATTGATGAAGGAATGGGCATACCTGAAGATCGTTTGACAAAACTTGGAGAGCCTTTCTATAGTACCAAAGAAAAAGGAACAGGGCTAGGCTTAATGATTTGCCAGAAGATTATTCGCAGCCACCATGGCACGATGGATATAAGAAGTGAAATGGATAAAGGGACTACCGTCGAAGTGACGCTCCCGACACATTTTAATGATCGAAAAATGGGAGAGCGATAACATGCTTAGCCATGATACTCACAAAGATATAAGCAATCTTAATGAGCGGGGGGGGGGTTCATTTTCTTATCGATGAACCATTTTGAAAAAACGCTATATAAAAACAACGTCCTTCTTGGACGTTGTTTTTGACATTATTTTCCTTTAGGAGGAATGTATTTTGGTTCCTCATTACTCTTATTGGCCATTTGTTTTCCTTTGTTGCTATCCTCTGCCACAGACTGCTCGCCAAGATGGTCAGGGGTAAAGTTTTCGGGGTGTCTTTTTGGATTGCTCAAGGTTATCTCTCCTTTCTCCCTTAATATGACCGTCTTTATTAATCAGTATCCAATGAGGAGCGATAGAAACAAACGATTGTCCCTGGCAGATCACCCATCCGGAAAGGGAATCGAACCATATACTAATGTATAAGCAAAGATAATAATTAAGTCATATATCACGCCTTAACTTCTAACACTTCTTGAAAGGAGAGTGTCGGAATGTCTGCAGAGCATTTTTACCATCAATGCTGTGAGCATATTAACAACGCAGTAGAAATCACCTGTCATGATGGCACCGTTCATCGAGGCATTATCCATTCTGTTGATAGAGAGAATGTTTATCTCCGTCCTTTTGACGGATTCGATGGCGGCGGTTATGATGGTCCGGGAATATTTGCATTTGGCTTCCCAGGAGCTTTTGCAGGTGGATTCACTGGAGGATTGCTTGGTGTAGGTTTGGGAAGCATATTTGGTTTTAGACGGTTTGGCTACGGCGGCTTTTACTAATATTGAGTCAAAAACCCTCTTAATTATAATAATAAGAGGGCTTTTTTTCGGCTATAATGTTGAAAATTGTTCTTCCTCAGTTGAACCCTTAAGAGCGGTGGTCGATGAGGTCCCGCCTGAGATCGTTTGCGAAACAGTATCGAAATAACCTGTTCCGACCTCTCGCTGATGTTTCGTTGCAGAATAGCCATGTTGCTCGCTTTTGAATTCTTTTTCTTGAAGTTCCGAATAGGCGGCCATGCCTTTGGTTTTATAATGGCGCGCCAGCTCAAACATGCCGTGATTAAGGGCATGGAAGCCAGCTAAAGTGACGAATTGGAATTTATAGCCCATTTTACCTAGTTCATTTTGGAAGCCTGCAATCGTCGTATCATCAAGCTTCTTTTTCCAGTTGAATGACGGCGAGCAGTTGTAAGCTAAAAGCTTTCCAGGGAACTTCTCATGTATGGCATCAGCAAATTTTTGCGCCTCTTCAAGATTCGGCTCCGATGTTTCGCACCAAATCATATCGGCATAGGGGGCATAAGCAAGCCCTCTTGCAATCGCTTGGTCGAGACCCGCTTTTGTACGGTAAAAGCCCTCAGCCGTCCGTTCGCCAGTCAGAAATTCATGGTCATAAGGATCAACATCGCTGGTTATTAGATTGGCCGCATTGGCATCTGTACGGGCGATAATCACAGTAGGAATATCCATGACATCTGCCGCTAACCTTGCAGATACTAAATGTTGAACTGCCTGCTGGGTAGGGAGCAGTACCTTGCCGCCAAGATGACCGCATTTTTTCTCAGAGGAAAGTTGGTCTTCAAAGTGAACGCCCGCAGCACCAGATTCGATCATTGATTTCATTAACTCAAAGACATTTAACGAGCCGCCAAAACCGGCTTCAGCATCCGCAACAATTGGAGCAAACCAATATGTCTCATTTTTTCCTTCGGCATGATCAATTTGATCGGCGCGCTGCAAGGCCTGATTTATACGCTTAACAACGTGAGGGACACTGTTGGCAGGATAGAGGCTTTGGTCAGGATACATTTGACCAGCGAGATTTGCATCGGCAGCAACTTGCCAGCCGCTCAAATAGATCGCTTGCAAGCCGGCTTTTACCTGCTGGACAGCCTGATTGCCAGTTAAAGCACCTAGAGCATGGACATAATCCTCCTTATTAATAAGGTGCCACAAACGTTCTGCTCCTAATTTGGCTAAAGTGTGTTCAATGGTAACCGAACCCCGGAGCCGCAGCACCTCTTCGATTGTATAAGGTCGGGTGATACCGTCCCAGCGTTTCGATTGCCATTGCTCTTTCAGTGCTCTTCCCTCATTTTGCTTTACCATAATATATTCCTCCTTTTGAAATGGTTCATGCAATCACTCATATCCTGGCAGTGTTAAGATGCTTTTTTGCTTACACTCTTAATCAATTCTTCCGTTTCCGCAGCATCGCGGGCAAATAACAACGCCATCATGACAGTAGTGGCTCGTGCATTTTCCGTCCTTTTGCTTTTCTTGACACTTTCGACATTCAAGTTCACCGTTGCCATTGCAGGTTGGGCAGTTCATGGTAAAACCTCCTTATGATTTTTTGTGGCCTCTGTTGTAATACAGTAATTTTATTTGTTGCTACTATACTATAACAGCGAGCTCGTCTTCGTCAACACAAATTTCAGTATATTTTAAAATTTAGTGAGGGACATGGTGTAAGCAAGCTAAAAACCCTTTTATAGCAGCGTTTAGAAGAATTTAATAAAATTGTTTAACAAAGTTTTTTTAATATCTGTTATCTTAATTAAAATAAATTATTAATAGTTTTTTCCATCCATAATACACGTTTCAAGGCACTGTTGTTGTTTAGAAATTTTAAACATGGTATAGTATGACTAATCATATTCGAAAAGGAGTGAAGGTGGCGCATGCAAAGATCCGTTGTTTTTCAAAGCGATTTGGCTTGAAATTGGTGAAGTCTGCCTTTTTTTAAAAAGCCAATCGTTTTAACAGCGGATCACTTGCCCCATCTTTTCTTATAGGAGAAGGGAAAGCGTATTTTCGCTTTCCTTTTTTGCAGGTTTTTCTATGCTTGTTGCGATTGGCTAACTATACAATCAAGGAGTGTAGAAAAAATGAGCTTGATCCATGCGGATAATTTAACACATTCATTTGGAGATAAAGAAATATTTAAAAAGGTGGCTTTTCGTTTGCTAAATGGCGAGCATATTGGCCTTGTTGGTCCTAACGGCTCTGGAAAGTCAACATTATTAAAATTGCTGACAGGACGTTTGCTGGCAGACAGCGGTTCCGTTACACTGCATCCTAAAATGACAATCGGGTATTTAGAACAGCATTATGATTTAACGGCGAATCTGACAATACGAGCCTTTTTACAAACAGCATTTGCTGACCTTTATCAAGCCAATAATGAGATGGAAGCTCTTGCGGCACAGATGGAAAGCAGCCTTGAGCAAAGGGTGCTGGATCGTTATGGCGAACTCCAGGAATGTCTTATCCAGAATGACTTTTATTCTTTGGATATGAAAATTGAGAGCGTCGCCTCGGGATTAGGGCTGAAAGCTTTGGGGATGGATACGCCGGCGGTTAAATTAAGCGGCGGGCAAAGGACCAAGCTGTTGCTGGGTAAATTGTTATTGGAAGAACCCGATGTTTTACTGCTGGATGAACCAACAAACTATTTAGATCCAGGACACATTAAATGGCTAACTCAGATGCTAAGGGATTACCCAAATGCTTTTATTTTAATTTCGCATGATACGGTATTTCTGAATGATGTCATCAATGTTGTCTACCATTTGGAGCATCAAAAACTGATGAGATATCCTGGGAATTATGAACAATTTAATAAGTTGTATGACCAAAGGAAGCAGGAGCTTCAGCAAGCCTTCCAGAAACAGCAAAGGGAAATTCAGAAGCTGGAGGATTACGTCAGGAAAAACAAGGCGCGTGCTGCCACAGCAAAGCAAGCAAAGAGCCGTGAGAAAAGGCTCGAAAAAATAGAAAAAATAGACCGGCCGAAAGATCTTCCCAAACCCCGGTTTCACTTTTCGGTTGTCAAACAGCCTGTCCAAACGTTACTAAAAACAAAGGATTTGGAGGTTGGTTATCGAAACTCTTTGCTGCCGCCGCTTAATCTTACTTTTAAGCGCGGTGAAAAAGCGGCGATTATCGGTCACAACGGCATAGGCAAATCAACGTTGCTTAAAACACTTTTGGGAGAAATCCCTGCTATTAATGGCACCCTGTCGTTTGGGGACAGGGTTCACATAAGCTATTTTGAACAGCAGGCATTATCGTCTTCGTTAACGCCGCTGCAAATCATTGGGGATCGATACCCACAATATTCGGAGAAAGAAATCAGGCAAAAACTAGCCCAATGCGGATTATTATCCAAGCATATCCACCAAGGCATAAATACATTAAGCGGGGGTGAAGAAACTAAAGTTCGTTTATGCAGGCTTATGCTTGAGCAAGGTAATGTCCTTATTTTGGATGAACCGACAAACCATTTGGATGTTGATGCCAAGGCTTCATTACAAAAGGCGCTGCAGGCATACACCGGATCGGTCTTGCTCGTTTCCCATGAGGCAGACTTCTATGAAGATTGGGTCACAAAAGTTTGGGATATTGAAGAATGGACAAAACAATAATGAATCATTAAAGCCGGGGCAGCTGTACCCGGCTTTTAATTTTTCGGTATGAAATTCACTTCTTCTATAAAATCAACAAAGGCTGTTACAAGTTTTATCTCTAAAAATTCCTCATAATAGATCATCCACGTTTTTCGAAGGATTGGGTCACCAGCTTTTGTCTCAATGTCGATACGATGAACATGATCTAAATCGTTCAGGATCATGCTTGGCATAATCGCATATCCCAACCCGTTGATGACCATATCTTTACATGTTTCCGCTTTGTCTACTTCCATGCTGATGAGCGGCGGCTGGGTAAAATGTGCTGACCACCAATGATCGATCAAACCTTTTAACATGTAGTCCGTATGATAATCAATCCTCGGGAGGCGGGGGAGGTCACTCAATTTAAAACTTTTTTTTGATACAACAGAAATGGTTTCCTCAAATAATAACCGCTGCTGTCCTTGCCAATTAACATTACCTCGGACAAAACCGATATGGACGTCCTGGTTATATGCCAGGTTTATGACATCTGCACTATGCGCCGTCGTCACCTTAAACTCAACGGCTGGATAACGTTCCTTAAAATGCTTTAATATGGTCGGCAGCTTGTAGTGTGTAAATGAATGGGATACACCTAACCTTAGGGTTCCCGAAATGTTTTCTCCCATATTTAATACCTTTTCCTTGATTTTACGCATGTTTAACAGCATATCATCCGCGCATTTTGCTAAATACTCGCCTTGAGGTGTAAATTGGACGCCGCGCCGGCCTCTATTAACGATTTTTACCCCAAATTCCCTTTCAATGTGCTGAAGGCGATTTGTTAAAGTGGGTTGGGAAATATATAAACTCTGGGCTGTTTTCGTAATATTTTTCTTTTGATAGAGGAGTTGTAAAATATGCCAATCACGCTGATCCATATAGGCCTCCCTTGGGAATTTAAGACATAGGAAATTATTATAGTTAATTATAAAAAAATGATATTTTACCTATTACAGAAAGTGTACTATATTTAATTGTGTTAGAAAATGATTTCGGATCAATAAGTTCCCATAATCTAAACATCATTGTTTACAGGAAGAAGGTCTTTAATATGGGAAAAGTTAAAAGTATTATGTTGAATGTATGGTTTATTTTAATAAGCAGTATTGGCGGTTATCTGTTCACTTTAGCAGGAATGTCAATTGGCTGGATGGTAGGTACATTGCTTTTTGCAGGAATACTCTCTTTTTGGCGCCCGGCTTTTTTGAAGCTTGGAAGCGGGCAAAAAGGGGCAAAGAACTATTGGCTTTTGATTGGTCAATTTATATTAGGTATTGAGTTAGGCCAAAAAATAAATGTATCGGTTTTAAGCACTTTTAAAGAAAACTGGCTGACAATTGCCATCATGCTACTATTGTCTATTATCTTTTCTTTGCTATCTGGGGTTGTTTTATGGAAGCTCGGAAAGACGGATATGCTGACGAGTTTCTTTGGCACAACCCCGGGCGGGCTTTCGGCCATGTCCGGTATTGCGGCAGAAGCCGGTGCTAACACAGCCGTCGTCAGTATTATTCAATTGATACGTGTCTTCCTTGTGGTTGGTACCATTCCAATGATGGTTTCCTTTTTGAGCCCCGGTCATTCCGCGCAAACAGCTGCCATGACTGAGCCCGCTTCGGCAGTCCATCAAGGCATGGCAACTCAATTAACATTGACCTTCATATTAGTCCTTGCTGCACTTGCAGGAAGGTATGCCGCTAAGCTTCTCAGATTCCCCGCACCATGGCTGCTTGGCAGTATGCTTGGTGTAGCAGTTATAAAGCCGCTTACAGAAGCGCTTGCGGGAGCTCCTGTATTTCCGTGGTGGCCCCATTGGTTCATTATTCTATCCCAAATATTCATCGGGGCATGCATTGGTTCTCGGCTAAACAAAGGTATGTTTAAGGGACTCGCGCGGGTTTTTATCGTCGGTCTGCTAGGATCAATCTGCTTTATCATCACAATGCTAGGATATGCCTATCTTGTATCGAAGGTCACAGGGATGAATTTAATCACTTCTATTTTGGCCTTTTCTCCAGGGGGAATTGCGGAAATGGCGACTACTTCCGTTGTGCTGCATGCGGATTCAACATTTGTTGTGGCAGTTCAAGTCCTAAGGGTTATGACAATTTGCTTGATTTTACCTCCGTTGTTTGGCTTTCTAACCCATCGCATCGATAAGAAAAAGCATGCGACATCTTATCATGTAAGTTAATATTGGTACTGATTGTTAAGTAAAAAGTATGAATGACAAGGTTTTAATGTAAACTAAGGCTAGCTTGCAAAACGAAGGTGGCCGCATGGAAAAATATTTTGCATATCATTATAAAGGTGAGCAATTTCACCTTTTTTCAAAAGAACATCTTATCACGTTACTGATTATTGGGTTGCTCGGAGTCATGTTATTAATCTTTCGAGTTTTATTAAGACATCGGGGCTTAGGCGAATGTATTAGATACTTGCTTGCCTTTTTGTTACTCGCAACCGAAGTTTGTCTCCAAATATGGTACGTGTCCTCAGGTGCTTGGTCCGTTCGATATGCTTTGCCGCTGCAGCTTAGCGATATCACCGTTCTCCTTACAATAATCATGCTGCTTACGAGAAGCGCAAATCTGTTTAAATTTTTGTATTTCGCAGGTTTGGGCAGTGCCATTCAGGCGATGTTGACGCCAGACTTAGGGATTTACTCATTTCCTCACTTTCGCTATATAGAATTTTTTGTATCGCATGGCGGGGCTTTTCTGTCTATTTTATTTATGGCTGCGGTTGAAAGGTATCACGTGTCAATCCGTTCTTTATGGATCACGGTGCTAATCGTAGACATATACGGTGCTATTGTGTTTTTTGTCAACCGCATGATAGATGCAAATTATTTGTACATCATGAAGAAACCAAAGGGACATTCTATTTTGGATTTCCTAGGCCCGTGGCCATGGTACATGTTATCGCTCGAAGCTGTGATGATTATCATTTTCTTTATTCTATATGCTCTGCTTAGGTTTTCAAGGAAATTAGAGGAAAATATAAAAGGTGCCTCCTAGGGCGCCTTTTATATTTTCCCTTTTTAAGTTAATAAGAAAGTATAAACTTTCTTACGCACATAAGTGCACTGGCTAAAGACGTAACATCCTGTTACAACGCCAGTACTAGCACGTCCTGTGCATCGCAACTACGCCTCTGTCTTCACCAAAGGCTCGCCAATCGGCGAGTTTTCTTTAAATGAAATCTTTCATTTTTAACATTTCTATTTATTTCTAGTCATTTTATAGACTTGCAGTCATAGAATTTATAAAAAGCTAAAAAAGGAAGATTCGATGTTTATACCTTACTCCTCACAGCAGAAACCGATTTTTTTGAAACGTGCTATTGTGATGCTTCCTGTATTGATTTGTTTCCTGTTTATTGTTATCTCTTTACTGACGGTAACGAAAATAAGCTATTATCTTTCATACCAAAATGTCAGCAAGGCTCTTCAGGCAATGAAAGCGGAGACAATGGTTGATTTCTTGGGTTGGGAAAATCCTTATTTTAAGCAAGTCTTACCAGATGATCATCAGTCTGTTAGTCTTTCAAAGCTTTCATTTCAATCACTGACGAACATTAACTTTGGGGATACGAGAAGTTTGCTGGGAAATGAGCTTCCGGGTTTCTCGATTTTTGACACAGAAATTATTGTGGCTGGGGAAGGGACAAACTACTCGAACGTGCCAGTCGAATCCTCACCGCCGCTGGATTATCTATTAAAGGAAAAGAAAAAGGATAAAACGGATCATGATCAAGAGAAGCCAAAACCAGCCCCTGAAGACGTGAAAAATGGAAAGGTGTTTCTTTATTCAACACACAGCTATGAATCCTATCTTCCGATATTAGGATTAACCGGTGCGAAGGATGCTAACAAAGCGACAAGTACATCAAAGAATATTCATATGGTTGATGAGATGTTTGCAAAAGCCTTGAAGGAGAGAGGTGTCAAAGCGGTAGCGGATCTGTCAAGTATGACAGAACTCCTTCGTAAGAAAAACTGGACGACAGCACAAGCATACGATGCTTCAAGGCCAATAGTCAAGGAAGCTATTAATAGCAATAAGGACTATAAGTTATTTATCGACGTTCATCGGGATTCGTCGAGGAAAAAGGATACAACAGCACATATCAACAATAAACCGTTTGCCAGAGTGTCATTTGTTATCGGCAAGGAAAATCCATATTATAAAAAGAATCTTGCGATAACCAATAAGCTTCATGACGATCTAAATAAATTGTATCCAGGTTTGTCAAAAGGTATCTTTGAGAAAAGGGGAACCGGCGTAAATGGCGTCTACAATCAGGACCTTTCACCTCACGTCATACTGATTGAAGTCGGCGGTGTAGATAATACGAAAGAGGAATTACAAAACACCATTGATGCATTAGCCAGGGTTGTGCAGGATTACTTGAAGAATGCTGACAAAGTCTAGCCGACAAGAGCCCCATCTTTATTGTGTATGTGGTTAACCTATCCAAAACACCATGGCTTATCATAAAATAGAAAGTATGCACGATGAATCAGGGGGGAAATCAATGTCCGCTTATGACTTCTATACGATTTGCCTAGAAAATATAAATAAATCGGTAGAAATCACATGTTACGACGGCACTGTCCATCGCGGGGTGTTGACGAGAGTGGATGAATCCAATGTTTACATTCAACCTTTTGATAAGGTGGGTGAGGAAGGCCCTATGGATGACTCGGGGACCTTTGCATGGGGATGGGGACTCGGCCTTCCGGTTGCAGTGACGGCCATTGCCGCCATTGTAGCTTGGCCGTTTATATGGTAAAGAAAACTCGCCGATTGGCGAGTTCTCTTTATCTATCCGTGAAGCGGAGCAGATCACCATAGATAACCTTATCTGATAATTGCAGTTCATGTAAGGCTTTATTCTCTAAAGGTTTACACTGCTTATTCCCTACAACATCGCCGGTTTTTTGTAAATAGCATGTCGAATCCTTCTTAGAATAGATGTATTTACCGGAAATGAAGCTGCCGTCTCTTTGGATCGTAAAGCTCGGCCGTTCTGGTGAAAAGAGATCAGCGCCGAACGCAATATCATCCTTTGTTTGAATCCCCAATAAATGGAGTATAGTTGGCTTGACATCAATTTCACCGCTGGTAGTATGCATGACTTTTGCTTGATCTTCCATGCCAGGTATATGAATGAACAGCGGCACACGCTGGAGCTTAAGATGATGATAGGAATTGATCTCATCAACACCAATAACCTTTGCCATTGCCTCATTATGATTTTCGGAAATGCCGTAATGATCGCCGTAAAGGACAATCACTGAATTCTTATAAAGATCGCTTTCCTTTAATTTTTCAAAGAAGATCCGCAATGCCTCATCCTCATACCGTGCCGTTTGGAAATACCGGTTAACAACATTATCTTCAGTGTTAGCGGGTTCAATCATTTCATCTTCAGGATCAAGCACGAATGGAAAGTGATTGGACAATGTTATAAATTTTGCATAAAAAGGCTGCTGGACTTTTTTCAGGATTGGAACGGCCTGTTTAAAGAACGGAATATCCTTTAACCCATAATTGATTGAGTTATCTTCTGTTATATTAAAATATTTTTCCGGATAAAATTTGTCATATCCAAGCGTTTTATACATAATGTCCCTGTTCCAAAAACTCTTGTGGTTGCCGTGAAAAGCGACGCTTGTATAGCCATGCTGATCTAAAATCTCCGGTGTGGCGTGATACTCATTTTGGGCATTCGTCGTATAAACTGCACCCCTTGGTAAAGGGTAGATCGAATTATCAATGAGAAATTCAGCATCGGATGTCTTCCCTTGCCCAGTATTATGGTAGAAATTATCGAAATAGAAGCTCTTACTTACGAGGTCATTTAGAAATGGGGTCACTTCCTGACCGTGTAATTTGTAATTGATTAAAAAGCTTTGGGTCGATTCAAGTGACACAAGAATAACGTTCTTCCCTTTAGCGGCACCAAAGAATTTATCGCTCGGTTTAACATGATTTGCCTTCACATAATTCTTAATACCGTTGATGTCGGAGCTGTCAGCTATCGCCCTTTGGCTTGACGTGCGAATATTGATGACGGCGTCATAGATATGATAGTTGTATAGCCCAAGTAACTTTACGAGCTTTGCTCTATCAAATGTTCTCGTAAGAAGATCAGATCTCTGTTCTTCGGCAAGTGTCAAGTTAACAAAAAAGACAGCAATCCCGGCAGCTATTATACCGACCGCAAACCGTTTTTTAAATTTAAATGAACCTGAACCTGCTTTTTTAAGGACTAAGGCAAGAATAACTAGAATAATGAAATCTGCCCAATATAAAATGTCTATTGGCTCGGCCAATACTTTGGCACTGCCGCCAAGCTCTCCGAAATTCTTAAACTGCATGAGATCCGGTATTGTAATATAATCATCGAAAAAGCGATGGTAAATAATATTAGCGGTTAATATGAAGCTCAAAACAAAATCAATCACAAGCACAGCCACTCTATGTGCCGGTCCTTTGAAAAAGAGACTGAGTCCAAAGAAGACCAGCGCTGTGCTTATTGGAGTAATTAGCAGAATGAAACCTTGCGTGTCATTTTCTAAATCAGGTTGAAAAAATATTTTAAATGCAGCGTATGATTTTATCCAAAATAAAATGAGCGCTAATATAAAATAGAAATACTTATTGAAGACAATTTTTTTGATTTGTTCTTTCATTAAAGAGTATCCTCCTTTGCAAATCTACCGGGACTCTTTACAGACATGCTTAAAAGCCACACAAGATATATTACATGTTGGTTACATTTATGTAAAGAAGAGATGTCAACGGCTTATTGTGAAGTGAAACGATTATGCTTTAAAATCCCTGCCATGATGCCTTATCAAGGAATGTTTTAAGACTTTCAGCTTATTTTTTCGCTGGTGAATGCGACATTTAAAGGTTTTGAACACTTCATAAGAGTAAATATATTAAGTAAGTTGTTTAATATAACATAATGGAGGTTTTGCATTGATGGAGGCTACGCAGCTCAATAAATGGTATATGACTGACGGCTTAGAGGAGCCGTCAGTTTTCTTTAGTTAATCAGAAAGTATATGTGCTCCTCCACTTCGCTTCGTCGCAAGGCAACGTAGACGAAGTGGCAGGCAGTAGCCTTTCTGACGCACATAAGTGCAACTACGCCTCTGTCTTCGCCAAAGGCTTGCCAATCGGCAAGTTTTCTTTATTGTTCTTTACATATAAAAACTATAGAATAAAGGCATTGGAATCTTTTATTGGACTGATTTAAGGGAGGCAGAAACGATGAATCAAAAACTTGTCAGCATGTTGTTAATTGGAGGATCAATCTTAACGCTGGCTGTTGTCTTAATGCTGGCACATGTTGCTTCCTCTATAAAAGAAGCAGCATGGTTTGCAAAATCCGGAGGATCGATTTCTTATGAAAATGCTTTACACGAAACACCTTTTGCTGTCTATATCTTAATTTTGATTGTGTTGGTATTGGGTGTTTTACTTGTTTTTCAAAAAAAGTGATCCAATAATAAATATTTTCCGTTAGCTAATTGAGAGCATGTTACGATCAGTCTAACGGAAACAAAGGAGTTTACTATGAATTTGCAGACTGATGTCAAACTGTATTTTGAGTTAAGACAACACGATCAATCTGCACTAGAGGCCATTTATGATCGCTACGAAAAATTGCTCTATTCTTTTGCTTATCGTATGACACAAAACACGGGTTTAGCAGAGGATGTGGTGCAGGAGGTTTTTATGAAGCTCTGGCACGGCAAAAGTGAATACGATCAAACAAAGGGAAAGTTTTCTTCATGGCTTCTAACGATTACGCGATATACTGCGATTGATCATATTCGCAAACTCAAACAGGAAGATGCCTTCGAACTTGATGAACGCGATGCCCTTCAATCTGAAGAGCCTAGTGTTGAAGATGAAATTACATGGAAAGAGGAAAAAGAGACGATACGCCGTTCTATTCATACACTAAGTAAAGATCAACAAGAAATGATTCATTTATTTTATTATAAAGGCTACTCACAAAAACAAATTTCTGAGTCGTGTGATATACCGCTCGGGACGGTAAAAGGACGCATAAGGCTAGCATTAAAGCATTTAAAAAAACGGCTTGATGATGAAAGGGGGGTTAGGCTGTGAGTTCCGAAAAATGTTCACTTCTTATCGATTATTTTAACGGTGCATTGAGACGGGAAGACAAAGAAGCGTTCGAGCGCCATTTGGAAACGTGTTATTCTTGCCAGGATGAATTGGAGGAACTCGAAATCCTAACAGCGGATCTTCCTTATTTATCTGAATCGGTCACACCGCCTGACAACATGAAAAAGCGAATCCTATCGAATGTAACTGGCACAGTGCCTGAGAAAGAAACGGCCCAGCCGCGGGTTACTGAACAAAAGAAACAACTTGATATAGGGCGGATCCCAAGAAAAAGAAAGAATGGCGTCAATCCATGGACGATTGGACTTGCCGCATGTCTCGCACTTTCTCTTATTGGAAATATTTACACAGTAAGCGAGAATGCTTTTCAAAACAACGCCAACCAGCCATCTAATCAGAAGGTCGCTAAAGTGTTGTTTAACATTCCGCTTGGTGCAACCCAAAGCGATGCGCAAAAGATGAGAGCATCGGCTGCCATGGTTAAGAGCAATAAGGATGTCACATTATTCATTCAGGCTCAGGACCTTAAGCCAACTAAAGGTAATCAGGTTTATCAGGTTTGGCTGATTAACGATGGAAAGCCGGTGCCAGCGGGCTCTTTCAAACCAAATCAAAATGGGTCCGGAACGGTGTCCTATAATATGAAGCAAGGGAAACAATGGGATGCTGTAGCGATCAGCTTAGAATCTGCCCCGAATCATAAGCAGCCAAAAGGCACCATCTATATGCAAGGCAAATTATAATAGAATGAATTCCAAATCAGAGGAGAAACTTCCTCTGATTTTTTTGGTTAATCACCAGAAAGTATATGTGCTCCTCCACTTCGCTTCGTCGCAAGGCAACGTAGACGAGGTGGCAGGCAGTAGCCTTTCTGACGCACATAAGTGCACTGGCTAAAGACGCAACATCAATCGGCGAGTTTTCTTTATGAAAAAAACTCTTCCATGACAGCGTTTCAGAGCTATCTTTGAAAAAAATCAAAAAATATGAAACTTTTATTAAAAAAAGTGATCCATATGCGGATCCGGTTCGATAGCTGAGTGATAAAACAAACAAGGGAGAGGTTTTACAATGAATTTTAAAAAATCACTGTTAGTCGTACCGATGAGTATGTCTCTACTTATTCCAACAGCGGGCTTGGCAAATGCACAATCTAGTCAAACTGGAAAGCCGACAGTTTCCACACCAGCTTCAGAGCTTAGATCAACGCTTGATAAAGACTTAAGTGAGCACGCTTTTCTTGCTGTTGAAGCGATGCGCCGCGGTGCTGAAGGTGCAAAAGATTTCCAAGCTGCGGTCAACGAATTAAAAAATAACACAGATGACTTAACGAAGGATATTGCATCTGTCTATGGCAAAGATGCCGGGGACGCATTCAAAAAAATGTGGTCAGCACATATTGGCTACTTTGTTGATTATGTTAAGGCAACAGGAGCCAAAGACGAAGGTGCTAAGAAAAAAGCTCTAAGTGAGCTTGACGACTATAGCAAAGACTTTGCCGCTTTTCTATCAAAGGCAACCGGCGGTAAAGTCGTTGCATCTGATGCGACAAAAGGCCTGCAAAGTCATATTCATGATCTGATCGGCGCATTCGATGCTTACGTGGCCGGAGACTATGACAAAGCATATAACATGGAAAGAGATGCCATCCATCACATGTACATGGTTAGTAAATCACTGTCATCCGCGATTACGAGTCAAATGCCTGATAAATTTGATAATACTAAGGCAGTCACACCAGCAGCTGACTTGCGTTCAAACCTTAACTACTTGCTGGCTGAGCACGCTGGGCTTGCGACACAGGCTATGCAGAATGGAATCGATGGGGCAAAAGATTTCCAAGCTTCGGCTCAAGCATTAGCGGAAAACACTGATGATCTATCAAAAGCCATCGCATCAGTATATGGTGATGAAGCAGGCAAGAAATTCAAAGAGATGTGGTCAGCCCATATCGGCAATTTTGTAGATTATGTGAAAGCTACCGGTGCAAAAGATGAAAACAAAAAACAAGCAGCAAAAGACGCCTTGAATGAATACAGCAAGAACTTCGCTAACTTTATCGCTACGGCAACAGACGGCAATACCCCATCTGATGCTGTCCAAAAAGGCTTGCAAGAACATATTTCTCAGCTTATCACAGCGTTTGACGACTATGCAGCTAAAGATTACGATAAAGCTTGGGATAAAATTGACATGGCCTATGACCATATGTTTATGTCATCTAAAGGGATAGCGGGCGGCATCGTTATGCAAAATCCAGATAAGTTCATGATGAAGGGTATGCCTTCAGATATGCCGAAAACAGGTCTTGGCGGTTCACAGCAAACAGATTACTTTGAGTGGTTCCTTCTTGCTCTCGTTGCATTAGCTGCAGGAACAGCATTTTACGCAACACAAAGAGGCAGCAAACAGCAATAATACCTAAAGGGGGGAGGCACTCCCTCCTTTTCCCTTTGCCAATAGGAGGGGTCAATTATGAAAAAGTGGATCATAGGTGTCGTTGCTGTTCTTGCAGTCATCGTGATGTATGTTTTTTACCAGCAGCCATTTGGCGGCGGGACGCAAGCTAAGGAAACAGTAAATAATGGGAAGCATATGGTTAAACTTAAACAAGAAAAGCCGAAAGATTTAAGCATGATCAACAGCCAATATCAAAGTGCGCTAGATAAAGCATCAGCTAATGAAGACAGGAAATTTACTGATCAAAGTTACCAGGGAATCGTACCAAAAAAAATAATGATTCCTAAGATAAAGGTTGAAGCAAATGTCGAACAGGTTGGTTTGACAAAGGATGGCAAGATGGGGGTACCCGGCGGAACAAATAATGTGGCATGGTACAAAAAGGGGGCAAAGCCCGGCGGTATCGGGAATGCTGTGATTGACGGCCATGTCGACAGCTACAGGGGACCAGCTATATTCTTCCATTTAAAAGACTTGAAGAAAAATGATAAAATCTATATTTTTGGAAAAGACGGCAGAAAATTAACCTATAAGGTGACTAAAATCGAAAGCTATCCAAACGGTGAAGCACCGCTAAAAAAAATCTTCGGACCAACGAATAAACAAATGCTTAATTTGATAACATGTACAGGAACGTATCAAGAAGATTTGGAAACCCATGATCACCGTTTGGTTGTATATAGTGAACGTGTTTCTTAGGTGAAAATAATAAAGAGTCCTCATGGCATTCATGAGGGCTCTTTAACATTTTTGGGTTAAGCTATAAAAAATGCACAAATCGATAGAATGACGGAAGTGATCGTCATAGCGAGAAGCGGGCGCATCGCACGGCTGCGCAGATCCTTGAAACTGACATTTAATCCGAGACCAACCATTGCCATTGTTAAAATAAATGTTGTTAAGCTCGAGATATTATCCATAACTCCTTGTGAAATGGTAATCGAATGGCCGATGACATAGCTGCCGATCAAACTCATGATGATAAAACCAATTAAGAACCAAGGGAATTCGACTTTACCTTGACCCTCTGCTTTGCCTTTTCGCTTCATCCAATATACGAGGATAAAGCTAAGGGGGACAAGCAAAAATACCCTGCCAAGCTTAGCTAATAGTGCAATTGCCAGACCATCGGGTCCCGCCGGAGCTCCAGCAAGCGCGACATGGGCGATCTCATGCAAACTCGTACCGGACCATATGCCGTAATCGATGGCGGACAAAGGCAGAAAAGGTCGTAAAATCGTATAGGCCACCGCGAAAATCGTACCCATTAGAGCGATGATGCCAGCACCGATCGCCGTATCCTCTTCCTTGGATTTGACAATAGAAGAGACTGTTGCAATCGCTGAAGCTCCGCAAACCCCAGTCCCAACACCAAGCAGGAAGGATAAGGACATATCCGCTTTAAACCACTTAGCAATCAGCATCATGACACCGATCGAAAAGATAATGACACCAGCGTCGCGGGCGAGTAAACCAAGACCATCGTGAAAAATAACATCAATATTGAGCTTTAGACCAAACAGGACAATCGCATAACGCAAAAGTTTTTTCGCTGAAAATTGAATGCCTTGACGGATTGCCTCCGGATAACCGAAGATTTGCCGATAAATGACAGCAATGATAATAGAACAAGCCATTGGGCCGACCTGACTAAATCCCGGAACCTTGGCAAGCCAAAAACCTATGAAAGCAATGATGAATGTAAAACCTACCCCGTAAAGCCACAAAACCGCTGGGCTGCCCTTAGGTTTCTTTTGATTTCCACCGTTTACATGGGCAGTGTCTTTCTGTAAGGCTAACCCTTGATTGTCTCCAGCCATAATCTCACCTCAAAAAAAAATTTAATAGAGCGCTCTTTGGTTTCCTTAATACCAATATAATAAATGTGTTATCATAAAGGAAATATAGATTTTTTATTTCATTCATTAATATTTCTAATGATTGGAGGTCATCATGACATTAGAGGCATTAAAAACATTTATCACCGTTGTCGAAGAACAAAATTTCACACGGGCGGGTGAAAAATTATTATTATCTCAGCCGAGTGTCAGCTTGCACATCAAGAATCTGGAAAACACTTTTCAAACCAAATTGGTTGACCGGTCACCAAAATTTCTTCGCATTACACCAACTGGACAAATGTTGTATGAACGAGCGAAGCAGATGCTTAGACTTTATAGTAAAACGAAAGAGGAGATTTACGCTTATCACCATCGTATTACCGGCACATTAAAAATCGGGGCAAGCTATACGATCGGTGAATACTTATTGCCTTTATTATTAACTGATTTTAATAAGGAATACCCTGATATCCAGCTGGAGGTGATCATTGATAATACCGAGAAGATTGTCCAATCCGTTAAGCTGCTACAAAATGATATTGGTCTCATTGAAGGACACACGAACGAAAAAGACCTTGATATATCACCATTCATGGAAGATGAAATGGTGATCGTTGCACCCACCCAACATGTGCTAGCTTCAAAAAGCAAGGTGATGATCGATGATTTGCAGGACCAGACATGGGTGACAAGAGAAAAGGGATCCGGAACCGGTGAATTCATGGCCCACTTCATCCGTTCCTTTGGTATTCGCACCAACAATCTGATTTCATTTAGCACAAATCAAGCCGTAAAGGAAGCCGTGACAAATGGGATGGGCATTTCCATCTTATCATTATGGGTTGTTAAGAAAGCAGTTGAACAGGGTGAACTTGCCATCATTCATATGGAAGAAAAGCTTTTTACCCGGATGTTTTCATATGTTCTGTCTACAAGTATTGAACATAATAAAGCGACAAATGTTTTTATCGATATGCTGAATAACCCGCCGGAGCAGGTCTAAAAGCCAAGTTTTCTTTAATCCATTCGTTTCAATGGTTTTTCAGCCGGTCCTTCGATAACCTCCCCAGTATAAGAGAATCGCGAACCATGGCATGGACAATCCCAGGTTCTGTCGCCGTGGTTCCATTCGGTTTCACAGCCTAAATGGGTACATGTGGTATCAACGATATGCACTTGGCCTTTATCATCTTTGTAAGCACCGGCCCGCTCACCTTTATAAGTGACCACGCCGCCTTCATCATTTGCCAAATCCTCAGCATTCTTGTGAAACAGCTGAAACTTCCCTTTAACAAGATGCTTCGCGACATCACCGTTAATTGAAAAGAATTCTTTAAGGCTTGGATCGGCGTAAAATCGTGAGGGTTCAAACAGTTTTTGATATGGATTTTCCCTTTTTAAGACAATATCACGAAGCAAGAGAGCAGCAACTGTACCATTTGTCATACCCCATTTTCTGTATCCGGTTGCGACCAAAAGGTTCTGTTCGCCCGGGCTCATTTCTCCGATATACGGCACCTTGTCTAACGTGATGAGGTCTTGCGCCGACCAGCGGTAAACAACATCTTTTATACCTAGTGTTTCCTGTCCAAATGATTCAAGGGCTTTGTAATGCTCTAAGGTGTCCTTCCCTTGACCGGTTTTGTGGCTTTCACCGCCTATTAATATTAGGTTCTCACCATTGAGCTTTGCCGAACGAAGTGATCTTGGCGGATTTTCGGCATTAATGTACATGCCGCCGGGAAATTCTCTGTCTGTTTTGGCAGCGATAATATATGACCGATCCGCATACATCCGGGTAAAGTAAAAATGGAGCCCGTCATAAAAAGGGTAGTGGGAGCATGACAAAATATGGTCAGCTGTAACACGATGCCCATCACTGGTAAGGACTGCGGGCTGGTCCCTGTTATCAACATTAACACCGACGGTGCTTTCATAAATTCGGCCGCCCTTGTCGAGGATTACCTGGATCAAATGCGCCAAATAGTGGATGGGATGGAATTGTGCTTGATCTTTCATGACTAATGCCTTTTTGATGTTTAGATCAAGCGGCATTTTATCTTTCAGCTCACCATTAATGTTTAAGTTTTGATAAGCCTTATATTCTTTTTCAAGTTTCCTGGCGTATTGATCTGTTGTTGCGTAGATGTAGGCGTCTTCATCGCTGAAATCACAATCGATATGTTGGTCTTGAACTGTTTTTCTAATAAACGCCAGCGCATCCATATTAGCCTCATAATATAATCTCGCTTTGCTTTTGCCCATATGACTGATGATCTCGTCATAGATTAAATGGTGCTGAGCGGTGATCTTTGCTGTTGTATGGCCGGTTGTGCCATTTAACAACTTGCTTGCTTCTAATAAAACAACTTGCAAGCCCTCGCTTGCCAGGAGGTAAGCTGCAGTAATGCCTGTGATCCCGCCCCCGACAATCACCGCATCTGCCTTAATATCTTCTTGCAAACTGGTGAACGCTGGTAAGTCAATAAAGTCTCGCCAATATGGTTCTGGAAAAGTTGGCAGTTTTTTTTCTTTATGATGGTTTTGTGGCACTGAAATATCCTCCATTTTTTGGTCTTTAATGGTTATCGTCCCCAATAAAGGGAGGACATATTCCGTATAACCTGCCTATTGGAATCAAAAAATAACCATTGAGGTGATGATCATGGAAAAGAAACCGCCAAGAACCAAGACGACAAAACATAAAAGAAAAGGTATGTCCCGAACAAATACACCACAACGTCCTGAACCACAGCCAAAGGATTATGAGGAGATTGAATATTGAGCATCAATTTACTGGGCTTTTGCTGCGGGGGAACAATGTGACGATTGGGCCTGGCTGTTTTATTGATTACGTAGAATATAATTCAAATTTTGAGCAGGACAATAACGCCAAAGTGAAGGATAATAAGAAATTATGACTGACAGTACTTGTCAGGTATGTCGGCACTGCACAACTTTAGCCCGAAACAATACGGCTCAGTCAATTCAACGATTGGGTTTGTCAGAGAGTTTGGCATGACTGTAGGAATTACGATTTTCGGCACGATTCAAAGCCATGATTTTGCAAATAAATTAAAAGATGCCTTTGCGGGAATGGGCGGTGTACCTCAGGGTCTTAGCGAAAATCCCCGGGCAATGTTATCACAGGAAGCGAGAGCACATATACCTGGCCCGATTTTGAGCAAATTGACTGACGCACTGTCAACATCCATTACAGAAGTTTTTTACTAATAGAAAAATCCGCACTATTCAGATAGGATATCTGAATAGTGCGGATTTTTATTTATACATAAGTCTTTTGTTTTGTCCCAGCCTCGTTTTTGATAAACGAGGTTAACGAATGTTAAATCCCCTTATTTTGCATGTTAGATGTATTTATGCGAATCTGCCGTTTCATTGGAAAATAGTAAAGGACACCGGGAATAATAAGTCCTATAATCCAGGCAAGGTCAGCTCCATTTAACGCGTGAGCAATCGGACCCATATAAAAGGACGTGTTAATAAATGGAATTTCAGCAAGGATTGAAACAATATATGCTACTGTTGTGATCCAATTTATTTTGCCATATTGCCCGTTGCCATCGAAAACATCTTGTGTATTATAATGGCCGCGCCGCAGAAGATAGAAGTCAACCAGATTAATCGTTGTCCAAGGGATCAGGAAATAAGTTAGAAATAAGATGAAGTTTGAGAAAAAGGCGAGAAAACTATGTCGCCCCCATATAGCCAGAAGGGTCCCAATCACAGTAATGCAAAGCAACAATATCAGACGGACTTTAGGTGTTACCTTAAGATTAAAAAACGGCTGGATCGCTGTCGTTGACGACATAAATGCACCATATAAATTATACACATCGATTGAAATTTGACCTAAGAAAATAATGACAAACATAATTAAGGCAAATGTTCCGAATAAATGAGCCAAATTAGAGCTGGCGTGATCAAGGTAATGAGGAACAGCAATTGTCAAAATAACACCTAGCAGCATCATCCAGAACGTGCCGATGACGCTCCCACAATAAGTATACCAAAAGGACTTTGAAGTCGATGTGTTGATCGGTAAATATCGGGAGTAATCGGCGACATACGGCGCATAAGTTAACTGCCAGGTCGCAACAACACTAACGCTGAGCATAAATGCCGCGGGGTTAAAGCCACTCATCGACCAGCTGCCAGCGGGCAGCGGCATCCTGAATACAATGACCGTGACGATGGCAAAAACAATAATAAAAATCCAAGTCAAATACTTTTGCATTTTATGAATCAGGTCATAACCAAACAGGGCAATGAAAAAGGCAACAATACTAAAAAGAATAACACTAACGTTTGGACTGATCGAAAGCGTGCTGCTTAAAACCTCGGAACCGAGCACATTGCTGCTCGCAAAGAAACCAAGATACATTAAAATCACGATCACAATTGGAATAGCTGCACCATAGACACCAAATTGGGCTCTGCTTTGGATCATTTGGGGTATGCCAAGCTTTGGCCCCTGGGCAGAATGCAACGCCATGAAAATCGCCCCCAGACAATTACCCAAAATAAGAGCGAGCACACTCCAGAATAGATTTAGTCCGAAAGTGACGACAAGTGCCCCGGTTACAAGGGTTGTGACATGCATATTGCCTGCAAACCAGATGTTAAATAAACTTGATGGCTTTCCATATCTTTCATCCTCAGGAATAAAATCGACACTTCTTTGTTCTATTTTCATAAAAAAGCCCCCCTCATCAATTTACTTTATTATGATAAAGTAAAAATATAAAAAGGGACTATATCGAAGAAATAAAAACAACTTCATCGATATAGCCCCCTATTCACTAATAGCCTTGTCTATGGGCTAAAACACTATGTGATTTATTGTAAGCGCAACGTAGCTTTGTCAAATTCCGAATTTTCGAACACTATTGACTGCTTTTATTTTAACTTTTAACAAATATAAAGTCAATGAACTTTTCGATATTGACCGTTGTTGTTATACTTGTGCACCCAGCACAGTATTATGCCGTTTCTGAAATCATTTGACACCTTTAAATATTTGCAATACAATAAACAAAGCAAAGTTATTAGAAACTAGCAAAGTTATTTGACCGAAAAAAAGTGAGATTTAGCCCATTTAAACTGAATATTTATTTAGCCCAGAGCATTTAGTGAATAGGGGGCTGTACTGTGAAATTCTTAATTTTTGCAGTATAGTTCCCTATTTCTTTTTGCCTAATTTTGGCACCAATTTAAGTCTATATCCAACGGCTTAAATGCCAAATAATGAAAGCACTTACAAATTATATAATACTTCAAAAAAGGGGGAGTCTTAAGTCTGAATAAGGATAAAACAATTTTTGGGGGGAATCCAGATGATTAATAAACAGTTGAAACAAGCACCGCAAACTGTACAAAAACAATCTTCAAATACTTTGCAAAGAAAATTAAAAGCCCGTCACCTGACAATGATATCATTAGGCGGGGCGATAGGAACGGGGCTTTTCCTTGGAAGCGGTCCCGCCATACACTCCGCCGGTCCGGGGGGAGCTTTAGCCGCTTATACCGTTATTGGAGTCATGGTGTTTTTTATAATGACAAGTCTTGGGGAGCTGGCGTCATTTATGCCAGTGAGCGGAGCCTTTAGTACGTATGCCTCGCGTTTTATCGACCCTTCTTTGGGATTTGCGTTAGGTTGGAACTATTGGTTTACTTGGGCAATGACACTTGCTGCGGAGCTGTCTGCGTCTACGATGGTTATGAAGTTTTGGTTTCCAAACAGTCCTTCGATGATGTGGAGCTTTTTGTTCTTAGTCTTGATATTCTTACTGAATTACCTGTCTGTTAAAGGGTACGGAGAAGGAGAATATTGGTTTTCACTCATTAAAGTGGGGACAATCATCATCTTTATCATTGTCGGGGTATTAATGATTTTTGGTATTATGAACGGTAAGCCGATAGGTTTCAAAAATTTTACTATTGGTGATGCACCATTTCACGGGGGCTTTATGGCCACCTTAGGTATTTTTATAGCGGCTGGTTTTTCCTTCCAGGGGACAGAAATTGTCGGTGTTGCAGCAGGTGAGAGTGAAAATCCTGCAAAAAATGTTCCGCGTTCCGTTCGCAGCATCTTTTGGCGGATTTTATTATTTTATTGTCTTGCAATCTTTGTTATTGGATTGATTGTTCCGTATACAAGCAATAGTCTGCAAGGTGAAACAATTATGGTCAGTCCGTTTACAACAGTATTTAAGAAAGCAGGGCTTGCCTTTGCAGCCTCGGCGATGAATGCCGTCATTTTAACAGCGGTATTATCCGCCGGAAATTCGAGTCTATACGTGACGAGCCGGATGTTATACGCAATGGCCAATGATGGACTAGCCCCGCGGATTTTTGCAAAGCTAAACAAGCGCGGCGTTCCCATTTGGGCATTAATCGTGACGTCCCTCGTAGGCATGCTGGCATTTTTTGCATCCGTTTTCGGTGATGGTGCCATCTATATATGGTTAATGAATTCGGTCGGTGTCACAGGATTTATTTTTTGGCTTGGTATTGCGGCCAGCCACTACCGGTTTCGGAAAGCATACTTGGCTCAAGGTTATTCACTTAGCGATCTTCCTTATCGTTCTAAATGGTTCCCTTTTGGACCTATTTTTGCCTTTGTACTTTGTCTCATTGTTTTATTGGCACAAGACTATCAAGCGTTTCTTGGCGGTGGCATTGAGTGGGGAAGCGTCATTGCCGCATATCTTGGCATTCCGTTATTTCTCGTACTTTGGCTAGGTTATAAGATTAAAAACAAAACTAAGGTCGTTCCGTTAAAAGAATGCCAATTTGATTTTGACGAACATAGGAATGTATAGCAGAATTAACCTCTGAAGATTAAACTGCCCCGAGTTCATAAGAATATGAACTCGGGTTTTTTATTAATTGCTTTGCATTACGAGTGTATCCGTTTGCAAGACGAACGTGAAATAAAGTGATAGAATAATGGTGAAATGGAGGGACCATGATGTCAACTTTAAAACAAAAGCTTGAAAAATATGCAGAGCTCGCCGTTAAAAACGGTGTGAATGTGCAAAAGGGGCAAGATCTTGTCATCACGGCACCGATCGCAGCTGCCGACTTTGTCCGAATGGTTGTCAAAAAGGCATATCAGGCGGGGGCAAAGCATGTCCATTTTAGATGGACGGATGATGAGCTTACTGTGACACGCTTAATGTATGCTTCTGAAGAAACCTTTCAAGAATACCCCGAATCTGAGGTAAAGGCCTATGAGACACTGGCCAAAAATGGGGCGGCGTTCCTGGATATTCGCTCGCCGAATCCGGATTTGTTAACAGGCATTGATGCGGAAAAGGTTGCGCGCGATAATAAAGTAACCAGATCAGCGCTTAGGGACTATTTCGATTATCGGATGTCTGATAGAGTCAGCTGGTCAATCGTGACCGTTCCTTCAGAAACATGGGCTAAAAAGGTGTTCCCGGAACTGGATGGAGATGATGCTGTCAACAAGCTGTGGGATACCATCTTCCAAATGACGAGAGCCGACAAGGATGATCCGGTTGAGGCATGGGATATACATAAGCAGCAGTTGAACGAAAAAGCCGGATTTTTAAATGATAAAAAATATAAGAAGCTTCACTATAAAGCGCCTGGCACCGATTTAACGATTGAATTTGATCCTTCTCATATATGGGCTACTGCAGCAGCAAGCCATCCGGACGGGACAGATTTCATCAAAAACATCCCGACTGAAGAAGTGTACACACTGCCTTTGAAAACGGGGGTAAATGGTACTGTAACGAGCACCAAGCCGCTTAACTACAGCGGGACGTTAATTGAGGAGCTCTCATTGACATTTGAAAATGGGCGGATCGTCGACTGTTCCGCGAAAAGCGGCTATGACACATTAAAGCAGTTAGTTGAAACAGATGAAGGCTCGCATTATTTGGGAGAGGTCGCTCTCGTGCCAAACAATTCACCGATCTCACAATCCGGTTTGATTTTCTTTAATACGTTGTATGATGAAAATGCCTCATGCCATCTTGCTATCGGCAAAGCTTATCCAACTTGCTTGGAAGGCGGCACGAACATGAACCAAGAAGAGCTTGAGCAGCATGGCGCCAATAACAGCCTGGTTCATGTTGATTTTATGATCGGTTCCGGTGAACTTGATGTTGACGGTGAAACGGAGAATGGGGACATCGAGGCGATTCTGCGCAAAGGTCTTTGGGCGTTTTAAGAAAATATTGAACGAAAGCAGCTCCTTCTTACGGGTACGAGGGGGCTGTTTTTTTGCATTCTGAATTTGCAGCTATATAAATTCTTCTTTTTGGAAAGGATGTTCTCAAAAGGAGGATTGAAGAATGCTGCAAATTAAGCTCGGCGAACATGGCCAGATGGATGTGGATATCATAGAAATCGTCAAACACGATGGCAGGATGATAGATTTCTATTATAAAGATTTTAACGAGCCAGACTATATTTCTAACTATTGGATAACACTGCAATTTGTTGACTCAAATTGGAGCGTCACCCATTTCTGTGTGTATCATTCAAACGAAAGGATATACAAGGATGTTCAGGGGTTATTTTCTAGCGCTGTTTTGGAACCTTTGAAAAATGAATTGCTGTCATACATTGACTCTAAAGGGCGGAAGATTAAATCACCGAAGGTAAGCTAGATTGATATTGACAGCTTTCCTTTTTCAAATTTTTGGATTGCACTAGATGAGTTGACAATGTTGATCTAAATTGTATAATAGTTTTATGACATTAAAACAATTAGATGACCAGCAACGTATTAAAATATTTAATGCGTTGGCAGATGAAAAAAGAATTCGTATGATTCGTTTACTATTTCGCGAGTACAATCGACCAATGTGTTCAGATATTGGAAGGAGTTTAGAGATCAGCAAGTCAAATGGTTCGTATCATTTAAAAATTTTATCCGACGCACAATTAGTTTCGATTGAACGTGAAGGTGTAACAAAGTATGTCACTCTAAATAAAGAGATGTTTGATCGGTATTTACCAGGATTTTTGACTACACTCTGATGTGGTCACTTTTTTCAATTAATAGTTTTAATGTTTTATGACTATAAAATAACGAAGGGTAGAAAACAGGATGAAAAGTAAAGAGAATGGTCTGATCTTAACTTTGTGTTTCATAGTTTTATCAGGAGTGATGAACTCCATTTTGTTTAATGTGGCACTTGTCGACATGAAAGAAGAACTAAAGGTAACAGCTTCTATGATTAGCTGGGTCGTGATTATATATACAATGATCATTGCCTGCGGTTCCATCACTTACAGCAAATTGGCTTCCTACTTCCAACTTAAGACCTTATTAGTCTTTGGTGTGTGTTTATTCGTGTGTGGTTCCATCATTGGTTCCATAACCAATCAGTATATTTTTGTGATCATTGCACGGATTATTCAATCTGCCGGGGGCAGTGCCTTCATTGCTTTGTCAATGATTACCGCCAATCAATATATGATAGAATCTAAAAGAAACATGGCTTTAACGTTAATTGGTGGATGTTTATCACTAGGTTCCGGAATAGGCTTTTTGATTGGTGGCACTTTTACTTATGCATGGGGCTGGCACTCTTTGTTTCTATTGATGCTGTTGGTCGTTCTAACACTCATCGGGTTATTTACGGTTATGCCTTCCGGGTATACCAATCAACAAAAGGAGGCCCGACCTTTTGACTTCATCGGATTATTATTTTTATTGATTTTCGTTGTGTCTTTTATTCTGGGTGTTAAAATGAATGGCTATCTCCTTATCATAACGGTCATGTCAGTTGTTGGTTTAATGGCTCATGGGAAACGCAAAAATTTGGTTCTATTTGTTGATCTATCTATTTTTAGACATTTCGCTTTTAGCAGATTGATCATGATCAGCTTTGTCAATAACGCAGCCATGGTTGGTATGGTATTTTTATTCCCACTATTATCTGAGCAACATTTTCTCCTTACTGCCATTAGCACAGGTCTTATTTTAGGCGTGATCTCAATCCTGGCCTTTTTGATAAGTTTTATTGCAAAAAAGAGCCTAAATGTCATCAGCAGTAAGCAACTCATCGGATATTCCACGGTCATACAACTCACCGGATTCCTCATGTTGGCGAGTGTTGGTGTAACACAACTTGTATTCGCAATGCTTGGTGTTTTCGCCATCTATATAGGCTTCACGATGATGACAGTCGCAATCAATATTGAAATTCCGCGAACGATAGTAAAAGACAAAAATGCGATGGGATTAGGGATCTATAACCTTATCAACTTTCTGGGCATGTCGTTTGGACCGGCCATATCAAGCCGCATTTTGAACTCGTTCTCTCATTTCAGTTATGCTTTCATCTTTTTTATTGTCATTTTGATCTTGTCGATTGTCTTATCATTAATAAATGTGCAAAAAATGTCTGCTAGGAAGGCGGAAGTATAGGGTCACTCATTGGGCTGCGTGTCTTGCTTTGGGGGGGAATGGATTTAATGAAACTATTTAATCTGTTTGCGGGCGGTGACTGCTTCGCTGGTATTGCCCCTTTTAATGTGAATAAATAAACTTACTAAGATTTTTATAAAAGTAAACTCAAAATACCTGATTGGTACTATAACGTACAAAAATCAGGTGTTTTTTGTATGCGTTTTTCTTAACGTACACTATACCCCAAAAAGTCCTGTGACCTCAAAAAAATCATGAATCAACGGAAATACACGAGACTCCCGCGGAAAGCGAGTGTATTTCCGCTTATAATAACGAAACAACAACGGCATTTTTTCTAAAAAATTGAAATTCCGTTTCCCTATTTTCTGTTTAAAAGTAATTATGAAATCGATTCGGTTATCTTGAAAATCGAAGGATTTTCAGTGCCCTTAAGCTAGCTTAGGGGATTTTTTTGTTAATCAGAAAGTATAAACTTTCCGACGCACATAAGTGCAGCTAAGCCTCTGGCTGCGCCATTAAGGCTTGCCAATCGGCAAGTTTTCTTTAGCGCAGCTTGCTTTCGTCTAACACAATGTATAAAAGTGTACCGATTAAAATGACATATTGTAAAACATTATAAATTTGAAATGACAATACATATAGAAACGTTACGTTAAAGCCCCTTCCATTTAAGGCGAGCGCAAGTAGCCCTGGGTAATTGGGACATGAATATTGCTAGTCTATTGAACATATTTATAATCAATGAAGCACTTTAACAAGATTAAGGAGGGTCAATATGGCAGATAAAATAAAAATAGGCCTCATTCAAGCCTCAAATGATGTCAATGGCAATGAGCCTGTGGAGGTTCATAAGGAAAAGGCGATCGAAAAACATATTAAACTCGTGAGAGAAGCGGCTAGGTCCGGTGCGAAAATGGTCTGTTTGCAAGAGATCTTTTATGGTCCATATTTTTGTGCGGAACAAAGTACCAAATGGTATGATGCGGCAGAAGAAGTCCCTGATGGACCAACGAGCAATCTCTTTCAATCACTTGCCCGTGAACTTGGTGTTGTCATTATTTTGCCAGTCTATGAACGCGAAGGAATTGCGACCTATTATAACACCGCAGCGGTTATTGATGCAGATGGTTCGTACTTAGGGAAATACCGCAAACAGCATATCCCGCAAATTACCGTTAATGAAGCGGGCAGCGGTTTTCTTGAGAAGTTTTATTTCAAGCCCGGTAATCTTGGCTACCCGGTATTTGATACCGCATTTGGCAAAGTGGGTGTTTACATCTGCTACGATCGCCATTTTCCTGAAGGTGCAAGATTGCTAGCTTTAAATGGAGCGGAAATCGTATTTAATCCTTCTGCTACAGTTGCGGGATTGTCTGAATATCTGTGGAAATTGGAGCAGCCGGCACATGCTGTTGCAAATGGTTACTATATTGGGGCGATTAACCGTGTTGGGTTGGAAGCACCTTGGAATATGGGTGAATTTTATGGCCAGTCTTATTTGGTTGACCCTAGGGGAAACTTTGTTGCCATGGGAACGAGGGACCGGGATGAGGTTGTGATCGGGGAAATGGATAGAAAGCTAATTAGGGAAGTACGGGACACTTGGCAATTCTTCCGTGACCGCCGGCCCGAAACTTATGATGATATGACAGCCCTAAAGCCCTGAAAATGATAAGGGAGGTTTTTGATCTTGGGAAAAGCGAGGCATGCATCAATAGATGACCTTATCAAGAACTTTGAAGAAGTCAATCACGGGTTTAATGCTGCTGAAGCATTGGATGAATCTAATCGTTGCCTGTACTGCTATGATGCGCCATGCATCAAGGCTTGCCCGACAGGTATAAATATTCCTTCTTTTATAAAAAAGATTGCATCGGGGAATTTAAAGGGATCAGCCAGAACCATTATGGCATCCAATCCTGTCGGCGCCAGCTGTTCCCGTGTCTGTCCAACGGAGGAATTATGTGAGGGTGCCTGTGTGTTAAACCATTCAACGAAACCGATTATGATTGGCGATCTTCAGCGTTTTGCAACAGATTGGGCGATTAAAAATGAACAAATCCTTTTCAAAAAAGGAAAACCAAATCATAGGCGTGTGGCAGTCGTTGGCGGCGGCCCCGCTGGTTTATCAGCTGCCCGCGAGCTTGCTTTATTGGGATACAAAGTAACCATTTTTGAGGCGAAAGAACAAGCGGGCGGATTGGATACGTACGGTATCGTTTCATTTCGCCTTCCGCAACACATCTCCTTTTGGGAAGTGCAGCAAGTTGAAAGCCTTGATGTTGATATAAGAACGAATACAAGGGTTGGTCAAGATATTCCCGCCCAAGATCTGATTGACAATTATGATGCCGTGATATTAGCGGCAGGTATGTCAAAGGTTCCGATGCTTGGCATTGAAGGAGAAGAGCTGGAAGGTGTACATGATGCGATTGAATTTGTTGAAGCCACAAAAACATCACCTATTAACGATGAGCTTGCAGGGAAGAACGTCGTAGTGATCGGTGCGGGAAATACGGCGATCGATGGCGCGACATGTTCGGTTCGGCTCGGAGCAGAAAATGTCAAGATCCTCTACCGGCGGACAAAATCGGAAATGACAGCTTATGATTTTGAATACGAGTTTGCAAAACAAGATGGTGTTGAGTTTCGATGGCTGACAGCACCCAAAAGAATTATTGATGACGGCTACGGACGTGTCAAACAGGTGGAATGTATCCGCATGGAGCTTGGGAAGCCCGGAGAAGATGGCCGACTCCGGCCGATGCCGATCGAAGGTTCAGAATTTATTTTGGAAACGGATACAGTGATCAAGGCGATCGGCCAAACACGATACAAAGAATTGGCCGAGGCTTTCGGACTAAGGCACGTCAATGGCGTTGTTAAAGTGAATGAGAAGACTTGCCAAACATCTCACCCCAAAATTTTTGCTGCTGGTGATGTGATCTTTGGAGGCGGCCAAGGTGAAGCGATGGTCGTTTCCGCGGCAAAGCATGGCAAGGAAGCAGCGTACGCGATTCATAAGCAATTGAGGTCCGCTTCCATTGAAAGCGCCTAAAATCCTTTATGAAAGGAGAGTAATAGTATGGCTGATTTACGGGCAAATCTTGCAGGGATCACTTCCCCAAACCCATTTTGGCTTGCCTCAGCCCCTCCGACAAATACCGGCTACCAGGTGCAAAGGGCTTTCGAAGCCGGATGGGGCGGCGCCGTTTGGAAAACGCTTGGCGAGCCTATTATCAATACCACATCACGTTTTGGTTCGATAGATTTTAACGGTCAGAAGGTAGCCGGTTTCAATAACATTGAACTTATAACAGACCGGCCGCTTGATGTCAATTTAAAAGAAATATATGAAACGAAAAAGAGGTTTCCGGACCGAGCCATTATTGCTTCATTGATGGTTGAGCCGAAACAAGAAAAGTGGCATGAGATTGTCAAACGAGTAGAGGATGTCGGCGTCGACGGTCTTGAACTTAACTTCGGCTGCCCGCATGGCATGGCGGAAAGGGGGATGGGTGCCGCTTCCGGCCAGCAGCCTGACTTAGTTGAAGCGCAAACGATGTGGGCGAAAGAAGCGGCAACGACACCGGTGATCGTAAAATTGACACCGAACATTACAGACATTACGGTGACAGCTGAATCCGCCGTGAAAGGCGGCGCCGATGCCGTCAGTATGATCAACACGATCAACAGCTTAGCTGGGGTCGATTTGGACACTTGGGATACGATCCCAAATGTTGCCGGCAAAGGAGCGCATGGCGGCTATTGCGGTCCGGCTGTCAAACCGATCGCATTGAACATGGTCGCTGAATGTGCGCGGCATCCGAATATTAATGTGCCTATTTCTGGTATTGGCGGCATTTCCAATTGGCAGGATGCAGTCGAATTTATGCTTATGGGGGCAAGTGCCGTTCAAGTGTGCACGGCAGCAATGCACCATGGATTCCGAATCGTGGAGGATATGACTGACGGGCTTAATAATTATTTGGATGAGAAGGGCATCTCTTCGCTTGCCGGCCTCATCGGGAAATCGGTTAACAAATATTCGAATTGGGGCGATCTTGATTTAAATTATAAAGTGGTTGCGAGGATTAATAATGATATTTGCATTAACTGCAACAAATGCCATATTGCTTGTGAGGATACTTCGCACCAATGCATTGATATGCTGACAAATGCTGACGGCAGCGATTATCTGAAGGTCCGGGAAGAGGATTGTGTTGGCTGTAATTTGTGTTCTATCGTATGCCCTGTAGATGGGGCGATTGATATGATCGAATTGCCACAAACGGAAGCGCCGATGACATGGAACGAGCGGCAGGCAGCGATCAGTCATTCCAAGATGAACACGGCAAAACTTTAATTTTAAATGATTAGCTTATTTGGAGGGACATTGATGAAAAAAATAATTAAAGCTGGAACGGTAGTCACAGCAGCGGATACTTATCAGGCTGATATATTGATTGAAGATGAAAAGGTGACCAAAATAGGTGCTAATCTGCATGACAGTGAGGCAGAAATAATTGATGCGAAAGGGATGTATGTGTTCCCCGGCGGTGTCGACCCCCATACACATATGGAAATGCCATTTGGCGGAACGGTATCCAGGGATGACTTTGAAACGGGGACCATTGCAGCTGCATATGGCGGAACAACGACGTTGATTGATTTTTGCTTAACGGATAAAGGCAAGCCCCTCAGCCACGCCATTCAAAAGTGGCATAAAAAATCAGCGGATAAAGCGGTTGTCGATTACAGCTTCCATCTGATGATCAGTGAAATCAATGATGCTGTTCTGAATGAGCTTCCAACTGTAATCGAACAAGAAGGGATTACATCATTTAAAGTATTCATGGCTTATAAAAATGTCTTCCAGGCTGATGATGAGACATTATTTCGAACATTGATTACCGCAAGGGAGCATGGTGCCCTAGTAATGGTGCATGCCGAAAATGGCGATGTCGTTGATTATCTGACAAAAAAGGCTTTGGCAGCAGGCCATACAGAACCGATTTACCATGCGTTGACAAGGCCTCCAGAAGCAGAAGGAGAGGCGACGGGGCGCGCGGCCAAACTTACTGCGCTTGCTGATGCCCAGCTCTACGTTGTTCATGTAACCTGCAAAGAGGCGGTGGAACAGATCGCTGATGCCCGCCGCAAAGGCTTCCGAGTTTGGGGTGAAACCTGCCCGCAATATTTGGTGCTTGACCAATCCTATATGGAGAAACCTGATTTTGAAGGGGCAAAGTATGTCTGGTCGCCACCGCTTAGGGAAAAACCCCATCAAGAAGCGCTCTGGAATGCACTAAAAAGCGGTGATTTGCAAACGATTGGCTCTGATCAATGCTCGTTCGATTTTAACGGGCAAAAGGATCTAGGGAAAGATGATTTTACGAAGATACCGAATGGGGGACCATTTGTAGAGGATCGTTTCAGTGTCCTTTTCTCCGAAGGCGTCAAGAAGGGAAGGATCTCACTCAATCAATTTGTCAATTTAGTATCGACCCAGTCGGCAAAGTTGTTTGGATTATTCCCGAAAAAAGGAACCATTGCTCCAGGCAGTGATGCGGACATCGTCATTTTTGATCCGAATGCCGAGCGGACGATTTCGGCAAAAACCCATCACATGGCGGTTGATTACAGTGCACTGGAAGGAATGAAAGTGACAGGTGAACCGGTTGCGGTCCTCTCCCGTGGGAATTATGTTATTCGTGATAAACAGTTTGTAGGAAAACCTGGAGATGGACAGTATCTCAAACGGAAACAATTCAGCATGAATCATAAGGCGGAAAGTCAAACTGTCAAGATGTGATAGCGGGAAAGTCGGTTCTGACATCCAGATTTCCTGTCTATTCGCTGCATTACAAGCCATTATATTACCGATATTTTCTGTTCAAAAATGAACAAGGAGAGTATCGTAATGGAAAAAAAGTCGTATGATTACTTAAAATCGCCTGATTTGCTCCCTGTCAGCCACGATAAGAAAACGATCAGCACCTTAGGCTTCTCATCTATGTGGGTTGGCATGGCCATCCTTTTGGCAACCTTTGCTATTGGGGCGGCAGGGGTCCAGACGCTTCCATTAGGCTGGGTGGTCGCAGCAACAATTATAGGGTCGCTGGCAATAGGGGTATTTATCACCATAATCGGCGACATCGGCATTGAACACGGCCTGTCATTTCCCGTGTATATGCGTGCTCCTTTTGGCATTATCGGTACGCATATTCCTTCGGTGATTCGCGCGATTGCGGCATCCTTTTGGTTCGGGATTAATACCTATTTTGGGGCGACAGCCGTCAATGCCATTCTGAACACACTTACTGGGTTTGATCATTGGTTAATCTGCTACATGATTTTCGCTCTGGTGCAGTTAATCAATACAGCATCAGGCATTAAATGGGTTGAAAGGTTTGCAGATATCACCGCACCTATTATCATTATAATCTCATTGGTTATGTACAGCACACTTTCAGATCAGGCGATCGAGTATGGAAAGAATGTTTGGACTTGGGTTGAAAGTCCAGTTACAGGTGGGGCAGCAGTGACAGCCTTTCTAGTCGTGCTGTTCAGCAATATGGGATTTTGGGCAACCCTCGGAACGGATATACCGACACTTTCTCGATTTATCAAGGCTCCAAAGTTTGAGAGGAATTGGTTTAAGAGAAACAAGGGCACTTTAATAGGCAGTACGATAGCACTTCCTCTCACAGAAGCGTTCATGATCATGATTGGCGCAGCATCTTATGTTGTTGCTGCTAATTCAAACCCTGTTTTTGCCTTGGAAAAATCCGCTTCAGGGTGGATGCTTGTTGTCTTATTATTAATGATTGTGCTGACTCAATGGTCTACGAACATATCTGCTAATTTAGTTCCTGCGGCAGCCATTTTCTCAAATGCAGGGGGACCCAAAGTGTCTTATGCTGTAGCTGTCTTTATCGCAGGTATCGTCGGGACAGTCATTGAGCCATGGAATGTTTTTAACGTCTTGACCCAAGTACTGTTAATTATTGGTGCAGTGCTGTCTTCGGTCACTGGGATCTTATTTGCAGATTATTACCTTATTCGAAAACGGAGAGTAAATGTTCAGGACCTGTATAAGAATGCCGGTCAATACAAATACCATGGCGGCGTGAACATTGCCGGTTTTATCGCTTGGTTTGCCGGCGGCATAATAGCCTATTTCTTTATGGATTACTCTTTTATCATCGGCTTTATCGTGGCAAGCGTTGTATACTATGTTCTTGCAAAGTTTTGGTATTTTAAAAGATTTCCTCAGGAGGAAGTCGAAAATCCGAGTGATGAAGACTATTTGGGCATTACAGTGGGCCGGGATTGGGTGATCGATGATACCCCGCAATCCGTTCAAAAGAGTGATGCTGAAAGTGTATAAAGGAGGCGGATGTTATGTCCACTTATAAAGATTTCCTTGATGAAAAGGCAAAGATTGATGCCTTGGTTGAAAAAGGATATGTTATTAGTAAAGTCACCGAGCACCTTGATGGTACTGATGTGGCATTTGAAAAAAATGAAGACTTGAAGGAGATCCTTCAGATCAGACATGCGGATGCGAGGAAATACTTCTCATCAATAATTCTAAAACAACAAAGTATGATTAATAATTAAGCAGAAGTAAATAGAAAGTTATAAGTGCAGCCCCTAACAAATTGGAGCTGCCTTTTTTATCGTTTAGCGTAAAAATTGCATGTTCATCCCTTAACCTAGATTATTCATAGAAAATCCTCAATAAGACAGAAATGCTTACCCATCAAGCGATTTCGTCATACTATTACGCATCAAATAAATGAAAAAAGA
>NZ_SLXK01000019.1 GCF_004341035.1 Scopulibacillus darangshiensis
CTGAGTATTATAAAGGGGTACATGGTCAGGAATATAAACTATCGGATATTCTCTAGCCAAAAAAGGACCGGGCGCTTTTTGCCCGGTTTTTCTTAATAAAGGAAGGTTTTAATTTGAAAAAATACGATGGTTTTTTAATTGATTTGGACGGAACAATGTACAGGGGAACGGAGCAAATCCATGAAGCAGTCGACTTTGTCAAAAGGCTGAAGGAGGAAGGTCATCCTTACCTATTTGTAACAAATAATTCAACAAGAACGAAGGAACAGGTTGCTGATAAACTCATTGAATTTGGCGTCCCGGCTGAGCCAGGACAGGTTCTGACAACAAGCATGGCAACCGCCCAGTTCATTAAGAATGAAAAGCCGGATGCCACGGTTTATTTTATCGGTGAAATCGGTCTTAAGCAGGCGTTATCGGAATCTGGATTAACATATGAAGAAAATGAACCGGACTATGTCGTCATTGGCATGGACAGGGATATCAATTATGAAAAGCTTGCGAAGGCATGCCTTGCAGTTAGAAAAGGGGCCAAGTTCTTATCAACCAACCCGGACATAGCGTTGCCAACGGAAAGGGGCTTCCTACCCGGTAATGGGTCCCTCACTTCGGTGGTCAGCGTATCAACAACCATTGATCCCCTTTTTATTGGCAAGCCCGAACCAATAATTGTTGAACAGGCGCTCAAAACAATAGGGACAGCAAAAGACAAGACACTTATGATCGGCGATAATTATAATACAGATATTCTTGCAGGCTTGCGGGCCGGAGTGGATACGTTACTCGTCCATACCGGCGTAACAACAAGAGAGGCAATGGTCAATGAAAGAAAGCAGCCGACATTTGCGCTTGATTCTTTAAGCGAATGGGTGTTTTAATCGTTCTGATCACGATTACTGTGGGCCAATCTGCTTGAAGATGCCGCTGCAATCGCTCCAACAATATCATCAAGAAAGGTATGGCATTCCCCTGATGATTTATCATTTAGCTTTTCTAATATCCCTGGTTTTTTCTTATCAATGTAGCCATAATTGGTAAAACCAATAGACCCATAGACATTGACAATTGAAAGGGCGATGACTTCATCTATTCCATAAAGACTTTCATCACGTTTTAACATATCCAGAAGCGGTTCTTCAATCATCCCTTTTTCAGTTAACCGGTCGAGTTGAATGCCGGTTAATATGGCGTTATGGACTTCACGCTTTGTGAGAACCGCGTTAACATGTTCAAGACATTGCTCCTTCGTTAAATAAGGGTGGTATGGCTTTTGTAAAAATAAAACGAGTTCGGCGATATCCTCATTAGTCACACCGCGTTCTTTCAACCACTTTCTGGCTGTTTTCTCTACAACATCAGTCAAAGATGCACACCGCCTTTTTTTTCTCTAGGTTATGTTCTACACCTTATGTTTATTCAAACGCTAAGATATGGTTCATTTCCATTAGGCGACGTCATAAACTAATAAAAGAAGCTTGGATTAGAGTGGATAAAGAGGGTGAAATGGATGCTTGTGCCTTTTATTTATGAACAATATGGTCTGCTATGTGAGCAGGATGAAAGCAATCGGTCATCGGGTTTATTGTATGGCAATGACAGTCTCTTTTTATTTCTAAAGAACCATTTTTACCTGCAGGATATGAGGGCTCTGGCTGGTTTGACCCATTCATTGAGACTTCAGGGCGAGGAAGATATTGCGATGATGATACCCGACTTGCGAGGGGAGTACGTCACAACTTTTCAAGGGGTGCCCGTTGTTTTATTGTCTGTGTCAAATGATTCGAGGAAAAATGTTCAAATGCCCGAAGAACTAGCTGGTTTCCATAACCGAAGTACGCTGGCTGCCGCAGAACAAGCGGAACACAGCTCCTATATGAATGGGACGACATATTGGGCGAAACGGATAGATGACTTAAGAAACCAATATTATCAAAGCCTTAGACAAGAACAGCTTTCACCATTTAAAGCACGCTTTATGAGTGTTTTTCCATACTTTTCAGGGCTGGCTGAAAATGCGATTCAGTATATGACCGATCTAAGAATTGATAAAGGCTTGATTGAACCGCCTGCTGTATGTCATTATCGTTTTTCTAATGAAACATGGGGCAGATCCGGCAAGAGGGTCAAAAACCCGGCTGATTGGGTGATAGATCATCCTTCTAGAGATTTAGCTGAATGGTTAAGGCGCTCCGTTTGGAATGGCCAAATTCAAACTGAACAGCAACTTATCGACTTTTTGAATCAATATCATCAAGAACGGGAGATTACATCGCATACGAAAGCGATGATTTACGGCCGATTATTGTTCCCAATCCCCTTTATTGAAATAGCGGAGGAATACTTTGCATTGGACGGGGAACGGGACGAAGAACAGTGGTGCGGCAAGCTTGAGGCTTGTATATCAAGAACGGAAAGCTATGTAGCCTTTTTACGCTGGTATTCAGATCGTGTTTTTCATGATGTTAAAGTCGTTGACTGGCTTAGCTAACTTAGTTAATCATTAAGTATGGTTATGCTCCTCCACTTCGTTTTGTCGCAAGGCAGCAAAGAAGCTGATTCAAGCAGTAGCCTTTCTGACGTACATAAGTGCACTGGCTAAAGACGTAACATCCTGTTACAACGCCAGTACTAGCACGTCCTGTGCGTCGCAACTACGCCTCTGTCTTCGCCAAAGGCTCGCCAATCGGCGAGTTTTCTTTATGCGGCTTCTTTGCTCTTTAAAATCAGCTATGAGATGATAATAGAAAGCTGAAGGAGGCATGTAACTTGAACAAGCCAAAGGTGTATATCACAAGAAAATGCCCTGAAGACAGTATCAAACGCCTCAAAAATATAGCTAATATAAAGATGTGGACGGATGAGTTGGAGCCAGTGCCCCGCGATATTTTGTTAAATGAAGTAAAAGATGTTGATGCGGTATTGACCACGCTGTCTGAAGACGTTGACGAGAGTTTTTTTAGTCATGCCAATAAGTTGAAAGTGGTTGGTAATCTTGCTGTCGGCTATGACAATATTGATGTTAAGGCAGCTGAACGGCATGGGATTACAATCACCAATACACCGGATGTTTTGACAGAAACGACCGCCGATTTAGCTTTTGCTTTAATGATGGCTGTAGCCCGCCGGATTGTTGAAGCGTCAGATTATGTCAAGAAGGGGCAATGGAAAAATTGGGGGCCTCTTCTGCTGGCCGGGAAAGATCTGCACCATAAAACCATTGGTATTGTCGGCATGGGCCGGATTGGGACAGCTCTTGCCAGGAGGGCCAAAGGCTTTGATATGGACATTCTATATCATAATCGATCGAGGGATGAAATGGCAGAAAAGACCCTCGGAGCCGTATACGCACCGTTTGAGGATGTGTTGGAAGCAGCGGATTATGTTGTATGCCTGACGCCATTGACGGCAGAAACTAAGGGGCTGTTTGATGGTAAAGCTTTTGAGCTTATGAAGCAGGATGCTATTTTTGTTAATGTCTCCCGAGGGCCAGTTGTGGATGAACAGTCGCTTTACAAAGCCCTTGTGGGCGGGAAAATTGCGGGAGCAGGATTAGACGTCTTTGAAAAAGAGCCGATTTCTTCCGATCACCCGCTTTTATCATTAGACCAGGTTGTCGCCTTGCCGCATATTGGCAGCTCAAGTATGGCAACACGCTATAAGATGATTGATTTGGCATGCTGGAACATCGCGAAAATTTTGGAAGGGAAACCGGCCGTGACGCCGGTCAAAAGCCGGGAGTAATCAGCCTGGCTTTACACTTCCTCGAGGGTTTTATATTTTGATGTCAAAGTGTTCTTTGACATCAGCAAATATTTTGGATTTGGTGATTTAAGGAACAATGGTGATTCTTGTTGGGCAGCAATGTAATATATGGGATACAAGGCGATATATTTGAACCACCTGTAAAATCGGTTGGAAGTAGGCAAAATGTCAAAGCCCAGCCGGTCCGCCCCCTTATATAACATTGTAATGCCGACAATGCCTTTGATTTGATGATTCTTTTCATGATTATAGATAAATTCAGACAACCCTGGCATTGCTTGCTGCATTTGCCTGTATATGAATCTTGCTCTCTTTATTTGCCCCTTTATTTCTTTTAATTCTTTTAACAGTAAAACATTGTGCAGATGGATCTTAATCATGACGTCATTTTTTCTTATCTTAGTGCCATCAGATAAAAGAACATCCTTTCCTTTATAGCGAACTAATTTGATCCTAAGGATGCTGGTTTGGCGCTCGCCGAGATAAGTCAGTCTGGTAAATGCAAAATACAAAGGATCAAAAAAAGCCCATATAGAAATCATATAACATCTCACTTTTCCCATGTATGTCGCCTCGCATAAAATAAATTTATGTTCCCCGCAATCTAACGGCTTTAGTTTCTCCCTATTTATCATTTCATGCTGTTTATTTTTTATTTATACTTTAAAAATATTAAAGTTCGCTAACGCGAAAAAGAGGAATAAAGTAGAGGAATAAAGTATAAGTACAACTAAGGCTTCCGCCATTAAAGGCGCGGGCGATACCAAGTTTTCTTTAGTTAATCAGAAAGTATAACTTTCTGACGCACATAAGTGCAACTACGCCTCTGTCTTCGCCAAAGGCTCGCCAATCGGCGAGTTTTCTTTATGTAAAAAAGACGTAAAAAAGTCCTTCGACCAACAACTGCTGGTTAAAGGACTTCATATGGTCTATGACTATTGGCTATAAAGATGCGCTAAGTCGCATTAAAAGACTTGTTCTAATTCTCTAACGCCAGGTACTTCTTCAAGCAGTGCGCGCTCTATGCCAGCTTTTAACGTAATCGTCGAGCTGGGGCAGCTGCCGCATGCACCCATTAAGCGAACCCTGACAACGCCATCTTCAACATCAACAAGCTCGACATCCCCGCCGTCACGTAAAAGGAACGGGCGAAGCTTTCCGAGCACTTCTTCAACTTGTTCACGCATTGCGGATGACCCCTTTCATCATGCCTTATGTCTTTATTATAATATTTTATTGAAAAAAAAGCTACGGTTGGCCCTTCAGAAAAATTCACCAAATACTTTAAGTATGGACCATTGTTAGTGTAAAATAAAAGTAAGATAAAAACAACTTATATGCTAATTAAATGGGAGGGACCTCCTGATGGATAACAAAATGGAAATGACGGTGTATGGTGCTGAACAGGCTTGCCCAAGCTGTTTGCATTCTCCTTCGTCTCGGGAAACGATGGAGTGGATCCGGGCAGCCATTCAAAGAAAATACCCGGATAGTTCAATATCAATTCGTTATGTTGATATTAATCAGCCTGAGACTGATGAAGATAAAACATTCACTGATAAGATTTTAAATGATGAGCTTTTTTATCCACTTGTTGTTACTAACGGAAAGGTCATTGGCGAGGGAAATCCAAGGCTCAAAACAATTTTTCAAACGATTGAAGAAAACGGTTTTAAATCCGCTTAAATTCTGCGAAAAAAACAGGAGCCTCCAGAATTAGAACTGGAGGCTCTTGTTTTTTTACCCATTATGATAACGATAGACCCAAAGAAGGCCTGACTTTAACAGCCTTGCGACGCGTCCTGTAACAGGAGTGCCCATCAATAATGCGAAGCCTTTTTTCTTACCTAATGATCCCATAATACCCTTAAGTTTAATTGGAGACAGATTAGGGAGTTCTTCACCGCTCCACCCCGCTTTAAGCACTTCATAAATTTGGTCGCCTTGAATTTCAGCAAGCTGAGCGCTTGGAGCATGTTCTGAAGCAGCACAATCGCCGACAACAAAGACATCAGGATTATTAGACAAATGATGATGATCCGTGACAACAGCACGGCCGTTACGGTCCTTCTCGATCTCGAGCCCGCGGACAAGATGATGAGCTTGAATGCCAGCAGTCCATACAGTCGCATCCGTTTCTACAGGCTCATCCTTATTATAGAGAATACCCGGTTCGACTTTGGTGATATTGCTGCAGTTAACAATATCAACGCCATTTTCCGTAAACCATTGTTGAACATAATGGCTAAGACGCTCGGGAAAAGGCGATAAAATCCGTTCGCCGCGGTCAAACAATTGAATTTTAACATCCTTTCGGCTTTCACGAAGCTCACTAGCGACCTCAATGCCGCTCAGACCGCCGCCGACGATGGAGACAACACTGTTTGTCGGCAGGCATTGCAAAACCTGAGCCGTTTCCCGAACCGCCCGTATTGATTGGATGCTCAGAGTGTGTTCTTTGGCGCCAGAAATGCCATGGTATTTATCCTCACAACCCAAACCAATAACCAATTTATCATATGACAGGGATTCATTACCCATTAATACTTGTTTATTATTAAGGTCAATCCCGGTTATCTCATTGTTAACAATCGTTAACTGAGGATGTTCAGGAAAAGCAACGCGCACGTGTTTATCAGAAATTGTTCCAGCAGCTAAAGCGTAATATTCTGTTTTCATGCAATGGTATGGTTCGCGGTCAATAAGTGTGACATGGAGATCCTCCGGAAGCTTTCCAGAAAAAAGATGCTGCATGATTCGCATACTTCCGTATCCGCCGCCTAAAATAAGTAAATTCTTCATCAGTTAATATCCTTTCTATTGCACATTTATCCCATAAAAAAGTATATCGAACTGTTCACATAATCACAAGATTTCCGGTGATAATTTTAATATCCGGTTCTTTCTTATTGACGCGAGATCCACTCTGACGTTAGTATAATGAAGAGGTGAGCCCTTAATGAAACCAATTATTGAGTTTTGCATGAGCAATCTCGCCAGCGGCTCGCAAAAGGCATTGGAACTTCTTGAAAAGGATCCCAACCTTGATGTTGTTGAATATACATGTCTTGGAAATTGCGGGTTATGTTATGAAGGCCCATATGCCCTTGTCAATGGTGAGTTTGTTTCAGGAGAGACGACTGATGATTTAGTTAATAATATTTACGATTATCTTGAAGAAAATCCAATGTTTTAAAAAATAGATATGATAGCAAGGCACCGCGGTTGTTTGCGGTGCTTTTTTAAAAAGACTCATCTTACGGGGGGAGCAATATGTTTGATTTTAACCATACGTGGCCATATGAGAAGGTAATGGAAGACCTTTATTTTAATGAATGTCCGTTCTGCCGGGAATCGTCCGTTATGCTTAATATAAAAAGTGACGCGATAAAAGAGGCTTTTGACGGAGTGAAAACACACGTTGTCATGCCATGCTGCCATGAAAAACTTGTTATCGTCAGCATGGATGACGACTATATCTGGTCTGACCGGTGTTTAAGATAGAATAGGGGGCTGCTAAAAATGGTAAAAAACATTCCTTTTACTAAAATGCATGGACTTGGCAATTGCTACATTTATATAGATCTAATTAGCCGTCCGCTTGAGATGGGGACCTACGCCGAAACAGCGGTGAAGGTGGCTGACCAGAATACGGGGATCGGTGCGGATGGCATGATCCTTATTTTACCGTCAAATAAGGCGGATGTTTTCATGCGCATATTTAATAAAGATGGATCGGAAGCAAAGAATTGCGGCAATGGCCTGAGATGCGTGGCCAAATATGCCTTTGAACATAACCTTGTAAAGGAACAGAAATTTACGATTGAAACGTTAGGCGGGATTGTCGAGGCTGAAATTATATTAGCAGGACAGCATGTTGAACGTGTCACGATCGACATGGGGGCGCCAATTCTTGAAAGAAAAAACATTCCGATGGCAGGAAACCCCGTGGGCAGGCCAGTGATTAAGGAATCCGTGTTCCTCGAAGGAAAAGGTTATTCGGTCACAGCTGTTTCGATGGGAAATCCTCATGCATTGTTTTTTGTAGATAATATCGAAGAAGCACCTATACACGAGTTAGGTCCAATTCTCGCTGATACCCACCCGCTGTTCCCCGAAGGTGTAAATGTAGGTTTTATTGAAGTTTTAACGGATAATACTATTGAATATCGGGTTTGGGAAAGAGGATCAGGCATAACACAAGCATGCGGGACTGGGGCTTGTGCAGCCGTTGTGGCAGGCATTCTGGAAAATCGGCTAAAAAAGGACCAAAACATAACGGTTCATCTAAGCGGCGGTGATCTGGATATCATATGGTCATCGGATACAGAGCATGTACTAATGACAGGTGCAGCCACAACCATTTGCGAGGGGACTTTTTACTTGTAACATCTATCCAAAGCTTGTTTTCTTGAGGTAAGCCTCTATTGGGGATATAATATTAGGAAAGAATGGAGGAGGAATGAGCTTCATGATTTTAACATTAACAGAAGCCGCAAATCATCGCGTGAAGGAAATGATGGCTGAACAAGAAGGTGACAACCTGTTCCTTCGTGTCGGTGTTAAGGGCGGCGGATGTACAGGACTTACCTATGGCATGGGTTTTGATACTGAACTTAAGGAAGATGATTTATCCTTTGAAGATGATGGCGTCAAAGTGGTTATTGATAACGAAAGCGCACCGCTTTTAAGAGATGTGACGATAGATTTCAAGCAAAATATGATGGGCGGGGGCTTTAAGATCGACAACCCTAATGCCATGGTCACTTGCGGCTGTGGTTCGTCATTTAAAACAGCGACTAATGCCGGCACGCCGTCGAAGGATTGTTAATAGAAAAGCGAAAAAGCTTTCCGATTCCGGAAAGCTTTTTTAATTTCCCTTATCTTCTTGGCCTTGTCGGTTCTTGGCATAAAACTCTGAATATAAAAGGATTTTTTCCATGTCTTTGTAAAAACTCTGATCTCTAACGATGAACAAACGGCAGCCCAGTGTCCTCGCGTATTTCCTTAACTGATGAATTTTCACCTTAATTAAAGGATCATTTTTGTCCTTCCGAAGGCAGAGAACGGCAATCCTCAAACGGGGCAGGAGAAGGTCGGCAGTGAAAGGACCCAAGGGCTCATTCATTCTTGCTTGAATACCCCTCATTTTAAAGGTTTCATATAAATAACGTTGATTGGGAGTTATCCCCGATTGTCGCCCCTCTACTGTAAGAGGAACATTGTTATCGGTTGGGCTCTTCTTATTTAACAAGTTTTTAATTTTTTTAAAGATGTCTATTATCCACATTATTCATCACCACAAACAGTCTTGACAAATCATTGCTATCATATGCTTTAGAAATTTGTTGGACTGGATATTCATGCTCACTTTTGCCAAAAGGTGATGAATGCCAGAGTGGAGATGTTAGTATTTTTAGTATCACTTATATTCTCGGTAGAAAGGGGCAAACTAACGGAAACTTTCAGCACATTCATAACATCGAAGGGCTTGAAAAATAAACGCAAAAGACATATTATTGGTATTAGTTCAATAAGGCTGAAGAAATTAGTGAAATTCATCACATAGCCTTATAATTCGAAATATTTGATAAAATATCATATCAAAAAGGTGGAAGTGATACTATTGAGTAAGCCAAAAATTCTTATTCTTGGCGCCGGCTATGGCGGAATGATGAGTACAGTTCGATTGACCAAAGAGCTAAGTGTGCAGGATGCGGAGATTACATTGGTCAACAAACATAATTATCACTATCAGACAACATGGCTTCATGAGGCAGCAGCGGGTACCATTCACCACGATCGCACCAGGATGCTGATTAAGAATGTTATTAACACGAACCGCATTCATTTTGTTCAAGACACAGTTAAAGAAATTAAAAAAAATGAGAAAAAAGTTATCATGGAAAATGGTGAACTTGATTACGATTATCTTGTTATTTCACTTGGGTTCGAATCAGCAACATTCGGCATCAAAGGATTAGAAGAAAATGCCTTTAGCATTCGCAGTGTTGATACGTCGCGAAAGATCCGAGAACATATCGAATATCAATTCGCAAGCTATCACCACGACAATGATAAAGATGATGATAAGCTTAATATTATCGTCGGCGGTGCGGGGTTCAGCGGAATTGAATTTGTAGGGGAGCTGGCAAACCGTGTGCCTCAGCTCTGTCGTGAATATGATATCGATCGTGATAAAGTCCGTCTTATTAATATCGAAGCGGCACCATCAGCCCTTCCTGGATTTGATAAGGAACTTGTCGATTATGCCTTTAATTTGCTGCAAAGCAAAGGTGTAGAGTTCAAGCTCGGCACCATGATCAAAGAGTGCACGGAAGACAGTGTCATTGTCGGTACCAAAGACAGTGAAGAAACAGATGAAATTAAAGCGGGTACGATTGTATGGACAGGCGGTGTTCGTGCTAACTCCATCGTTGAAAACTCCGGCTTCGAAACAAACCGGGGCAAGGTTCCGGTGAATGACGATCTTCGCGCTCCTGACGATGATCACGTCTTTGTTGTCGGTGACTGTGCATTGATCATGGATCCCGAATCAGGCCGTCCATATCCGCCAACTGCACAAATTGCCATTCAAGAATCTTACACATTGGCAAGAAACATGAAGCATCTGCTTAATGGTGAACCTACTGAGAAGTTTACTTATAAATCCAAAGGAACCGTTGCTTCACTCGGTCACGGAGATGCGATTGGAGTAGTATTTGGAGATAAGAAGCTTAAGGGTACATCTGCGGCAGCAATGAAAAAGGTCATCGACGACCGCTATCTTTTCCTTCTCGGTGGACCTGGATTATTACTTAAAAAAGGCAAGTTGAAATTGTTTTAGTCAAACAAAGCAAGGGCTTTAATCGGGCCTTTGCTTTTTTTTCTGGTATCATCATTTGGCCCCCTCCTTTCTACCTAATTATTTACATAAATATCAATATGATCCAAATCAAAGCCCGAAATTCACAAGTAAGGGAGAGAAAGGTCTTTCATGAGTGTGATGAACACCCTGAAGCGGTAAAAAATCGGTAGAAAGGTCTTTCATAACAGAGATGAAGACCCAAAGCCAATAAATAAGCCCAGGCCTTCGTAAGAAATGGTAGAATTTATTTGGAAAAGTAGAATAAATACGAGGGGAGAAAATCAAACTAACAATGGGACAAGAGCATTGGTGATATAACTAAATTTTCAGAATTAGAAAATAGCAGTAAATGAAAAGAATAAAGCGTATTTGAAAGATGAATTCGCTTACATCTTTATACAAGGCTCAAATTGTGCCTTTCCAAGACAGCAAAAAACTGATATTATTATCTGAAAATTCGAAAGGGGAGTGTGCTAAATGAGAAAGTCTGATAATAAGTTGAATCAGTGTCCATATTGTAAAGGTATAGGGTATTTTCAACTTCTTCTCGGCGGGTCGGAAACCTGTGACCATTGCTCTGGTACAGGCAAAAGCTCGTAGTTATCCTCCCCGGAGAAGTGCATGAGAGCGATCAAGGGTGTGAGAGGCGAACATCGCTTTTCACACCTTATTTGCTATAGGTTCGTTTGACGATCCATGCCTTTATTAGTACTATAAATAGAGAGGAGTAGCGTTTTCAGTACGGTTTCTTTGTTAGGGGGATCACAGGGATGTTCTTGCCTCAATTAATTATATCCATGCTGCTATTTATGGTCTTATTTTTCGGAATTGGTTTTATTATTAATATGTTATTGAAGACATCTTGGGTGATGGCCGTTTGTTATCCATTTATTGTTATCATTATGATCGATAAATTATCAACCTGGGAATATGTCATAAATCCGGGAGAGTCATTTTCCGCCCTTGGCGCAAGGCTTGCATCATTGACATCCGTTGACATTTTGGTTTTGGCTATGGGTTTCATCGGCGCAATTATAGCGGGCGTTGTCATTAAAATGCTCAGGGTAAGAGGCTACCAAATGTTTTAACAGCAATCCTTTAATTTAAAGGGTTGTTTTTTTTAGTTAATAAAGTATAAACTTTCTTACACACATAATTGCGTCAGCTCCTCTATGTATATTTTTCCTAGATTAGGGTGAAAAATAGACAGGAGGAGAGTGAATGTATTGAAAACAACTCGGAGCGTCATGAGAAGGACAATTATGGCGATTCTCTTCATAGCTGCCATTCTTACGACACTTTATACTGTTACGGGTCTCCAGGCGAATGATATTATTAAGTGGATCACCCATAATCAGCAGGGTAAAGAAACCGGCAGGGCAGGCCATTTGTCTATAAAACAGGCACATGCGCGGGAACCCTTTGATAAACGAGATTTTAAAAAATATCCTTCACATGAGGTTGTAGCAACCGGTTATACTGCCGGCATAGAATCAACCGGAAAAACCAAAGACGATCCATCTTTCGGTATTACATACAGCGGTGTCAAGGTTCGCAGGGATCTGTATTCTACTGTGGCTGCCGATCCGGACATTTTCCCAATTGGCACTGTATTGTTTATCCCAAATTACGGTTATGGTGTTGTCGCAGACACCGGATCTGCAATTAAAGGCTATGAGCTTGATCTCTATTATCCAACGGTAAAAGATGTATATGAACGCTGGGGGAAAAGAACATTAGATGTCTATGTCATTGAAAAAGGTGATGGCAGTTTGACAGAAAATGTGATGGAAGCCCTTAATAATACCAAAACACAGCAAGTATTTGAGCGGAATTAAAAAAGGGGTTCTGACCTTTTTAGGGTCAGCCCCTTTTTTGCGCAATCTTAATCAATGCATCTTCATCTAGAAAGGCGGGGAAAACATTTGGATGCAAAAGGGCTGCAACTTTGCGAAGGCCGATCAATAGCCGGGGTGAAGGGCGGCAAAAGTAGGGTTCTTCTAAAACGTGTATATTTCCCTTAGCAATAGCCTTCATTTTATCGGTATTTTCCCTTTTTAAAACAAATTCAGGTTTAACCTTATGACTGTCGACACCGACCCAGATCATACAAATATGGTCCGGCTGCTTTTCAACAACATCATCCCAAGTTGTTTGAACACTGGCCTTCTTGTATTGTCCATATACATTCTTAGCGCCGGCAAGTTCGGTGATTTCTGTTAACCAATTCTCTCCTCCAGGGGTAAAAACGGGTTTTGGCCACCATTCCCAATATACTTTCGGTTGGGAGACAATCATTTTAGCTTCTCTTCGATAAAAATTAATCGTCTCGCTGTAAACTTTGACTATTTCTTCTGCGAGATCTTTGGTATCAGTTAATTCACCGAGTGTGATGAGGTCATCTGCAATATCCTCAAGAGAATTTGGATTTAATGTTATATAGGGCAAGCCGCGTTCTTTTAAGCCTTCAATATTCTTTTCCATTCCTGGGACAGACAGCGAAGCAACAACAAGGTCGGGCCGAAGCGCTTCTACTTTATCCAAATCAATTGACAAATCGGGTCCCAATCTCGGCAATGTCCTGATCTCATTTGGCCAATCAGAATAATTATCAACGCCGACAACATGAGGGATTAAATTTAGGTAAGCTAATAATTCCGTATTACTAGGACATATCGAGACAATTCGCATGCTATCCCACCTTTTGCAAACGTTTCAGAAACTTAGCAACACTGCACTATTTCCTATGTTATAGTATAGCAGGTCATGATGGCAAACAATTTTGTATTATAGGTTATGAAAATAAAAAGGAGGAGAAGCTGTCCGAAAAGTGCATGCTAAGACATAAAATCAGCGCCTTCAGCGACTAATTATGACAAATTTATATTAAAACTATAAAAGGGACATAACGATGCTAGGCATTTTCAATCTTGAATGATAAACTTAAATGATGATGAAAATGTTAGTCTTGCCGCGAAGCAGACGGCAAGGCTTAAAGCAGTGCTTTAGAAAGGAGCAAGCAGTGTGTGCGGATTTGTCGGATATATTTCAAATAAACTATTAGAACCAAATGAGCACGGACAAAATTTAATGATTGAAAGAGCTAATATCATTACCCATAGAGGACCGGATGACGATGGTTTTTATACGGATGATACAGTACAACTTGCATTCCGCCGGTTGAGTATCATTGACCTTGAGGGGGGGCATCAGCCGCTCGCTTATGAAGATGAACGTTATCATATTATTTTTAACGGTGAAATTTACAATTATCTCGAGTTAAAAAAGGATTTAGAAGATAAAGGCTATGCATTTCAAACAACATCAGACACAGAAGTGATCTTGGCCCTCTACGCTGAAAAAAAGGAAGAGGCTGTTAAATATTTGCGCGGTATGTTCGGCATTGTCATTTGGGACAAGGAAGAGCAAAAGCTTTTTGCCGCAAGAGATCCATTCGGTATTAAACCGTTTTATTATATGGAAACAAACGACGGAACGTTTTTTGCGTCAGAGAAAAAAAGCTTGTTGCTTGGTGAAGATACAGATCCTGTTTCTAAGGAAGCTTTTCAGCAATATTTGACATACCAATTTGTACCGGAACCTCTGACTATGTCCAATAATATTCAACGTCTGGAACCTGGACATTACCTGACCAAAAAGGTTGGTGAAGGCATGCAGGTTCAGCCTTATTGGAAACCAAGTTTTCACCCTGTCCGGCAAACACTTGATGACGCCAAACAGAAGATTCAAAACGTCCTAAGGGATTCTGTGAAAATCCATATGCGAAGCGATGTTCCGGTTGGTGCTTTCCTATCCAGCGGGATTGATTCGACAAGTATTGTTGCTCTAGCTAAGGAATTCCATCCTGCGATTAAAACGTTTACTGTAGGCTTTGAAAGGGAAGGATACAGTGAAATCGATATCGCCAAGGACTCAGCGGAAAAGCTTGGTGTGGAGAATATTCATACTGTCATAACCCCTGAGGCATTTATAGAAGAACTTCCCCGCATTATTTGGCATATGGACGACCCTGTTGCTGATCCTGCAGCGGTACCGCTCTATTTTGTTGCCAAAGAAGCAGCTAAGCATGTGAAGGTCGTTTTATCTGGAGAAGGTGCGGATGAACTTTTTGGCGGGTATAACATATATCGCGAGCCGCTTGCACTTAATTGGTTTAATCAAGTGCCAAAGCCTGGTAAGTGGATGTTGAAAAAGCTTGCGGAACGACTCCCGGAAGATGTGAAAGGCAAAAGCTATCTGATTCGCGGCTGTACCCCGATTGAGGAACGATATATCGGCAATGCGAATATGTTTGATGAAGATGAGAAAAAGTTTGTTATGAAACAGCATCATAACGGCACACATTTTACAAAGGTAACAGCACCGATTTATCAACAGGCGGCGGGTTATGCTGATGTTGAAAAAATGCAGTATGTCGACATTCATACATGGATGCGCGGGGATATTCTAGTCAAAGCTGATAGGATGACAATGGCACATTCGCTGGAATTAAGGGTGCCATTCCTTGATAAAGAGGTCTTTGAAGTGGCTAAATCCATCCCTGCATCACTGAAAACAGCGCAAAAGACAACCAAATTTGCTTTAAGGGAAGCGATGAGAGGGATTGTTCCGGATTCTATTCTTTTTAGGAAGAAGTTAGGATTTCCTGTTCCGATTCGTGTCTGGCTTAAGGACGAACTCTATGATTGGGCAAGGAATCTCATTCAGAGCAGCGAGACTGACGATATGGTTAACAAATCCTATGTGCTAAAACTATTGGATGATCATAAAAACGGAAAGCGGGACAACAGCCGGAAAATCTGGACCGTTCTGGTCTTTATGCTATGGCATCAAATCTATATTGAAAAGTCTGTTATTGTTCATCAAAATAGTGCATTGTCCAATGTAGGGTGTTAGAGAAAGAAGGCGCTTCGGCTTTTCATTATTTTTCGACCTCTACTGGCAAATTATTTCCCGGGACATGATGGGAGATGACATAAAATTAGCTGATCTTATTAAACAAAGGCCCATATCATGCAAAGGATGTTCTTTGTTTTCTGGCATACCCTATGTTATACTTTAAAAGTTAATAAATCGTTTAGGAGTTGTTTTCATGTCGGAGAATTATAACGTTGGCGACATCATCGAGGGGAAGGTAACGGGAATTAAGCCTTTTGGGGCTTTTGTTGCTATAGATGATAAACATCAGGGGCTAGTTCATATATCGGAAGTCGCTCATCAATATGTTAAGGATATTAATGAGTTTTTAAAGGTAGGGGACGTTGTTAAGGTTAAAATTTTGACTATTGATGAAGATGCAGGGAAGATTTCTTTATCAATCCGAGCAACAGAACCGAAGCCTGAAACTGAAGTGAAACGCCCGAGCGCGCCAAAAAGCAATACCAAAAATCAATCCGCAAGTAAACCCGGCTTTAATACATTAGAGTCAAAACTGAAAGATTGGTTAAAAGAATCGAATGAACGCCAAGCGCAATTGAACAAGCGCTTAAAGAAATAAGAAGGTCCCCTAAAATAGGGGCCTTCTTTTTAGCTTAACCAGTTTTATCGGGGAGTAGGCTCCGCATCTGTCTCAAGCTCTTCGGATGGTTTGAAGAGCAGTGTTAAACAATATAACGCGCTTAGTCCAACGATACCGAAAATGATACGGGATATGGCGGCGCCTTGTCCACCGAAGACGGCTCCGATCAGATCGTATTGGAAAAAACCCATAAGTCCCCAGTCTAACCCGCCAATGACGAGAATTGCAAGTGCAGTGCGCTGTAAGCCACTCATAAAAGTGTGCCTCCTTTAGAACCTAATATTTTTCTATATTATGTTTCCATTAATAATAAATAGTATTCATCAAAGAGTTATTTAAGGAATATAAGCAGGGGATTTTACATTTATTAAGTTCAGAAGGATAATGATATCGGGAGGTTGATTAAGATGAAGAGCTTTTCATATCATAACCCAACGAAGCTTATTTTTGGCAAAGGGCAAACCAAAGCTTTGCAAGACCAAATTCCTCAATATGGTCAAAGAGTTCTTGTTGTCTACGGAGGCGGGAGCATTAAGAATAACGGTATATATGATCAAGTTATAGAAAACCTAAGGGCAGTTAATGCTGAGGTCTATGAATTGTCCGGTGTTCAGCCTAATCCTCGTCTGGAGACAGTGCGAAAAGGCATAGACATTTGCAAGAAGGAAAACATCGATATCGTCCTGGCTGTAGGAGGGGGCAGTGTGATTGACTGTTCTAAGTCCATTGCCGGCGGTGCTACTTATGATGGTGATGTCTGGGATCTTATTACTAAAAAGGCTGTTTTAGAGGATGCATTGCCACTAGGGACTGTGTTAACGTTAGCCGCGACAGGCTCTGAAATGAATTCAGGTGCTGTTATTACGAATTGGGAAACCCATGAAAAATACGGCTGGGGCTCACCGCTGCTCTTTCCGAGGTTTTCTATTCTTGATCCTGAGAACACTTTTACTGTACCAAAGGATCAGACCGTTAATGGTATCGTCGATATGATGACACATGTGCTTGAGCAATACTATCATAACGAACCTAATGCACCGCTTCAAGACAGAATGTGCGAGGCTGTGTTGATGACGGTGATGGAAACGGCGCCTAAGCTGTTGAAAGAACTTAATAACTATGACTACCGGGAGACCATTCTATACAGCGGAACCATTGCATTGAATGGGATGCTGCAAATGGGAACCAAAGGCGACTGGGGTTCGCATAATATTGAACATGCCATCTCAGCTGTTCACGACATCCCTCATGCCGGCGGTTTGGCTATCATCTTCCCGAACTGGTTGAAAGTAACGATGGATAAAGGATTAGATAAGAGCAAACAGTTAGCCGTCCGAATATTTGGGGTCGATCCAGAGGGCAAATCAGACCGGGATATTGCAATGGAAGGCATTGAGCGGCTTAGACAATTTTGGACAAAAATCGGAGCGCCCGAGACGCTTGGCGACTACCACATCGGTAAGAAATCCATTGACACCATTTCTGAAAAGGCAATGGCTAGAGGTTCTTTTGGCGGCTTTTATTCAATGGAAAAAGAGGATGTCACGAAACTTTTGACCATGTGCTTGTAGGGGATGCAATACCTGCTTAGTCAATTGGATATAATATATGAGAGGATTACCAGTAAATACGGTCCTCTCTTTTTATGTGTGTCTTGAATAAGTACAAATCGTTTTGTAGAGTAAAGAAGAAGAACTTACATATTGGAGGCTGTTAAGATGAACAAAAGAGTAACTTTTGATTACAGTAATGCATTGGCTTTCTTTTCCCAGCATGAAATAGATTACTTATCCGGGGCTGTTCAGGCAGCACATGAAGCCTTGCATAATGGGACAGGCGCAGGCAACGACTTTCTTGGCTGGCTTGATCTGCCAACCGGTTATGATAAAGAAGAGTTTAACCGGATCAAGGCATCGGCCGAGAAAATCAAAAAGGACTCAGATGTCCTGATTGTTATTGGCATCGGAGGGTCATACCTGGGTGCCAGAGCCGCCATTGAAATGCTTAATCATTCATTCTATAATTTGCTGGACAAACAAGATCGGAAAACACCGCAAATCTTTTTCGTCGGCAACACCATAAGCTCCACATATACGAAGGAGCTGTTTGCCATCCTGAAGGACAAGGATGTTTCTGTTAATGTGATATCCAAGTCTGGGACAACGACTGAACCGGCCATTGCTTTCCGTCTTTTCCGAAGCTTCCTTGAAGAGAAATACGGTAAAACTGAGGCAAGAAAGCGGATCTATGCCACAACAGACAAAGAAAAAGGTGCTTTGAAGACACTTGCAAATAATGAAGGCTATGAGTCCTTTGTCATCCCTGACGATGTCGGCGGCCGGTATTCCGTATTAACCGCTGTCGGTTTACTGCCGATCGCTGTGAGCGGCGTTAATATCGATGACATGATGATCGGCGCACGTGATGCCCAAAAAGATTTCAGTTCTGCCAGTCTTTCAGATAATCAAGCTTACCAGTATGCAGCAGCTCGCAATGTTCTTTATAATAAGGGGAAATCAATTGAGCTTTTAATCAACTATGAACCGGGACTTCATTATTTTGCGGAATGGTGGAAGCAGCTGTTTGGGGAAAGTGAAGGTAAGGATCATAAAGGTTTATATCCCGCCTCGGCAGATTTTTCTACTGATTTGCATTCTCTTGGCCAGTATGTTCAGGAAGGCCGGCGTCAATTGATCGAAACAGCTTTGTTTGTTGAAGAGGCGCGCGAGGAAATCACTATTGAAGAAGATGAGGATAACCTTGACAAACTGAATTACCTTGCAGGCGAAACAATGGACTTTGTCAATAAGAAGGCATTCGAAGGCACACTTTTGGCACATACTGACGGTCAAGTGCCAAATCTTGTCGTTAATATTCCAGATCTAACCCCATATTACTTTGGATACCTTGTCTATTTCTTTGAAAAAGCGTGCGCAATGAGCGGTTATCTTCTTGGGGTTAATCCATTTGATCAGCCTGGCGTTGAAGCATATAAGAAGAACATGTTCGCACTCCTTGGGAAACCGGGATTCGAAACTGAAAAGGCTGAGCTTGAAAAACGTTTGAAATAGCAGCCGGCAGGCCTCACCGCTTATAAACGGTGAGGCTATTTGTATGTTATAATCGGGCTTTGCAGACAATAACTTAAAAAAGGAGTTGTTTGCATGAAAACAATTGATTCACGGCTCTCAGGGCAAGAATTTTCTTTAATTGAGCTTGAGAATAAATTAAAACCGCTTGGTTACGTCATTGGCGGGAATTGGGACTATGATCACGGCTATTTTGATTATAAAATAAAAGAAGATGAGGGCTATATTTATTTGCGGCTTCCTTTTCAGGCCATTAATGGAATGCTTGATCAGGACGGGGCAGTCGTCAGTTTAGGTGAGCCGTTTATTTTAAGGCATAAATATCGTAAAGGACCTGATGATCATGTCGATGTCGGCAGTGTGACAGCGTCAATTAATCAATTCCAAACACCGGTCGAAAAAGATGCCGGTTCTGATAAATATTTGGGTGTCGGGCGCGAACTTGTTAATAAGCTTGAAAGTGAACTAATGTCTCAGTGATTCAGAGATGGCACGTGTTGTGATTTGACTCGTGTGAATAAGCTCGTCAACGCCCGCGCGAACGGCGTTATCGGACTGGCTCATCGTTAATATTTCAGCAATAACATAGATATCAGGATGCAGTCCTTTAGCAGCAAGGGTGGTCATAATCGTCACCATGTCCGCCTCTCTTTCTTTCCTATTAGGATCAGCTGTAATGATTAATTGCTTTGCCTGAGTTATGTTCGCCCTCACCAAGGTTTCGTCCTCATATGATGATCCTTTTACAAATTGAAGGTTACTTATTGGGGAAGCATCCAAGGAATCATCGATCAGAACGATTTGGTAAGGAGTTCCCCTTGCGTGAATCGCCTTAATAAGCTGGCTTGCACGCTCATTCCAGCCAACAATGATCATATGATCAGCTCCTTTATAAAATGCCTTGCCCTGATGTTGTTTTAATTGGACCGCCATCACATTCTGTGCCAATTTAGTCAGGAAGTAAGTAATAAATCCAGCGCCTAAAAAGATAAAAAAGATACTAATAATTTTCCCATAATTTGTTTTTGGAACAAAGTCTCCGTATCCGATTGTTGCAAAAGTTACAACCGCCCACCAAATGCCATCAAGAATCGTTTTAAATGAATTTGGCTCAATGATGTGCATGAAGATCCCGATGCCAACGATGAGGAGTAAAATAATAATGATCAGACGCAAAAGCTCAGGTAATCTAAAGTAATAGGATTTGAGTCGTTCCCAATCCAATTTTTCACCCCCTATGAATTATCATCATTATTGCCAAGCATAAGTTTTCTAGACGAATGATTTGGGTATGGAATGATTGTTAGGAGAGAGGAGAAGCAAATGAAAAACAAAAAGCCATCAGTATTTGTAAGATTTATAAATATTGTACTAAGTATTGTTCAAATTATTTTAGGTCTGTTTATTGTTTTAAAGCTTTTCGGGGCGGCCAAAGTCCCCTTTGTCAGCTGGATTAACTCACTTGCAGATCCGCTGTTGAATCCATTCAAGGGTATTTTCGATCCTGTCACCTTCAGCGGCCAATACGTATTGGATCTATCGGCTGTTTTTGCGCTGATTGTCTACAGTGTCATTGGTTATATTTTAATAAAAATATTCGGTTCAATTGGCAAAGGATAAACGTTTTTAAAAGGCAGGCCCAAAAAGCCTGTCTCTCCTTTTTTAAAAAATACCATTGACGATTAAACAAAAATCTGATATATTAATTCTTGTCCGATATTAAGGGGCATTAGCTCAGCTGGGAGAGCGCTTCGCTGGCAGCGAAGAGGTCAGCGGTTCGAGCCCGCTATGCTCCACCATAATTTTAAACGTTACAACGCGGTTTTCTCCAAGTGGGAAAACCGCGTTTTTATTTTATTAACAAATGATTTACATTTTTATTAAACGACATTTAAATTTCCAGGCTATGATGACAGTAGAGACAAACAAGGGAGTGATATGAATGATGCAGACGGCAGCTGAAGTGTTTGAATCTAATGTCTTTAATTATGTATACATTTATCACCTTGGATTTATTGATCATTCAGATACATTAGAAGAGGTTTACAGCTTAAGTGAAAAGACGATGTCTGATTTTGAAATGGAAAAAAATAAAAGATTAATGATGAAGGCTTATAAGAAGCCGGTCATCCAGGTAAAAGTAGAAAGGTTAAATGAGGTGTGACCGGTAATCGAAGAGTAATATTAAAAAAAGCGCTTCCATAAAGAAGCGAAAGAAGCGCTTTTTTAATATTATTGATTTAAGTTATTTTCAATGATCGGACGGATTTGCTGATGCCCAAACACGATTTTATTAACAGCTTCAATTTCCCGTTTGGTCAATTTTTTGTCTTCTTCGATCTTTGTCGTTAATTCGTGTATTTTTTTACTAATAAAATCTTGGCTGCTGCCTTTGGACCTTTTCTTTAACTCGATCACAAGATAAGCCTTTTGTTCCTTTGAAAGAGGCAATGCTTCAATTATGTTGTTCATATGTGATATAAATTGTTTCCACCTAATGATATATGCAATGATGTGCCCGATTAATAATACGACTGCAATCCCGATAAAAGGAATCATAATCCGCATATCCATTATTGTTGGGGCGCTATAAAACAGGATTGAATTGCAAATGGCTGTTAGGGCGATGTAAGACGCGGTAAACAAGCCAAGATTGGGCCTCAGTTCCTTTTGTTTTTCCGATAATACCATAGCCATCTTTATCACTCCTCTTGTAAATTTAAAAGTTCACAAATTATCTACATGTTGTTCACAGAATGTTAATATTTATTTTTATTATAACCAGAAGTCAGATAATTTTCAATGGTTTGACACAAATTTTTAAAAAAAGTTCTTTACAATCTATGAATATTATGATCAAATAGAGCTTCTGTGATACGTCGAAAGGACCAAAAAGGAGAAAAAAGTCTCTGAAGGAAAGATCTTCAGAAACCTTTTTCTCCTTTTCTGGATGCTAAGCATGAATGTAAACATTGGTTCCGATTGGCACAGTGTGTGAAAGCTCTAATACGTCTTTGTTATACATACGGATACAGCCATGTGAGACATCTTTTCCGATCGATGATGGATTGTTAGTCCCATGAATACCGTAATGCGGTTTTGACAATCCCATCCACATGACGCCAAATGGTCCCCCGGGATTTGGGTCTTTATTTATAATATGGTAGTTTCCTGTTGGGGTTTGAGTCAGCATTTTTCCGACAGCTATGGGGTACCTTTTTATAACATGGCTGCCATTGTAAAGTGTCATCCGATGCTTTTTTAAAGCAACATCAATCCAATAAGTCATTTTCATGTCCCTCCTTGAGTCAATCGCCCTGCTTTATTAAATGATGGATTCAAGATGGGAGTGACTTTTTTTGACACTTAAAAATTGCCGGGCGCGTGTGCACCCGGCAGTCATTATTTCGATTGATCAGCAATTTTAACAAGATACTTTCCAATGTTATCGCCTTCAAAAAGGCCCAGGAATGCCTGAATGATATTGTCAAAGCCTTCAACAATCGTTTCTCTGTATTTTATTTTCCCATCCTGCACCCACTTTGCTAGAATCTGTTCAGCTTCTTGGAATTCCTTAGCATAATCTGAGACGATGAAGCCTTTCATTAAGGCGCTGTTAATGAGCAGCTGGCTTTGTACACGCGGACCGATGTCCGGTTTTTCAAGGTTGTAAAGCGAGATTTGACCGCATAAAGGAATCCGGGCGCCGTGGTTGATCATGCGAAGCACCGCGTCGGAAACCTCCCCGCCAACATTATCATAATAAACATCCACACCGTTCGGACATGTTTGTTTTAATTGCTCGTAAAAATCACCGTCTTTATAATTAATGGCTTCATCAAAGCCTAAGTCATTTTTAAGAAAATCCAATTTTTCTTGGGTACCGGCGATGCCCACCGCTCGGGCTCCTTTTATTTTGGCTATTTGTCCGACCACAGAGCCGACTGCACCGGCTGCTCCAGAGACAACTACAGTCTCGTTAACTTTTGGCTGGCCAATGTCTAACAGGCCGAAATAAGCCGTCAAGCCAGGCATGCCAAGAACCCCGAGGTGCGTTGTGATAGGGGCAAGTTTCTCATCAATTTTTCTTAGTTCATCTTCATGTGCCGTTTGATAGGTTCGCCAGCCTAAGTTGCCGATGACAAGATCACCTTCACTAAATTCAGGCGTTTGAGATGCAATCACTTCGCTGATGACGCCACCCTTAATGACCTCATCTAATTGAAAGGGCGGCACGTATGATTTCCTGTCACTCATTCTCCCTCTCATGTAAGGATCAACCGAAACATACAGCGTTTTTAACAGGACCTCATTCAAGACAGGCTTTGGCATTGGCGCTTGATCAAACTTAAAATCTTCTTCCACAGGCATGCCTTTAGGGCGTCTAACAAGCAAAATTTGTTGGATTGTTTCAGGATGCATGGTTCCACACCTTTCTTTATGTCATAATTGTACCCGCGATAAAATTGAGCAGGAACAAAAAAGCTATAACGTATAGTACACGGGATACCTGCCGCGCCTTTCCCAACAGCAACTTTAACAAAGGATAGGCGATAAAACCGAAAGCCAACCCATCGGCAATGCTGAAGGTCAAAGGGATTAATAAAATGATCAGAAAGGCAGGGAAACTTTCCGAGAAATCATGAAAGGGGATATACCTCACATTTTGCATCATAAGTGCACCAAGAATAATAAGAATTGGTGCAACTGCGCTATTTGGAATGAATCCAATCACTGGAATGGCAATAAAAGATAATCCAAACAGCATTGCAGCAATAACGGATGTCAAACCGGTTTTGCCGCCTTCTTGGATGCCAGAGGCACTCTCGGCTGCCGAAATCGTCGGGCTCGTGCCAAATAAAGCTGAAAGAATCGACGAAGCTGCAGCTGATTTATAAGAGGCATCGAACCGGCTGCTGTTTGGCAGCATACCGTGCAAGAGGCCCATATTTTCAAATACAATCAGCATCGTCAATGAGAAGACTGACAGAATGAATGGCAAATGATAAAAGTCAGTGAAATTCAAGCTGCCAAACGCTGACATGTAAGTCTTTAGCGATGGAGTTGTGGCCTGATGAACTGTTGCCGGCCCCAAAAGGTAATATGCACATGTTGTGACAAGCATGCCGATGATGAAACTGCCTTTAACCTTTCTGACAAAAAGCGTGCACGTAATGATCAATCCGAATAACGTCAATAGAGCTTCATGGCTGCTAAGATTACCTAGAGCAACAAATGATGAACGGCCGCTGACGACAAGCCCGCCTTTTTGCAGACCAATAAATGCAAGAAAGAGGCCGATCCCGACCGTAATCCCGTGTTTTAACGTTTCCGGTATACCGATAGATAAAGCTTTACTTAGTCTGCTAAAGCTTATAAATAGGAAGATGAACCCGGAACAAAATACGACCGCAAGAGCCTGTTCAGCTGTCAAACCGGCTGATTGAACGATTGTGTAGGTGAAGAAGGCATTAACGCCCATCCCAGGAATCTGAATGATCGGCGAGTTAGCCCAAAGACCCATAATTAAGCATCCGGCAATAGAAGACAAAATAGTTGCCGTGACACCAATATCAAGCGGAATCCCCGCATCCTTTAAAATAAGGGGATTAATGATGATAATATAGGCGGCCGTGAAAAAGGCCGTGAGCCCAGCGACAGCTTCCTTTTTGACATTTGTTTTATTTTCCTTCAATCGAAAATGCTTTATTAATAATTGAAACATGATGTGTCATCTCTATAAAATTGTCCCTCACCCACCCATTATGCGCGTGCATAACGTTTGAATTATACCACATAAGAAGAAACCCTGCAGAATGAAGAATGTATCTGCAGGGTAGACTGTCATCGCAAATTTTTGCTAATATACTTAATGGTCTTGCCAAGGTCATGCGGGGACGGCCTGCCAAATGGTCCGGTTTGTTTTTGTTGAAATAAGAGGTTGCCTTTATCATCAACGAGAAATACAGCCGGTTCATTATGGTCTCCGTGATCTTCGTAAGGACCATCCTCTTTATGGATATAGACGCCGTAACCTCTGACAGCTGCCCGGTCTTTGTCGCTTAAGACTGGGAATGAAAGCGATTTTGCTGAAACCAATTCTTTTAATCGGTCAATCTCATCTGATGAAATCGCGACAATATGTGTGTGTTGATTGGCAAACTTTTCAGTGCTTTTTTCAATTTCTTCTAAATAATCGTTGCATGCCGGACACCACTCACCCCTAAAGAATATAATCAAATGCCATGCCTTGTGCCCTTTTTGGTGATCGCTGAATGAAAATAGCCCGCCGTCGGTCGATAAGAGATTGAAATCAGGTGCCTTCTCGCCAAGTTTAAGTTCGTTCATCATGTTGTCCTCCCTTTATGAATTGAAAGATAGAAAGAGGTACTTATCATTATTATTTTTCCTGCTTTTAAGGATATTAAAACATTTTCTTTAACGTTTATTTCATATTACAAGAAGGAAAAGAGGAAAGTAAGATAGGGTTTCATGTATTTTTAACAAAAACGGTGGTGGAATCCTTTATTTTTTAAAAAATGCATAGCAGAAATTAATGTTTTGCGGCATTCCTATATGCGTTTTTGCTTTTTTGCTGATTTGAGATGACACATTCCTATCCTTATGATCAAAGAAAGGGGGATGATGGCATGCAAGCACGAACAAAGCATCATATAAAAGGAATCGATGTTAGTCATTGGCAAGGAGAAATCTCATGGGAACAAGTTAGAAAAGATGGCGTGGCCTATGTTTTTATAAAGGCAACGGAAGGAAAGACATTTGTAGATCCAATGCTGGCCAAACATAGCAATGGGGCAGAAGAAGCCGGGCTGTTATTAGGATATTATCATTTCGCGAGATTTTCGAACAAAAGGGAAGCGGTAGCCGAAGCCAGGCATTTTACTAAAGCGATTAATGGTTTAAAAGCCCATTTGCCGCTGGTGCTTGATCTCGAAACTGGAAATGGTGTTGCGAAAGAAGACCTGTCCAAAGCAGCCCTCACATTTCTGGATACGGTAAAGTCAGAAGCGAAACACGATGTCATGCTTTACACCTTCACGAATTTTGCCAGAAGGCATTTAACATCGCTATTAAAATACGTTCCTCTTTGGATTGCCCACTATGGTGTCACCCAGCCTAAGAACAATGGCATTTGGAATAAGTGGTCTGTTTTTCAATATACAAGTGAAGGGCAAATTAATGGTATAAAAGGGCATGTCGATATCAATCTCATGGAGCCAAGTCTAATGGAGCGATGCAGCAAAGCTGAGACAATAACCGGTGCAACTGACAATCAAATACCAGAAACGCCATTTTATAAAATGAAACAAGGTGAAACCTTCTGGGATTTGGAGAGGAAGTGGCATTTGCCGCACGGTACACTGGAGACATTAAATCCAGACATGAATCCCAAATTATTAAAAGTTGGGCAAAAAGTTAAAAGGCCGGCATCAATTGAGGGAACCAAGTCAAGAAATTATATCATAAAATCCGGAGACACCTTCTGGGAACTCGAAAAACGCCACGGTTGGGAACATGGTACACTTAAGCAATTAAATCCTGACTTGGACACAAGAAAACTGCAAATTGGGGCAAGGATCCTCATTCCCTGAACAAAGAAAAAGCCCTTGATTGGGTAGTCAAGGGCCTTTAAGGGGGAGAAGATATTCAGCTTATTTGCCATTATTGACAGACTTTCATTTTATATACCTCATTTATAATAAAAAGAGCATTGACTTTAGGAGTGATGATCATGGATTTACAATTGAAAGGGAAGCGTGTGCTCATTACGGGCGGTTCAAAAGGAATTGGTAAAGCGATTGCCAAAATATTTGTTAAGGAAGGGGCATGTGTCGGTATTGTTGCACGGGGAAGAGAAGCACTTGAAGAAACCATGCATGAACTCGATGTGGCAGCCTACCAAGGTGATCTTTTAAAAGCTGCGGACCGCAGCAAGGTTTTTAGAGATTTCATCCAAGATCATGGCGGGATTGATATTTTGGTGAACAATGCCGGCGGCTCAAGCGGCAGAAAAGCAATGGAAACAGATCTGGATGCATTCAGCCAGGCCATGGAACTTAATTACATAGCTGCCGTTCATTTTAGTAAAATGGCTGCTGAATCGATGAAAATGACCGAATCATGCGGCAGTATTGTAAATATTACTTCCATCTTCGGACGGGAGAGCGGCGGGAAAATCACGTATAATAATGCCAAGGCAGCGCTGATCAGTTTTACTAAAGGTTTTGCTGACGAAGTCATTAAAGACGGTGTCCGTGTCAACGGTGTCGCCCCTGGGTCAATATTACATTCAACAGGGAACTGGCAAAAGCGGCTGGATGAAAACCCGGAGAAAATGAAACAGTTTGTAAAAGAAAACATACCAGCAGGAAGATTTGGCCGCGCTGAGGAAATTGCCGATGTTGCCGCTTTTTTGGCCTCTGAAAGAGCCTCTTGGGTTGTTGGCGCCACTCTTAATGTTGACGGCGGTCAATCTTATATGAATTTTTAAATAGACATAAACGAAGAACAATTAGGAGAAAATAGGGAGGCATGAAAAATTATCAAGGAGTTATTAAAATGAAAAAATGCCGGCTTATTTTCTCAATTCTTATCTTGTTAGGGGTATTAAGCATTAATATAGCGGGGGATGCAGCGGCGCCTGACGGATGTGAGAAACTGGGTCAAATTTTTAAAACCCAGGTGAAAAAACAAGGTGATATCTGTCGGTTAAGTATTCCAAGAAAGGATATAAGCCTAGTCCGTAACGGACAAAAGATTGAAGCGGAAGCCGCCGGGCTTGGATTCATGGTGAATTTCGAACAAGTCGGTAACACCACAGCGATAACAGGTGAATTTGCCTTGTTGGGTAACGAGGTGAACCATGTGATCGATGCCTTGCGTAAAGGAGGTATTAATATCTCAGCTATTCACAATCATATGATCGGAGAAACACCAAAGATTTATTTTCTCCATATGCAAGGCACAGGTGATCCCGTTAAATTGGCTAAAACAATTAAAGCATCTATAGCAACAACGAATGGTGATAAACCAATGCATGTCGTTCCGTTAAAAGAAAACCAATAACAATTGGGATTAGAACGAAACCATCAACCGAAGTATTCTTGGCTGATGGTTTTTTTATTTCCCTTCATTTTCGGGCTTGAATTGTCATCTGAATTAAGCCTATGATAATGAGGAAATATTAAAATTGTCTTTTGAATTGGAAGTGGTGAATAGAACATGGTGTTTAAATCTCAAAGTGTGCTGCCTGCGGTACGCAAGATGAAGGATTTCGAGAAACTGATGGGAACATCTGTTGAATTTATTGTCATTTTGGATAGTCACATCGCCCAACTTAAACCATTGGTTAAATTAGCCCGGGCCAGTAAAAAGAGTGTGCTGCTGCACGCTGACTTAATTCACGGTTTGAAGAATGACGAATATGCCGCTGAGTTTCTCTGCCAAGATATCCATCCGGCAGGGATTATTTCCACTCGGGCCAATGTATTAAGCGTTGCAAAAAAGAAAGGATTAATAACAGTTCAGCGTTTATTTCTGTTGGATTCAATGGCCCTTGAAACAAGTTATCGCTCACTAGAAAGGGTCCGCCCTGATGTGATCGAAGTTTTGCCGGGACTCGTGCCAAACATGATCTCCGAGATTAAAGACCGGACGGGCATTCCTGTAATTGCAGGCGGGTTGATTCGTTCCAAGGAAGATGTCGATCATGCCTTTAAAGCCGGTGCTTCAGCCGTGACTACGTCGTTAAAAAGCCTATGGCCTTTTAAAATTTAATCCGTTTCTATTCTATAAAATAATTATTTTGATTTGACACCGCTTTCACATGTGTGATAATTTGTATATTAAGTTAATAAAATGAGATTGAGATGATGAGAACTCATAGCCCGCCATAATATGATGCATATTTATGGCCGATTGGTTATGGGTTTTTTAGTTTAAGGAGGAGAAGACATTGTCTGCATTTTTGGGAGAACTTATTGGTACAATGATTTTAGTTATTCTAGGAGCGGGTGTTTGTGCGGGGGTTAATTTAAATAAATCGAACGCGCAAAATTCAGGGTGGATTGTGATAACATTCGGCTGGGGGTTTGCTGTTGCTATCGCTGTTTATGCCGTCGGAAAATTTAGCGGCGCCTATATTAACCCTGCTGTGACTATCGGATTTGCCATGGTCGGTGAGCTGCCTTGGGCAAAAGTTGTGCCGTTTATTACAGCGCAAATGATTGGCGCTTTTCTTGGTGCATGTATCGTATATCTGCATTATTTACCGCATTGGAAAGCAACGAAGGATCCAGCTGCTAAGTTGGGTGTTTTTTCCACAGGTCCTGCCATTCCTCATACCTTTTCGAACCTGCTAAGCGAAATTATCGGTACTTTTGTTTTGGTATTAGGTCTTCTATCTATAGGTGCTAATGAATTTACAGAGGGCTTAAATCCGCTGATCGTCGGGTTTCTCATTTTTGCGATCGGCTTATCACTTGGGGGTACAACCGGGTATGCGATCAACCCCGCCCGTGATCTGGGCCCAAGAATCGCTCACGCCGTCTTGCCGATTGCGGGAAAAGGCAGTTCGAACTGGCCATATGCTTGGATTCCAGTAGTCGGACCGATTCTTGGAGGCATGTTTGGCGCGTTATTTTATCAGTCGATGTTTCTTGGGGAATTCACAACAAGCTTTTGGATTGTCGCAATCATTATGCTTTTAGTTATTGTTGCCGCCTATGTAACCGAAAAGAAAATACCTGCAAGGCGTTACACAGAACAAGAATCTATTAATACTAAATAAAAGGGGAGATATAAAGTGGAGAAAAAATACATTCTTGCTATCGATCAAGGGACTACAAGCTCGCGGGCGATTTTATTTAACCAGAAGGCAGAGATTGTCAAGATTGCTCAAAAGGAATTCACTCAGCATTTTCCAAAGCCAGGCTGGGTTGAACATGATGGCAACGAGATTTGGGCGTCGGTTTTGGCAGTCATTGCCCAAGTCCTTTCAACAGCAGAGGTGTCTCCAAAAGAAATTGCTGGGATCGGGATTACAAATCAGCGGGAAACGACGCTTTTATGGGATAAAAATACTGGGAAACCGGTCTATCATGCCCTTGTTTGGCAATCAAGACAAACAGCTGACATTTGCGAAGAGCTTAAGAATAATGGCTACAATAATCTATTTAAAAATAAAACAGGTCTCTTAATCGATGCCTATTTCTCAGGGACCAAGGTCAAATGGATATTGGAGAATGTTGAAGGGGCGCGAGAACGGGCAGAAAAAGGCGATCTGCTGTTCGGCACAATGGATACGTGGCTGATTTGGAAGCTCTCCGGCGGCAAAGCACATGTCACTGATTATTCTAACGCCTCACGTACCCTAATGTATAACATTTATGATCTTAAGTGGGACGATGAGCTGCTTGAGATTCTCGATGTGCCGAAATCAATGCTGCCAGAAGTACGGCCGTCCTCAGAAATATACGCCAATACGATTGATTATCATTTCTTCGGTGAAGAGGTGCCGATTGCAGGCGTTGCAGGTGACCAGCAATCCGCCTTATTCGGGCAGGCGTGCTTCGAAAAAGGGATGGCGAAAAACACATATGGCACGGGCTGCTTTATGTTGATGAACACAGGGGAAGAAGCTGTTCGTTCAGAGCACGGCCTTTTGACAACCATTGCCTGGGGATTGGATGGCAAAGTAGAATACGCGTTGGAAGGCAGCATCTTTGTCGCTGGATCAGCGATTCAGTGGTTGCGTGACGGCTTGAAGATCATTGATAGTGCACCCCAAAGTGAGGAATTTGCTGCAAAAGTTGATTCAACAGATGGTGTCTATGTTGTTCCAGCATTCGTCGGTCTCGGAACACCCTATTGGGACAGTGATGTAAGGGGTGCGGTTTTCGGCTTGACACGCGGGACGGGTAAGGAGCATGTCATTCGCGCCACACTGGAATCCCTGGCCTACCAAACGAAAGATGTCCTCGATGCGATGGAGGCAGACTCAGGCATTGGATTGAAGACACTTCGCGTTGACGGCGGGGCAGTCTCAAACAATTTCCTCATGCAGTTCCAGAGCGACCTTCTTGGCGTGTCTGTGGACCGGCCAAATATTAGTGAAACAACGGCGTTAGGAGCGGCATATCTCGCGGGTCTTGCCGTCGGCTTCTGGAAAAACCGCGATGCGATTTCGAATAACTGGAAAATCGATCAAACCTTCAAAGCCGCTATGGAAGAGGGCAAGCGTGAAGCATTGTACACCGGCTGGAAGACAGCGGTTAAGGCAGCGCAGGCTTTTAAATAACAGCATTCTTTAAAAATGATAACAAATGCCCATTAAGACAGGGGGGCATTTGATATACCGGAAAAAGTTAACATAAACATCATAAGAAGCTTTTGAACCTTATATAGTGCGGAGATCTCCCCGGATATTTCAAGGTTCAAGGGCTTCTTTTGCTTTTTTACAGCAATCGTGCCCGTGAATTGGAAAAAAGCGCCTTTGCGGTAACGAATACGAGCTATTCGTGCCCGTGAACCGGGAAAAGGCGCTTCTGCGGTAACGAATAGGAGTTATTCGTGCCCATGAACCGGGAAAAAGCGCTTCTGCGGTAACGATTAGGAGCTATTCGTGCCCGTGAACCGGGAAAAAGCGCTTCTGCGGTAACGAATAGGAGTTATTCGTGCCCATGAACCGGGAAAAAGCGCTTCTGCGGTAACGAATAGGAGTTATTCGTGCCCATGAACCGGGAAAAGGCGCTTCTGCGGTAACGAATAGGAGCTATTCGTTACCGTGAACCGGGAAAAGGCGCTTCTGCGGTAACGAATAGGAGCTATTCGTGCCCATGAACTGGGAAAAAGCGCTTCTGCGGTAACGAATAGGGGTTATTCGTGCCCGTGGACTGGGTACGGCGGTGAGGGGTTTTTCCTCCTTTTTCCTTTTGGAAACGTTGATGCCAACCATCCATATACTCCCAGTAAAATAATTAATCCTTTTCATTTTTGGATGAAAAGTTTAATCAGGGGAATAAGAAAAAGACGGTCGATGTTGAAAACATAGGGTTAATCCTTTGCAAAAACGGCTTTCTGCGGTATAATAAGGGTAAGTTAATAACGGTCAAGAGAACATTTGAGAGACCATTATACCCTATGCTTTGATGCGGACCATACCGGACAGAGTAATAGGTGTATTTTGGTCTCTTTCTTTTGCATTAATAAAAAAATATATTTTTATAGAGGTGAAAGGATATGGTTTTTTCCGGGCTTAAGAGGACTGAAAACCTAAATAAGATGGAAGATCAACAACTGGATCTCTTGGTGGTTGGCGGAGGGATTACCGGAGCCGGGATCGCCTTGGATGCGAGTAGCAGAGGACTCCAAACCGGCGTTATTGATATGCAGGATTTTGCCGCGGGAACGTCAAGCCGATCGACAAAGCTAGTACACGGGGGATTGCGTTATTTGAAGCAATTTGAAGTAAAGCTGGTAGCTGAAGTCGGCAAAGAACGGGCGATTGTCTATGAAAATGCCCCGCATGTCACCCAACCGGAGTGGATGCTGCTGCCGATTTATAAAGAGGGGACATTCGGTAAATTTTCGACGTCCATTGGATTGAAAGTCTATGATTTCTTGGCAAAGGTAAGAAGGCATGAACGCCGAACGATGCTCAGCCGCGAAGAAACACTTGAGAAAGAGCCGATGTTGAAAAAAGAAGGACTTCAGGGCGGAGGATATTATGTCGAATACCGGACAGATGACGCCAGACTGACCATCGAAGTGATGAAAGGGGCGGTATCGCGGGGTGTGACTGCCGTGAACTATACGAAAGCGGAAGACTTGCTTTACGATGACAAAGGAAAGCTCGTTGGTGTCAAGGCAGTGGATCTATTGACAAATGAGACTTATAAGATCTACGCGAAGAAGGTTGTAAATGCTACGGGTCCGTGGGTCGATGATTTAAGAGAGATTGATCATTCGAAAAAAGGAAAATACCTTCATCTGACAAAAGGGATCCACATTGTCATTGACGGCGGGCGTTTTCCAATGGACCAGGCGATTTATTTTGATACAACAAATGGCGACGGGCGGATGATTTTTGCGATTCCGAGAGAAGGCAAGGTCTATATTGGCACAACTGACACAACTTACAAAGATGAACCGGTCAACCCCCGGATGACAAGTACTGACCGTGACTATCTTCTTGAGGCTATCAATGGCATGTTCCCGACGATGAAGCTGACGGCTGAAGATGTGGAATCAAGCTGGGCGGGGGTTCGACCGCTGATTCATGAGGAAGGAAAGTCACCATCGGAAATTTCCAGGAAAGACGAGATCTTTGTATCCAATTCGAATCTGATTACGATCGCTGGCGGTAAACTAACAGGGTACAGGAAGATGGCCGAACGCGTTGTTGATCTTGTCAGCCAACAGCTGCATGAAGAAGACGGCAGAGAATTTGGAAGGTGCATGACAGACATCATCAAGCTTTCTGGAGGTGATGTCGGCGGATCCGGCCATTTCGAAGATTTTATTGGAGAAATGGTGAAAAAAGGTGTTCATGAAGGCTTCAGTGATGAAGAAGCAAAAGCGATTGCAGAAAAATATGGGTCCAATGCCGAATGGATTTTTGACATTGCCAAGGATAATAAAGATACTGCAAAAAGATACGGCTTGCCAGCTGACATATTGGCAACAGTCATTTATGGGATCGAGAATGAGATGGTTGTCACGCCAGTCGACTATTTCACCCGCCGGCGGGGAGCAACCCTCTTCCATATTCAATGGGTAAAGACATGGAAGGAAGCGGTGATTCGTTACATGTCAGACCGTTTTGGCTGGTCAGATGAACAAAGAGCCGGATATATCGAGGAACTGGAGCTGGCACTGACAGAAGCAGTCACACCAGTGGAATAAATAGTAAGTTATGAAAAGGAACAGAAGGCTTTTCGCGTCTGTTCCTTTTTCCTTATCATAGATTGTCCAATAAATCTGATACATGATATATTTATTTTGGAACGTATTTTCGGTAAAGGTGGGGATATGATGACACGCGGCCTGACGTATGATGATTATCTAGGGATGCCCGATGATGGGAGACGATATGAACTTATTAATGGCGAATTAAATGTCATGGAACCGGCACCGCTTGTCGAACATCAAAGAATTCTGCGTTTTTTAACTAAGACATTTGAGAAACATTGTTCTAAGGCAGGAGACTTCTTATTTGCACCTGTAGATGTCATTTTTTCCAATGAATATGTGTTACAGCCCGATTTTGTCTTTATATCAAGGGAACGGCAACCAATTATTAAGGATAAAGCGATTGAGGGTGCTCCTGACTTAATTGTAGAGATCTTGTCACCATCGACGGCAAAAAAAGATAAGATTGATAAAAAAACTGTCTATCAACGTTATGGTGTAAAGGAGTATTGGATTATAGACCCAATTTATCGGCTGCTAGAACAGTTCATATTGGAGAGCGGTCAATTGCGGCTTTTAAAAGTATTAAATACGGATGATATCATCACTTCCCCAAACTTTGCGTGCATCGACATGCCACTCGAGACATTATTTCAAAAAAGGATAGGATGACATCAATGAAAAAACGAAAATATTACGGCGATAAAGACTTTCAATATGGCGATTTGCGTTTGCCTGATTCAGTCGGGCCATTTCCTGTGGCAGTCGTCATACATGGTGGCTTTTGGCGCTCAGCCTATGGTCTGGATTTGATGGATGACTTTTGCGAAGCATTAACGGCTAAGGGTATTGCGACATGGAATATTGAATACCGGAGAGTTGGACATGCCGGCGGCTGGCCCGGAACCCTGATCGATGCGGCACGTGCCACAGATTATCTTCCGAAGCTCCAAAATGATTTTAATATTGACTTGGATCGGGTGATAACAATCGGCCATTCAGCGGGAGGTCATTTAGCCCTTTGGCTTGCCGGGCGCCATAATCTTCCTGAAGATAGTGAACTGAATGTCTCCCCTGCTCCAATTAAATTATGCGGAGCAATAAGCCTTGCCGGCGTGAGCGATCTGGCGTTAATGCAAGAGGTGCATGAGTTAAGAGGGGAGAACGACCCAGTAAAAGATTTTCTTGAAGGGTCTCCAAAGGATGTTCCTGAACGTTATGCACAAGCCTCACCGATTCAATTGCTGCCCATCGGCATCCAGCAGGTGCTCATTCATGGTTCCCTTGATATTGAAGTCCCCGTTGGGATCAGTCATCATTACATACAAGCTGCCAAGGAGTCGGGTGACAATGCCGGGCTAATTGAGATGCCTTCTGCCGAGCACTACAAATTGATAGACCCGGAATCCGAGGCTTGGCCGACCATTCTTGCAGAAGTGAAAAAGCTATTGGATATGTAAAGGCCAAACATCACCCTTCGTTTACTCATGACGCATTAAGGGAAATCATGTCATAGGTGAGGAGGAGGATGGATGCGAAAGAAAAAGGTCTTTAATCAAGTTTTAAAAGATGTGCAGGAAGATGGCGTTTGTGATATGGCGGCGGCACTTGCCTATTATTTCTTACTATCCCTTTTTCCAATGCTATTATTTATTATTTCATTAATCCCGTTTCTTTCTTTGCCGCAAGATATGATTGTCCAAATGATCGATAGCTATGCCCCGGGGGATACGAGCCAGCTTATTGAAGGAAATGTGACGGCTTATTTGGACCATCCAAACGGCGGTATCTTGTCTTTTGGGATCATCGCCGCTTTGTGGTCGGCATCAAGCGGAACGAACGCTCTCATTCGGGCGCTTAATCGCACCTATGGTGTCGACGAAACCCGTTCATTTATTAGAGTCAAATTGATGGCTCTTGGATTAACCTTGGCATTAATTTTCATCATTGTTATCACACTTGCATTGCCTATTTTCGGTCATTATATTTTAGAATTTATACAACATTTCATCTACATTCCTGATTCAGTAGTTTCGTTAATCAATGTTTTGCGGTGGGTGGCTGCGATTATTATTATGGTTTTAACGCTTATGGTTTTATATCACTTCGCTCCCAACCAAACGTTTAATTTCCGGGAAGGCTTAACCGGAGCAGTAGCGGCTACCATCGGCTGGCAAGCCATCTCATTAGGCTTTGCCTTCTATGTTAGTCATTTCAGCCATTATTCAGCAACTTACGGCAGCCTTGGCACTGTCATCGTGCTAATGATTTGGCTTTTTCTTACTGGCATCATGCTAATCATAGGCGGAGAAGTTAATGCAGCTTTTTATAGAACAAGGAAAAATAATAGGAAATAAAGGATGTTAGAAACATGTCGGTATTTACTGAAGTTGTTTTGATTCTGGCCACTGGTATTGTTGCTGGAATCATTAATGTGATGGCGGCAGGCGGTTCTCTGCTGACGCTGCCTGTTTTAATATTCCTGGGGCTGCCATCGTCAGTCGCAAATGGGACAAACAGAATCGCCATAGTCGTCATGAGCATGACGGCAACAACTAATTTTTATCGTAAGGGTTATTTTGATAAGAAATTAGGACCGGTGCTTGCCATACCCGGAATAATAGGGGCGATTGTAGGGGCTAATCTTGCCATTACAATCTCCGACAAGCTGTTCAACACAGTCCTTGCCATTATGATGGTCATCACGGTCATATTTATTTTATGGAACCCGAGCAAAAGACTTTCTCAAAAAAAGAAAGACAAGGAAAACAGCAAATGGCGGCTTATTATTGCGATACTTGTGTTTTTCTTTATTGGCATTTACGGAGGATTTATTCAAGCAGGAGCAGGCTTTTTTATGATTACTGCCTTGACTGCTATCTTTGGCCTGTCACTCGTTCGTTCTAACGCGATAAAAACCTTTGTCAGCGGTGTTTATGTCCTCGTTTCCCTGTTGATCTTTATTTATCATGGCGAAGTGAACTGGCTGCTTGGTGTGACGTTAGCTGTTGGGATGTCCATTGGGGGATGGATCGGGTCAAGCCTGGCTGTAAGCAAAGGGGAAAAACTGATTAGGGTGTTCCTTGTTGTTGCGGTTGTGGGCATGGCCATAAAGCTGCTTTTCTTTTAAATAAAGACATAAGGTCCATTTGCTAAATGGGCTTTAAACTTGCATTGTTATACTATAGGGGGGTATAATGGGTGTAAAACCAATAAAGGTGTGATGATAATGACCCACGGCGAACAACGGACAGATATAGAGATGCAGCCTGAAAAGAAACCGCTTGTGCCGCGAACAGAGGCGGAGAAGCAAAAGGTTATTAATCGGCTGAAACGTGTGGAAGGTCAAGTGAGAGGCCTGCAAAAAATGGTGGAGGATGACAGGTATTGTGTGGATATTCTTATTCAGATTTCCGCGATACAAGCTGCATTAAAAAAGGCAGGGTATTCTTTATTAGAGCGGCATACCAAAAGCTGTGTGGCTTCGGCAATGAAGGAAGGCGCGGGTGTTCATCATATTGATGAGCTCATGAAGGTCATCCAGCAATTTTCAAAATAATGTTGAGTGGGGTGAAACAATGGCCCAAAAAAAGGAATGGCAGCTTGGCATCACTGGTATGACATGCGCTGCGTGTTCTTCCCGGATCGAAAAAGTCCTTAACAAAATGGACGGCGTCGAGGCAAACGTTAACCTAGCCCTAGAAAGTGCCAAGATCAGCGTTGAGGAGGACAAAGCGACATTGAATGATATTGTTGCCAAAGTTGAGAAGCTTGGTTACGGCGTTAGAACGGAGAAGACGGAGTTTGCTATTCGCGGCATGACTTGTGCTGCATGTGCTGCGCGGATCGAAAAAGGATTGAGCAGATTAACTGGCATTTCAAAAGCGAGCATTAATTTGGCGACTGAATCTGGTGTCGTACAATACGAGCAAGGGGTCGTGTCGGTTGACGATATCATGGATAAGGTGAAAAAACTTGGGTATGAAGCGGTTTTAAAAAAGGATAAAAAAGGTCAAGAAGATTATAAGAAAAAGGAAATAAGGGAAAAAGAACGCAAGCTGATCATTTCAATTATTTTATCGCTGCCGCTTTTATATACAATGGCCGCCCATTTACCTTTTGATTCGGGGCTTCCGGTTCCCGAACTGTTCATGAATCCTTGGTTCCAATTTGTTTTAGCAACCATTGTTCAGTTTTATATCGGCTGGCCGTTTTATGTCGGGGCCGCACGCGCTGTGCAAAACAAAAGTGCAAACATGGATGTCCTTGTTGCCATGGGAACTTCGGCAGCCTATTTTTATAGTGTTGCGGAGCTTGTCCGTTACCAGACAGGCGGAGTGTCACGGCCGGATTTGTATTTTGAAACAAGTGCGATTTTGATCACTTTGATCTTATTAGGTAAATTGTTTGAGGCTAGGGCTAAAGGACGGACAACGGAAGCGATCAAAAAGTTGCTTGATCTTCAGGCGAAAGAAGCGACGGTAATAAGAGACGGAGAAGCATTACGAATTCCAGTCGAAGAGGTCCAGGTAGGTGACTTATTGCTTGTCAAGCCTGGAGAAAAAATTCCTGTTGACGGGGTAGTTGTTGAGGGGAAATCCTCAGTTGATGAATCGATGATTACCGGTGAATCTCTTCCGGTTGAAAAAACGGTCGGCGACAGAGTGATTGGTTCTACGATCAATAAAAATGGGACGCTGCAAATCGAAGCAGAAAAGGTCGGCAAGAACACTGCCCTTGCGGGGATTATTAAAATTGTTGAAGAAGCCCAAGGGTCAAAGGCGCCGATACAAAGAATGGCCGATGTTATTTCAGGTATCTTTGTACCGATTGTTATCGCGATCGCTGTCATTGTCTTTGCCATTTGGCTTATCTTCGCTTCTCCTGGCGACTTATCCAGGGCTTTGGAAGTCGCTATCGCTATACTTGTGATTGCCTGCCCTTGTGCACTAGGTTTGGCAACACCAACCTCCATTATGGTGGGAACTGGGAAGGGTGCTGAGGCTGGCATTCTTTTCAAAGGAGGAGAATATTTAGAATCGACACAATCCCTGAATGTTATATTAATGGACAAAACAGGGACTATTACAAATGGTAAGCCCGAGGTGACTGATTTCATTGCACTTGATGAGGGAAATAAAAAAAGGCTGTTAGCTCTTGTGGCCGCTACTGAAAAGTCAAGTGAGCATCCGCTTGCACAAGCAATAATAGATTACAGCAAGGAACAGGCTGTTGAAAAGTTGATGATCAGATCATTTGAGGCAATACCAGGCTATGGTATTCAAGCAGAATATGACGGTAAACGGCTTTTAATCGGTACACGCCGTTTGCTTGACAGAGAAGCCATTTCATATAGGGAAATCGTCGACCAGATGATTAAATTAGAATCCGAAGGCAAGACCGCGATGCTTATTGCATTTGATGGCAAAATCAGCGGACTTGTCGCTGTGGCTGACAGGATCAAACACTCCTCAAGTTTGGCGATCAGACAATTAAAAGCGCTTGGACTTGATGTCTATATGATCACAGGGGATAATAAAAGGACGGCGGAAGCGATTGCCGATGAAGCCGGTATTAAGCATGTTTTTTCCGAAGTGCTTCCGGGCGACAAAGCGGATAAAGTCAAAATGCTGCAGGATAAAGGGCTTAAGGTGGCGATGGTCGGGGACGGCATCAATGATGCTCCGGCATTGGCACAAGCCGATATCGGCATGGCGATTGGCACGGGTACGGATGTTGCCATTGAAACGGCCGATATTATGTTGATGAGCGGTGATTTGGCTCATATCCCAAAAGCGATTGACTTGAGCCGTAAAACAATGAAAAACATTCGCCAAAACCTATTCTGGGCGCTGTTTTACAATGCGATAGGCATTCCGATTGCGGCGCTTGGACTCCTGGCACCATGGGTTGCCGGCGCGGCGATGGCATTTAGTTCCGTCTCAGTAGTGACTAATGCATTGCGATTAAAGCGTGTAAAATTAAAAGAATTGTGAAAGGGGATCCAACTATGGAAAAAGCAACAATTAATGTGAAAGGCATGACTTGCGGACATTGCGAAGCGGCTGTTACGAATGCCTTAAAAGAGCTCAGCGGTGTATCAGAGGTAAAGGTCCATCTTGATAATGGCAAGGTCGATGTCACTTTCCATGATGGTAAAGTATCTTTTGATCAAATGAAAGAAGCTATCGAAGATCAGGGTTATGATGTTGTTTGAAAAATAAGAGGCAGCCACGTTTTATCAAACGGGCTGCCTTTAAAATTATTTGGGTTGCTTTTTTGGCGGAAAGTTGTGGTCGAGGCCATCTAAGGTCGCCAACACAGCGGTAAGGAGCATTTGGATATCGTCAATGTTGGACTCATCAATGCCTTCTTTAAAGAGAAGTGTGACGTCATTTTTGAAAAGATGCTGATCATCGCCGTAAGTCTGTGAGAGGTTCTGGGTGACGGCTGGACGGTATGGCCGCCAATATTTATTTATAAGAAAAAGGATGGCTTCGCAATCGTTTTTCGGATGCTGTATGTGCAGATGAAATGTTATGCTGAAATCACAGGCAGCATTCTTTGAATCCTCCTCAAGGATTTCCGCTGACAGTGTCTGGGTGCTTGCCTCAATAAGCAGGCTCGCTTCAGCTGTTCCATTTTCCCTAACAAAAGATAAGCCATAGGCCCGGTTCATTTTAGCCAGATCAATGATGTTTGTCCGATTGGTAATCGCGATAACTTCACTCAGATCTAATTCATATACAGCTCCCTCTAAAACGACCTTCAAATTCTCAAATACAGTCGGATCAAACATGTGATGTCCCCTTTAATTAATCAAGTCATTTTATTGTACACTACCTAAAAGAAAATAAAAATGGGGACATGCGCGCCGCCTCTGGAATATACGCGCGCCACTGGGAATATATGCGCGCCGCCGGGAATATATGCGCGCCCCGGAGAATATACGCGCGCCGCCCAGGAAAAACGTCGCGTCCATAAGGAAAACCGCGGGTTCACCGCGGTTTTAAACTTTGGTATTTTTCTTTTTTGCTCTGTCTTCAAGCTGTGACTTTGGCCGTTGATCGGCGACATCCTCGCTATGGCCTTGCGGATTCACGCTTGATGCCGTTTTACCGCGGGGAGCCCGGAATTCTTTTTCATGTGTCATTTAACAACACCTCCACTATTAAGGTGCTGAATGTGGGGGAATTTTATTCTTTATGCGCGAAGTCACTCAAGCCATTTTGACATATTAATATCAGTTGCCTTATAATCAAGCTTTTCATATAGATATATGGCCCTTTTATTATGTGAAAAGACATGGAGACTGATTTTCTTTATCCCCCTTTTGACAGCAAGATCGTCCAACGCTCTTAACGCCGCTTTGGCATATCCTAAGCCTTGTTTTTCCTCAAATATTTTGAAGTCAAATATGAATGCTTCCTTTTGCGGGTGCCTTTCATCAAATTTATACCACAGCCAGCCTATTTTCCGCCCTTCGCTATCCGCTATCACATATAAATATTGATGATGGCTGTCCATACCATCAGGCAATAAACGTTGATATTCCCGGCTCGATTTTGTAAGAGCCTCATCAATCGTCCACGTGCCAGCCTTCACCTTTTCATCTGCATATTCCTTGATAGCGGATGAGGTATACTGTGCGAAATCATTTTGTGTCATGGGAATGAGTGATACTGTCATGATAATTCCTCCTCTATGTCATTGAATTTGGAAAGCAGATCTTGGGCTAGCTTTATGTAGTAATCAGGATGCAGGTCAAGGAAATGGAGTAAACTCTTAGCATTTTTCCAGGCTTTTTGATGCATTTTCTTTGTGATGACACCAGCTTCTAAAGCGTCATCAAGTTCATCCTCATCAAGCAGAATTATCTTATGATTCGGTAGTAAGACAACGGCCAGATACAGATCATCAAACCAAGGGATGCCATTTTCCCCTATTCCAATTTGATGAATAATATCGAAATAGCATTGGATGAGCTGATGATTGTCGTCAAACATAGCAGTTATGACGAACCCTTCATTTTTCGGAAAAAATTCTAACCAGGTAAAGTTATGATCTACAATCTTTAACTTTGTTTCACCATAAGTGACAAACAAGGGGTCTCGAACTTTAACCAATGACAGATGGACGTATGTGTCGCCTTTATCGTGCTGCAGAACAATCGTCTTATCTAAAATCCTGCCCCATCCCGGCCGGTCAGCATATTTTCTCTTCATTCTTTTATTTTTAGTTTGGCCATGATAGCTTGCGGATCCAATGCGTCGGATTCGATGACAAGCGCTGTTAACCCTGACTCCGTTCCAGAGCTGTGACTTTCTCCTTTATGCCAAAAGGCTGCTTCTCCGGCGGTGATCTTCATTCTTTCTTTTCCCGCACCGTAAACCCAGCCCTCCCCTTGAATAACCAGGAACAGCTGAGGAACAACAGCTTCGTGCTCACCAATTAAGCCATTTTCGCCGAGAAACATCATCCCGATATGGATTGAACCTTGAGCATCCACAATTTTTGCCATATTAAAATCAGAGCCAAAGCGGGTGATTTTTTTGCCGGCCACTTTTTCAAATTGGTAAATGTCCATGTGCCATCCTCCTTTCACATCTCAGTATAAAACATTCTATGTGAAGGTCAAAAGTCCTTTTTAGGCTTAAGGATCGCATTTGGATGCATAAATCGAAATGAGGACGCAAATCCCTAGATGAAGACGCAAATCCCTAGATGAAGACGCATAAATCGAAATGAGGACGCAAATCCCTAGATGAAGACGCATAAATCGAAATGAGGACGCAAATCCCTAGATGAAGACGCATAAATCGAAATGAGGACGCAAATCCCCGGATGAAGACGCATAATCGAAAGAGGACGCAAATCCCCCAGATGAAGACGCATAAATCGAAATGAGGACGCAAATCCCCTGGATGAAAATGCATAAGCTTAAGTATGTTTATTTACGTATTAAAAGAGGGAATAATAACTGAGAGGAGATGATACATATGGAAGAAAAGAATATTGGCATTGACCCTATTGCTTTGGAACGTTTGCTTGATAAATATATTTTAAAAAGCGGTGACACGATAACAATCGATCAGCTGCGAATTGGGCTGGAAAAAATAATTGTCGAGAACAACAAAGCCCTTATGAAAGATATCGAAGCGCTAATCGACAACAAAATGAAATAAGGCTTGATAATGCACAAAAAGCGCCATTTCCGCGAGTATGGAATGGCGCTACTTGCATTTTATAAATAATATCAAACGATGTGAGTTAATCCAATACGGGTAACACCCTGACTTCCTTCACCATCTCGGCTTGGCATAGGGGGCATTTTGGATGGTCCTCAAATGAAAAATCGTCTCTCATCCAGCCTGAACAGCTTTCGCTTGTGCAGGACCAAACATTAGTTTCAGCTTCAGGAACCGGTTCTTGCGGGCCTTTATTAAACGCCATATCAATGATCCCCTTTCTAGGTATTACTATTATTATACCCTATATTTCCAAATAAATAAAATAAATGAACCCCCGCCATCATTACATATTTCCGTTTTTCTAAAGACATGTTAATAGGGGAGGTGATTTATATGACAGTTGCAAATAAAATCCAACAGTCAATTGCAAGCTGTGAAAGCACATTAGCCAACCTTCATAGCTTTGCTTTAGAAACACAGGATCAAAATGCGAAGCAGGCCTACCAAGCAATGGCCCAATCCCAACAAACCATATTGGACGGCTTGAATCAACGCCTTCAGTATATACAAGGCCAAGAACCCCAATATAATCAACAATAAAGCCATAAAAGGAGAGAAGGTGAATAGTTAACCTTCTCTTTTTAATTATTTAGGTTGATTTATCAGCTTATCCCGGTCAGGTGCACATGGAGGCTGCTCCATCCAGTTATTTTTTATCATTATATCCGCGCCGTCTTTAGCAAAGTTGCCGATTTCTATTGCTAACCTCTGATAATTTAAGATGACATCAGTGCGCTGGCTTGCAGCGCCAGCGGTTGAATAGTTCCCCATTCCTCCGGCACTTAAGAAGTCGATATGAAACATCATCAGTTTATCGGAAAATGGGGCAATCGTTGAAGCAGTCAGGCATGTTGATGATGATGCCATTGGGGGCTCAATCTCACTTTTCAATAATGTCTCACCAAAAACTTTAATATGTTTCTTCGAGATGTCTTTGCCCCTTACCATGAACTTCCTCACGTGTTCATCCTTAGCCGTTTGAGCAAAGCTGGTGCACAGTAAACTCCCCAAGAGGTTTGTTTCAATATTAAGGAAAAGATGGGAAATCTCAATGGCATTTAGCGGTCTCTTCTCACTAAAGGGGTTGAGTCCGCTAAGATAGGACTTGTTGTCAATATAATCAGCTTGGCATGGTACGGGGATGGTCGGAGGTCTAGTATAGAGGCCTTTTTCCAAGCTGACATCCGTACCCAAATTATATAAGTTAATGGTTCCGGCTAGACAGGCAGAAAAATGTTCTCTCAGGTCCTTCCTAGTACTCATGGCCAAGAAACCGCCATATACAAATGTTCCGACCTTTGCCATCTGATTTATATATTCAAGGATAAATTCGTCAGAATAGAGCGGAGGAGCCTTAAAATTAACATCCGAGTCGGTAAAACCGACGGGCATTGCAAAGTTTTCTTTAGAAAAAGTGTTCTTTAGAAAAGTGGTATGCTCCTTGGTTAATTGATATGAATAGTCCACTATCGGTTTTATGTCGGCATTCTCCACTGTTTCCAAAAAATAACCCATGATACAATGGCTCATTGTGTTATTTAAATAAGATGTCCAAAGAGAAGCTATTTCGGACGAGGTCAAAGGTATATGATTTTCAGTCATTTTCGGTCCTCCTTAGAAATGCATCTTTTTTACTATTTCCAAAAAAGGATAAGTCATTCAGTCTTGATTGCAGTAAATAGTATTATTACTCGGTGATGCCTGTTTGCTTAACTTGAATGTCAACCTTCAGCTTCACATCAGCATTGGGATAATGATCCTTCCACTTCTCAAAATCCCAGCCTCTTGTTTGACTTCTCGTCTTAGCACCCAAACCAAGGGGATCAACACTCATCTTTTGGAACTTTTCCACCAATTGTTCACCTTGTTTTTCAATGTCCTTTTCCATTGCCTTAGATATTTTATTAATATATTCTTTTGGGTTTGACCTTAGAGGTGCCTCTGTAATGATAGCTTTCATTTTGACGTGGATAAGAATATCCGGTGAAGCACTATTACCGTTTTTAACGCTATATGTCACTTTGGAACCCGTATTTAGGACTGAAATATATGCTGATGGATTATTTTTCAAATAAAATTCGTATGCACCCCCTTCAAAAGGCTGAGACATGAGTTTAAAAATAAAAGTCTTATTAGGGATGGGAATCTTGCCAACATATTTCCCATTTCTAAATAGGGCAATCCCTGTAATTTCAATATGATCACCTGATTTCTTCAAAATCGGCAGTATTGGATCTTTGCCTTGCCCAAAATAACTATATAGGAATTCATGCAAGTTCATTCTAGGCAAATTATATTTGATGTTTTGTTTTATCAAATCATTTAAATAAATGGAGACGGCTTGACTCTCTTCATATTGGCCGGAAAGCAATTCCTGTGTGCTGCCGTCAACGACAGCTAAGTAAAGTTTTCGGCCAATTACAGGGTCGCGATTGAGATAATCGACAAAATCATCTATGCCATGCTTGGCTAAATCTTCATCAAATAATATGGTATTCACTTTGCCAAGCTTTAAAGGTTGTTGTGCCTTCGTTTGCATTTTTGTCGGGATCGCCTTACCAGTGTGAGAGATGACTGAAAACGAATCCGTTGTCGCTGAGGAACTGGGTCCTCCGCCGCTTTCTCCCCCTCCCATGGTGTAGTTAGGGACGGCGACCGTGCTTAAAACCAAATCATCTCCGACATAATCATAACCGATGGCCTGAACGAGCCTGATGTCATCAATGACAGTAGAATGCAGGCAGCCGGTCGGTATGAATAATAAAAGTATTGGCAAACATAACTTTTTAATTTTCATGATGGCTTCCTCACTTTTAACAGGACACATTGGTAAATGAATATGAAAGGAATATAAACATAGAGAAAGTAAAAACCAACTGTTGAAATCAAACTGTTCAGAGTGTCAACTTGGATACGGTTTTGAAAAAGGCCATTAGAAATAAACAGGATGATTAAGACAGTGGGTATGATGATTTTTTGTCTTACAGAAAACAAGAGTTTGGCACCCCGTGTGACCGCCCAAATCCCGAGACATATATTCGGAAGGACAACAAATAGCCAAATGGTGATACCGACATATTCAAATCGTTCAAAGACTGGAAAACTGACGATTTTCCATAATGATAATGTTGACCAAATCGTATGCTTTAATTGTCCTTGACTGAAGTAGACATATGAAACGAGTGCTGTTACTAAATATGTATAGGTCGTGGTCAGCAGACCAAAGTGGGCCCATTTCTTTGACTGCTTCGGCCGTTTAATGAATGGATAATACAGCATAAAAAGACCAAATCCTAAGAAACTTAGTGTCATGACTTTTGTCGCCTTTAATATGGCAAGAGGTGATTGCTCCATAATCGGCATGAGATTGCTAAAATTGGCGTACTGCAACGGGAAATATTTTACAATAAATAATGGAGCACCGTATATAAAACTCAAGAAACAGATGCCGGTCACCGTTCGAAAGCCGCCAATAACGAAACTGTGGGCTAATAGAAGGATGATAAAGCCGAGTGCCCACACTGAAAATTCCGGGAAAATCCAAACTTGGATGACCTCAATGTATGTTCTTAATATGGTTAATACAAAACTCAGGAAATAGATGAGAACTAAAAAGTTAAGTCCCCAGCCGATATACTTCCCGAAAAGCTCCTGTTGAAGTGCGATAAGATCACCGCCACTACTTTTCTCCAAAAGTCGGTACATGATCCATAGAACAATATGAGTGCTGATACCGGTAGTAATGACTGCCATCCAGGCATCATGGCCGGCAATGGCAGAAATATACCGTTCAAAGCCTAGGATACCGACCCCGACCTGCATAGCATGAATAAGGAATAAAGTCATAACCGGAGAAACTTGGGATTTTTCACTTATATTTGTTTTCATCAAATCCCTCCCACTACGTCTTGCTTACTCGTCAATATCATTTTTTTCCCGGGCACGGTCGTAGTTAAATCTGCCTGGGTCTTGCGGCCGGAGAAACATAGGCCTAGTCGATTGTTTGCCATAAGGCAAGCGGATAAACGCATCTTTCAAGTCGGTCATTCTTAAAGGATAAATCGGTTCAATATAAGGTCTGCCCAATGACGTTAACTTTAGTAAGTGGGCAACGAAAAAGCCAAAGCAGAGAGCGATTCCGATAATGCCCCAGAGCTGGGCAGCAATAAGAAAAGGAAAACGGATTAAACGAATGGTTGTACCCATCAGGTAATTCGGTGTTGTAAATGATGCAAGGGCTGCCGCTGCAACCATGATAAGCAATACATTGCTTGTCAGGCCGGCTTGGACCGAAGCCGTCCCAATTACAATACCGCCCACAATACCGATTGTCTGACCGATCTTGGTCGGCAGCCTTGCCCCGGCTTCTCTTAAGAGCTCGATCAATAGTTCGAGAATGAGAGCTTCTAAAAAGGGCGGGAAAGGGATCATGCTTCTCGATGAAATAAGTGTTTGCAAAAGATCTTTCGGTATCAGCTGATAATGATAAGTCAAGACCGCGACATACATTGGTGATGATAAGACGGAAAAGGCGACCGCGAATAAGCGCAGCAGACGAAAGGCTGAAGCAAAATGCCAAACAAGAAAGTAATCATCGAAAGCTGAGAAGAACTCGACAATTGTTGTCGGGCATGTCAACGCATGCGGTGAACCGTCCACTAATATAACGATCTTTCCTTCATACAACGTGCCAGCGACACGGTCAGGTCTTTCCGTATCAATGAATTGTGGAAAGGGTGAATGCTGATTATCCCCCATCATCTGTGATAGGACAGCGGCATCGATCATATGATCATACTCGATTTCGTTTAATCTTTGCAGGACAGTGTTCACATTTTCCTTATTTGCGATCCCTTCGATATAAAGCATGTTAACTCTTGTTTTGGAAATCTTACCAATCTGAATTTCTTTGACATGGAATTTAGGGATTGGCACACGCTTACGAACCAGGTTCAAATTGGCATCAATAGATTCCACAAAGGCTTCTTTCGGGCCGATGATGCTCGTTTCGATTTCAGGTTTATCAATTTGTCTTCCTTGTATAGCAATGGCAGAGAAAACTAAGCATTCGGAATCATATTTTTTCATTTGTACAACAATATACCCTTGCATGACTTTTTCTTGCACTGTGTGTGCATCCCTAGTTAGGATGATATCCTCCACAGGGAGATTCGCCTTAATATCCTTTAAATTTTGGATCTTTCCTTCATAAATAAAAGGGAGAACATCCCGGTGGACATATTCGACATCCACTAATGTTTTGAAAAAGGAAATCCAGCAAGACATGGTCTCTTTTTTGTGTTCAAATGTTGTAAAATCATTGGATACTTCAAGATCATGAAAAAGGTCTTTAATCGTTGCTGCTCTCTCCTGTTTAGTCGGGATCTTTTTTTGCCTATTTCGCCAAAACATCTTCTTCCCCCCTTTCTTTATATCTTGCCTATTCATGGGTGCTCATTGTGGTTTTCACCCTTTCGTTCTTCAAAAAAAATAGCTAAAAGGGGTATGAACAGAAACCAGACAAGCAAACAATACATACTGAGTAGTGCAAGCATGTGCAATCTAAATTGAACAAAAATGAAAAATAAAATAACAAGCGGCCAAAAGCTTAAATACAATAAGGTTGACAACATCATTTCCGCCTTTTATTATTTTTGCTGATAGTTTAACCAAGCGGGCTTGAATTAATCATTTGTAAACGATTGGTTATTGACACCGTGTTTGTATGCGGATACAATAAAGATAGTGATGAGTTATTAGACGAAGTTTTATCTATTCTTTTTTTAGTGAAGGAAACTAATTTAATTAATGCCCATAGCATTTAGTTATCAGGGGGCTGTACACTGATTTATTTAATCGATCAGTGTGCGGCCTCTTTTTGTTTTTTTACGCAAGTGTATGGTTAAATCTTAATTTACAAAGAAGGGGTGGCATCATGATTATATTAGACGGAAATAACTTGACTTTGGACCAGGTTAAGAAGGTATTAGATGATTTCGAAGAGGTTCAGCTTTCCGAAGACAGCATGAAGCGTGTCGTGAAGAGCAGGGAGGCTGTTGAGAAAATTGTTCAGGAAGGTAAAGTGGTATACGGTATTACGACCGGTTTTGGAAAAATGAGTGATGTCCTTATCAATAAAGAAGACGCTCCAGACCTGCAAATTAATTTAATCCGCAGCCATTCTTGCGGTGTCGGAAAACCTTTCCCTGAAAAGGTAAGCCGTGCGATGATGCTTTTGCGCGCCAATGCACTTATGAAGGGCTTTTCTGGCGTTCGCCCGGTATTAATAGAAAGATTGATCGAGCTGTTGAATAAAAAGGTTCATCCCGTCATTCCTGAGCAGGGTTCGCTTGGAGCAAGCGGTGATTTAGCGCCTCTTTCGCATCTTGCTTTAGTTTTGGTTGGGGAAGGCGAGGTTTTCTATGAAGGTGAACGCACACCAACAGAGAAGGTCTTCCAAAAGCTTGGCATCTTCCCGTTAACATTAACAGCCAAAGAAGGCCTCGCCTTGATTAACGGCACCCAGGCGATGACCGCTCAAGGTGTTGTAGCAATGAATGAGGCGCTCAATCTCGTTAACCAGGCGGAAGGGATTGCTTCATTGACTATAGAAGCGCTCAACGGTATCATAACTGCTTTTGATGATGACGTTCATCAAGCAAGAGGGTACGCTGAACAAATCGATGTTGCCCGCCGCATGCGCGAATATTTAAAAGATAGCAAACTGACGACAGAACAGGGTGAAGTTAGAGTTCAGGATGCTTATTCGCTGCGATGCATTCCTCAGGTTCACGGGGCAACATGGCAAACATTGAATTATGTCAAAGAAAAATTAGAAATAGAAATAAATGCTGCAACTGACAATCCGCTTATTTTTGATGATGGTGAGAAAGTTATTTCGGGCGGGAATTTCCATGGGCAGCCAATTGCCTTTGCAATGGATTTTCTTGGTATAGCTATGGCAGAAATGGCCAATATATCTGAGCGGAGGGTCGAGCGGTTAGTGAATCCACAGCTTAATGATCTGCCGCCGTTTTTGAGCGGCAAACCGGGTCTGGAATCAGGGGCTATGATTTTACAGTATGCGGCCGCCTCGTTGGTATCGGAAAACAAAACATTGGCTCATCCGGCAAGTGTTGATTCCATTCCGTCATCGGCAAATCAGGAGGATCATGTCAGCATGGGAACAATCGGTGCCAGACATGCCCATCAAATCATTCAGAATGTGAGAAGAGTTTTGGCGATTGAACTATTTTGCGCAATGCAGGCCCTGGAATATAGAGATAAAACGAAAATGGCTACGATGACTAAGACGATTTATAAGAATGGAAGGGAGCAGGCGCCGGTTGTAGAGAATGACCGTGTGTTCTCAAAGGATATAGAAAAATTGGCTGAATGGCTGCTAACAAAGGATTGGAATACTTTGTTCACCAAAACTGAGCAGGAAAAGGTTTTATAATTAAGGACACGAAGGAGAGTGGGAAGGGCATTGACCCTTTACTCTCCTTCTTCTTTTTCGAGCCCTTCCATTTCTTCATGGCAATCGTAGCAGCGGATGTTATGATTGTCGAGAACGATGCCATTTAGAAAGCCGCTGACGCAATAGACCATTTTCCCGCAGTCAATGCAAGGACCGACTGGTTCCCTGATTTTCATCGCCTCCCTTAAATATCAACTTGCCTTAATATTATGATAAAATAAATAAGAAAGTATAGAGAAAGGAGAATAAATATGAAATATTGCCGTTTCTTAGATGATAACCAAGTGAAATACGGTATGGTGGATGCTGATCGGGTGATTGAATTGGTCGGATCCTACAATAATGAGGTGTCCATTCCAACGGATCGCGTCCATTTTTTGAATGAGGTCCAGCTGTTATGCCCAGTCGACCCAAAGCAGGTTATTGCGATTGGCCTAAATTATAGTGACCATGCAAAGGAACAAAATAAAAAGCTTCCTGAAGAACCTATGATGTTCATGGTGTCGCCAAGTGCTGTTATTGGTCCAAATGATGAGATACAACTTGCCCGCGACGGTCACCGGATTGATTATGAGGCAGAGCTTGCCATTGTCATTGGAAAAGAGGCCAAGGATGTGGGTGAGGAGGATGCTTCTTCATATATTTTTGGTTACACTTGTGCGAATGATATCTCAGATCGTGATTTACAAAAAAAGGACGGGCAGTTTACCCGAGCCAAGTCATTTCGTACATACAAGCCCATCGGTCCATGGATCGAAACGAATCTCAATCCCCAAAGCCTGTCAGTTAGGCTAAAGAAAAATGGTGAAGTTAAGCAGGACGGGACAACGAAGGATATGATCCATTCTATAGAAAAAATTATTGCGGCCGTCACTGAAGTAATGACGCTCTACCCAGGAGATGTCATACTGACAGGAACACCAGCTGGCGTTGGTCCATTGTGCCTTGGAGATGAAGTGGAAATTGACATCGATGGAATTGGACAGCTTAGAAATAAGATAATAGGGTAAAAGGACGAAGGGCTTGTAGCCCTTCGTTTCCTTACGATACCGTAAAAAGGTGCAAAAGCGTCTTCATAAGTAACAAAATGGTAAAACGCCATCCGAATGCAAAATTATTCAAGTTGAATTTAATATTTAGTTAAAAAAGTGTCGTCAATGTCTCGGTTTGAAGCACATTTTCGGCCATTTTAGTAAATTGGAGCAGGTCAATGTCATGCAGACGCCGGCAGGACACTTGCATGCCCACAGGCAGATGCTCATGGTTAAAACCGATAGGAATAGACATAGCGGGATGGCCTGTCAAGTTATAGATCTGAGTCATGACCCAGTCTGAATCAGTTTTAATTGGTTTGCTATTAATATGACCGGGACCTTCTAAGTCATAATTAAAGGCAGTGACAGCAAGGGTCGGAGAAACAATGACATCGTAAGTTTGAAAGGCATCTTGTAATGTATGCCATAAGTACGATCGGTATTTCTCGAGGCTCTTAAATTCAACAGCTGATAATTTTCTCCCCCTCTCAACCATTTCTTTAAAACCTTTGGACAGCTTATCAGGGTGTTGTTCGGAAAGATCCCCTGCTCCGGCTGCAAGACCCGCAGTCCATAATGTCTCAAAGTAATGAATGTACTCAGGCAGAGTCTTTTTCATGTTAATGTGGAGCGGGGTGACCACGCAGCCGGTCGATTCGAGTTTCTGAACCGCCGCTTCGAATAACGATCTGACTTCGGCGTCAATCTCATAAATGCCAAAATCAGTTGTCCAGCCAATTTTAAAATGCTTTTTTCCAACACGTTCTAAAGCATTATAAGCTGATTCTTGTAAAGCCGGCAGCGAGAATGGGTCGGTATCCGCCGCGCCTTGAATGATGTCAAACATAAGCGCGGCATCGAGGGTGGAGCGGCTTAGTGTGCCAAAATGAAGGTACGGCTCATGTGATCCAAAAACACCATCCAAATGATTGTCATGCGGGATTCTGCCATAATTAGGTTTGAAACCATAGACACCGCAAAGAGCTGCAGGAATTCTTATCGAGCCGCCGCCATCACTTCCTTCGGCAATGGGTACAAAACCCGCGGCAACAGCAGCCGCTGAACCGCCGCTTGATCCTCCAGCAGCCTTTTCCATATTCCAAGGATTCCGCGTCGGACCAAAGAGAGGATTGTCTGTCGTCGCTTTATAACCAAATTCCGGGGTGTTGGTTTTTCCCATGATAATCGCTCCGGCGTCTATTAACCTTTGAACTATAGTGGCATTCCGATCCGGAATATTATCTTTGAAAACCGGGCTGCCATATGTTGTCCGAAGGCCTTCTGTATGTGTTAAATCCTTTATAGCTACCGGGATGCCCTCCAACGGCCGCGCAGGGTGTTGATGCTTGTACACCCGGGAAGCCTGTTCAGCCTGTAATAAGGCGCCGTTTTTATTCAAAGTGACAAACGCGTTAATCTCGGGATTATACTTTTCAATCCGCTCAAAAAGGGCTTTTACGGCTTCAACAGGTGTCAATTCTTCTGATCGATATTTGGATAACAGTTCTACGGCTGTTAAAGAGTGAATGTCTGTCATTGATTTCTTCGTCCTTTTTCGCATTATGGTTGTTAACAACATTATAGTTGATCTGTTCACCTTTTTAAAATGCCAGGCTTTTTTTATGAGTAAAATCCATTAAAAAAATACCTGCCTTAAGCGGCAAGTATTTCTTTAAATATCATTCATATTAATTTCAGTCAATGGCTCTGGTCCGCGTTTTTGCATCATCACCTCTAATACGCCATTTCTAAATTCGGCTTTTGTTTGCTTTGGCCTGACAGGCGCCGGTAAAGGGATGTCCAGACCCTCGTCCTCGTCCGTTAACCCTTTTACATATAATTTATGGCTGTCTACAAGGATGCGAGGCCTGACTTGCTCCGCTGTATTATTAACAGGGATACGGGCTATGACCATATCATGGGTTTCAAAGACATTGTGTGATGGTGCCTGCTGTTTTGGTCCAGGTCCAGTATTAAAAGGGGCACCGCGGTTATTATTTTTTAGGAAATCAGGCATGCTGTTTGCAATCGAATCGTTCACCATTTTTTGTATGTTTTCACCGCTGAAGGGTAACCCCCCTGCAAAAGGTTGTTTGAATTGACGATTCATAAAAGAATCCATATCATTTGCTCCTGAAAAAGGAAACATTTTTCCACCTCCATAATTCTCTGAAATATTTCATTTCATTAGTAATAACATTATATTAAGACCTTTCCATTGGAGGGGGTCTGGTGGCATTTATGTGATCCAATCAAATGTTAATATCAATAGCTAAGTTATCCTACTTATAATTTATTCAAGCTTTGCAAAAGGGTGAGCAATAAAGACGCCGCCTTTTATTTTCTGAATCGTTGTCAAAGGAGGGATATGACCTTGAGCCATTTATTTTCCCCGGCCTTTTTCATTGGGCAAATCCGTGTTGGAACCATAAGTGATGCTTCTTGTTTGAACATGGGCAACAACCAGCCAAGCCATTTTAACAGCAAGAAAAAGCAGAACCAGGGTTTTGGGAGTATTACCGGTGATAACAATAACCTTGAGGGGATCCGGGCGTTGCTGAACGATCCAGACTTTATCGATATGCTTGCCGAAACTGACTCTCAATTTTTGCCTTCCTTGCTGCAGGGTCTTTCTGATTCCCAAACAGCTGATCAAACGTCTGAAGAAACTTAAAGAAAAAAAGATCCTGCCAAATCTTTCGTTGGCAGGATAAGGATGAAAGTGTGTTGGGGTTAGGGTTGATTATATTTTTCCCTAAGGAAGATTTTTTAAACATATTCAATAATAATTTAATTGTTTTGACCATCTTCTTTTAGAATACCCATTGATTTAATATGTTCCTTGGTTTCAGGAGTACCCAGATCATATAGCTTTTGGTAGATAAGAACGAGGTCATCGTCGTATTTATCATTGGAGTCATCATGATGATATGGAAGAATAGGAATATGCGCGCGCCAATAGGCTTCCCAGGAATCCGTATTAGCTTCCTCGAACATTGACTGCAGCTGCATGACTTCTTCTTCAGATGCATCAATTTCGAATTCCCACTCCGACATGGTCCGCTCAGGAAGAATCTCTCCCGAACCAACAGTAATATAATAACGCCTTTTATAGCTCATTTACGCCGCCCCTTCTTAAGTGCCGCATTCTCACTTATACTTTTTATATGTCTATATTGTATCCTGGCCGCTGATTTCTATTACAAATTGGCAACTATCATTTAGATTATTCATAACTTACAATAATCATCATAAACTACGTCTAATCCAACCCATTGTTAAGGACCATGGATAAAGAAAACAATTGTGGAGTGTCGGCTGTGGAACATAAAAACTTATTAAGGATGGCTGTTGAGAGCAGAAAAAAACATTTGATCCGCTGCCTCATGACTCTTGAGGAAAATGAAAACAATGAACAGCATCTCAACAGTTTAACATTGTCTGAGCTTGAAGAGGAATGGAAGCGCTACCAAGGGAGAGACGAACCGGGTATTGGGTAAACCTTCTTAATTAACACGGGAAAAAAAAAGCAACTTGGCCGGCAGCCGCCAAGTTGCTTTTTTTTTTCTATTTGGCAAGGCCTTAACATTCACATTTGTGACCAGTTATCCATAACTATAACTATGATGTTCTTTAAAACGGTTAGGGTGGTATTGGACAAGAGAGGGTGAAGTTCTTTAAAATAGACCTATCGCGAATAAAAAGAGGAACGGCACTCACATAGGATGGAGTTATTAGTATGAATGATACGTACACTTTTAGAGATTATTATCAAAATGAAGTGACCTTTTCTTTTACAGATCACCCCTATTCAAAGGATCCAAAACACGTTTGGATCATCTGCCGGTTTCATAATCAATGGCTGTTAACCCGGCACCCAAGACGAGGTTGGGAATTTCCAGGGGGTAAAGTAGAAGAGGGCGAAACAGCTGAGGAAGCAGCGGTGAGGGAGGTTTATGAGGAGACAGGAGCGAGTGTGTTAGATTTATATTATATCGGACAATACAAGGTAGACGGCAAGAGCGGCTCAATTGTAAAAAATGTGTATTATGCGTCGATCAGTCAGATTAAGGTTAAAGATGACTATTTAGAGACAAATGGACCGGTGCTGGTTCATGATATTCCCCGCGATATCAAAAGGATTGATAAATACAGTTTTATGATGAAGGATGACGTTCTAACGCACAGTGTGAAGCAAGTTAAAAAGCAATACTTAAAGGCATCGCCGGAATAACCAGCGATGCCTTTAAGTTTATTTTTAGTTAATCAGAAAGTATAACTTTCTGACGCACATAAGTGCAACTAAGCCTCTAGTTACGCCTATTAAAGGCTTGCCAATCGGCAAGTTTTCTTTATCTTGGGCCGGCGGCTTTTATTTTTTCAGAAACATCATCAAACTTTTTGAAGTTTTCTTTGAATTTTTCTGCAAGCAGCTTAGCCTTTTCCTCGTAAGCCTCTTGATTTTCCCACGTTTTGTTTGGCTGCAGAACATGGTCAGGTACACCTGGACAATGAAGCGGCATATGGAGACCAAAGATTGGATCCGTCATTGTTTCCTCATGACGCAGTTCACCTTGAAGAGCAGCCTGCACCATCGCTCTGGTATAGTTTAAATTGATTCTATCGCCTTCACCGTACGGCCCGCCCGTCCAGCCTGTGTTAACGAGATAAACGTCAACCTGGTGCTCATCAATTTTTTTACCCAGCATTTCGGCATACACCGTGGCTGCGAGCGGCAGGAATGGTGAGCCGAAACATGTCGAGAAGGTAGCTTCAGGCGCTGTGACGCCTCTTTCTGTTCCAGCAAGCTTGCTCGTATACCCGGAAAGGAAATGATACATCGCCTGTTCTTTTGTTAATTTGCTGATTGGCGGCAGAACACCAAATGCATCGGCTGTCAAAAAGACAATCGTGTTCGGGTGGCCCGCAACGCTTGGCATGATAACATTTGGAACATTATCAATTGAATAGGCAGCTCTGGTATTCTCGGTTAACCTGTTATCATCGTAATCTGGTTCACGTGTTGTATCGTTTACAACGACATTTTCCAGAACAGCGCCGTAACCGATGGCATTCCAGATTTGCGGTTCTTTTTCTTTTGATAAATGGATCGTTTTAGCATAACAGCCGCCTTCAATATTGAAGACACCATTGTCAGACCAGCCGTGTTCATCATCACCTATAAGTTTGCGATTAGGATCGTTTGACAGCGTTGTTTTGCCTGTACCAGAAAGACCGAAGAATAAAGCAACATCACCCTCAAGTCCCACGTTGGCGGAACAGTGCATCGACAAAATATCTTTTTTAGGCAAAAGGTAGTTCATAACTGTGAAAATGGATTTTTTCATCTCACCGGCATATTTGGTCCCGCCGATTAAGACCACTTTTTTCTTGAAAGACAGGATAATGAACGCCTCGGAATTTGTGCCGTCAACGGCGGGATCTGCCTTGAAGCCCGGAGCAGAAATCACGGTAAATTCTGGGCTGTGATTTTGCAATTCATCGGCGGAAGGCTGGATGAAAAGCTGCTGAGCAAATAAATTGTGCCATGCGTATTCATTAATGACCTGCAATGGCAAGCGTGATTCGGGATCCGCACCGGCAAACCCTTTAAAGACATAGCGCTCATTAATGCCTTTTAGGTAATCTAACACTTTGGTGTATAACCTATCGAAAACGTCTTCATTAATGGGTTGGTTGCTATCCCAGTCAATCATATTTTCCGATTCCTGTTCTCTAACAACAAATTTGTCTTTAGGCGAACGTCCTGTATATTTTCCGGTATTTGCAGAGAGGGAACCTGAGTCAGTTAATAACCCCTCACCTTTTGCTACTGATTTTTCAATTAAATGTGATACTGATAAGTTCATATAAGAATGTTCAGATTTAATGATGTCATCCATTTTTGATGTGAAGGAAATTGTCTTCATAAGGTAACGACCATCCTTTTTCGTTTATTTCTGTCCTAATCAACTCAGAAATAGTATAACATATATTATTATTTAGTCTATACTATTTGTGACTTATTTTATAGAAAACAATCGAATGAAACAAACCCTTTCCTAATTAATGATGTTAACAAAAATTTGAGCGTTCATTCAGTCTGTTTTATATTGACAGTTAGTGCTCTCTTGCGCTATTCTTAGTTGTAAAACGGCTGCTCTTATCCCGAGTAGGCGGAGGGACAGGCCCGATGAAACCCGGCAACCGGCACCTTTTTTAGGTGCAGCGGTGCTAACCTGCAAGATAAGAGGCACGTGAAGCTAACTGTCCTTATCCATACTTGGAAAGGGCTTTTTTCATGCTATCTAAGTTAACCAAAAACGTGGGAAATGAGTACCGTTATAATAATTTAATATATAAATATGAAGGAGGATATTGGGATGACGAAAACAAATTCTAGACGACTATTCACATCTGAATCTGTCACAGAAGGCCATCCTGATAAAATTTGCGACCAAATTTCGGACGCAATTTTGGATGAGATTATTAAAAATGACCCGAACGCACGGGTAGCTTGTGAGACAAGTGTCAACACGGGTTTGGTTTTAGTAGCCGGTGAGATCACGACCTCAACGTATGTTGATATACCTAAGGTGGTCCGTGAGACAGTTAAGGAGATCGGGTATGACAGGGCAAAATATGGATTTGACTCCGAAACGTGTGCTGTCCTTACGTCAATTGATGAGCAATCACCGGACATCGCTCAAGGTGTTAACCAAGCTCTTGAGGCTCGGGAAGGGCAAATGACGGATGATGAAATTGAAGCGATTGGCGCAGGTGACCAAGGTTTAATGTTTGGCTTTGCAGTAAGTGAAACGCCTGAGTTAATGCCATTGCCGATTTCACTCGCACATAAGCTTTCGAGAAGGCTTGCCGAAGTAAGGAAGAATGAGACGGTTCCTTATTTAAGACCTGATGGCAAGACTCAGGTCACAGTTGAGTATGATGAAAATGGCAAACCAGAACGTGTCGATACGATCGTCATCTCGACACAGCATCACCCGGAAATCACGCTGGACCAAATTAAAGAAGATATGATTAAGAAAGTCATTAAACCAATTGTTCCGGATAATCTCATCGATGAGAACACAAAATATTTTATTAATCCAACAGGCCGTTTTGTTATTGGCGGGCCGCAAGGCGACGCTGGGCTGACCGGGCGCAAAATCATCGTGGATACTTACGGAGGCTATGCCCGTCACGGCGGCGGAGCATTTTCCGGCAAGGATGCAACAAAAGTTGACCGCTCTGCAGCATACGCTGCCCGTTATGTGGCCAAAAATATTGTCGCTGCCGGGCTGGCAGAAAAATGCGAAGTCCAGCTCGCCTATGCGATCGGTGTTGCGCAGCCTGTTTCCATTTCTGTAGATACCTTTGGTACAGGTGAAGTTTCGGAAGAACGTCTTGTTGAACTTGTGCGCGGACATTTTGATCTTCGCCCTGCAGGCATCATTAAAATGCTTGATCTCAGAAAACCAATTTATAAAAAAACAGCGGCTTATGGTCACTTTGGCCGTACCGATGTTGATCTTCCATGGGAACGTACTGATAAAGCAAATAAATTAAAAGAAGAAGCATAAAAAAGCAGGGACAAATGTCCCTGCTTTTTTATGCTTGCATGTCCCTGTTAAAATTTGGTGATGCTTTTTATAGCTTTTGATTTTCGATGACCTGTTTGTAGGCTTGGCCTTTTTCGACGTATTCCCGCCTAATCCGCGCCATTTCTTTTAAGTCATGATCATTTAAGGGACGGACCACTTTAGCAGGCCGTCCGAACGCCAAAACATTTGGAGGGATGACTTTCCCAGGGGGGACTAGGCTCCCCGCACCGATAAAAGCTCCTCCTCCAATTTCGGCGCCGTCAAGAATAAGGCTGCCCATCCCAATCAAACAATTTTTTCTTAATACAGCGCTGTGTATCGTTGCTTGATGTCCAATCGTGACATCGTCTTCTATAAGAAGAGTGTTATTTGGACTCTGATGAAGCATCGTTAAATCTTGAATATTAACTCTATTGCCGATCCGTGTCGGGGCTACATCGCCGCGGATTACTGTGCCAAACCATATGCTTGATTCATCGCCGATTTCAACATCGCCAGATACCACTGCATTTGGTGCAATGAAAACACTGTCAGACATTTTGGGCATTTTGTGATGATAAGGTAAGATCATTTGCATTCACCGCCGGTTTCATTGGTATAATATAATAAAGAGATACTTCTTCTTGGTTAACCCACATGACATTATACTACTTTCAGATTAAATATAAAAATGTATACAAATGAATACATAAAAGAAGGGTGACGTGTGATGGCGGTATGGGAGACAAAACAGCAGCCTCTAGGCGTTATCGTTATCGTTCATGGGTCAGGTGAACATATTGGCCGCTATCATTGGCTTCGGGAGAAGTGGCTGAATGCAGGCTTTCATGTTGTCATGGGTGATTTGCCTGGTCATGGTGAGAAGGCTGCTATAAGGGGGCATATTGATAATTTTAAAGAGTATCTTGATGTGATTGAATCCTGGGTGGAACGTGCCTCTGCATTCCGTTTGCCAATATGTATTCTCGGACATAGCCTTGGAGGGCTTGCAGTGATCCGAACGCTGCAGGAAAGGGATCTGCTTGTTACAGGTGTTATGCTGTCATCACCATGTCTCGGACTTAAGGTGCCTGTACCAAAATGGTTAAGGGCTGTGGGAGCTATTCTTAACCGTACGATGCCCCGCTTCTTGGTGCCTACCAAGAAATCGGCGGATAACATGAATGCTACCCGTAATCTTGATATGTTAAGAAGAGATGCAAAAGACACGATTATGTTAAAAAAGGTATCTGCCCGCTGGTATTTTGAGTTAGAGAAGGCTATGCTGCTCGCCTTTGAACGTTTGGATGCCGTACCTAACATCCCGCTGCTCATTTTACAAGGCGGGGACGATAAAATTGTTGAAAAAAATTCAGTCAAAAGATGGTTTGATTCACTTACAATAGAAAATAAGGCATATAAAGAATGGCCAAATCTTTATCATGAGGTGTTTAACGAGCCTGAAAGAGAAGATGTTTTTCAGGAGGCTTTAAAGTTTGTTAAACCTTTGCAGCTTGGAGGGCGACATAAGTGAAAGTACCAGCTACACCCCTGGGTATGATGACAAAAATTTATCGAAAGGTGCTTCCAAGTGTTCATGAGGAACTTGGCAAGTGGAAACAGATGGCGTCTGCGATTCCAGATGAGGAGCTCAGACGTCAAGCGCTGGCAAGCATCGAATCGAAAACCTTCCATTGCGAAGGCGGGTCCATTTACAGTCTGATTGCCCAGGATCATTATAAAGATGTGATTCGTTTCATTGTCGCGTATCAAACAATCAGCGATTATCTTGATAATTTGTGTGATCGCAGTGTATCACTTGATCCCGAAGATTTTCGCGCCTTGCATGATGCTATGCTGCATGCGCTGACTCCTGGAGCAAAGCTTGAAAATTACTACCGATATCGTGACGTGACATCAGACGGGGGCTATCTTGAAGCATTGGTAGAGACTTGTCAAAGCTTCCTTGCAACGCTGCCATCACTTCCGGTCATCCAGCCCGCTTTGCATGAGCTGGCAGGGTTTTATTGTGACTTGCAAGTCCACAAGCATGTCAAACAAGATCAGAGGGTGCCGCGATTACAGGAGTGGTTCCGTAACCATCAGGACAAGCTGCCTGAAATGAGCTGGTATGAATTTTCCGCTTGTTCTGGTTCGACCTTAGGCATTTTCTGTATTGCATCCTATGCAGCAACGCGCCGTGACATGGGACAACTTGTGGCTGTATTGAAGGACGGCTATTTTCCGTGGGTCCAAGGCTTACATATTTTATTAGATTATTTTATTGACCAGGAAGAGGACAGAGAAGGCGGGGATCTTAATTTCTGCTTTTATTATGATAATGATGACATGATGATCTCACGTTTTAATCATTTCATCGAACAAGCTGATGAAAGCATTTCAACACTTCCTGATAAAAGCTTCCATAAAATGATTAATAGAGGTCTGCTCGGCATCTATTTGGCAGACAAAAAGGTAGCAAGCCAGGCCCACGTTAGGGCGCTTTCCCGGAAGATTATGAAAAGGGCTGGTGGTTCGGGCATGTTCTTTTTCATTAACGGCTGGTTATACCGCCGATTAAAACCTGGGTTATAAAGAAAACTTGGCTTATCGCCAAGCTTTTAATGGCAAAATCCTTAGTTGCAAGGCTTCTGTCTGAATACTCATCTCTGCTGCCTTGCGACAAAGCGAAGCGAAAGGAGCATGATTCGTATACTTTATTCCGCCTTTTCATCAAAGTCCGATGCGATCATCAAATACAGCATTTTGCCCGAAATAGCGGAATGACAGTCTGATTAAGGGCTGCGCTCATTTATTATAGGACTCAGATTCCGGTATTTGTCCAAAATCCATACAAATGACCTCTTGAAAGCCCGAATAACGGAACTTTGAACTTAAACATTCTTAAAGTATAAAAAGAGACAAGGGATCAACTCCCTTGTCTTTTTTCCATTACAATTAAAAATGGCGGATCGTTAACCTGATTTAACATCTCATATTTGGTAACATCCCACTTTGTTTGGTCTATATTCTTAAAGTAAGGGATGAGTACGTCCGCTTCATCCTTTCCTTCAGGATGTCCGGGATAAACAACAACGGCAATCCGGCCGCGGATCTCCATTCTGGGCTGCAATGCGGTTAAAGCAGCTATCGTTGTCTCGTGTTTTGTAACGATTTTCTTGTTGCCGCGGGGTAAATACCCGAGGTTGAAAATGGCGGCTTTTATGCCATGTGGCGGGACATAGTCTGAAAGCCTGTGATGACTGGCATGGATCAGCGTCACTGAGTCATCGCTTTTTCCGGTAGCGTCAAGTCTTTCTCTTGTCCGCTTGATCGCCGTCTCTTGGATATCAAATCCGTAGACCTTTCCACTTGGACTAACCGCTTTGGCAAGGAATAATGTGTCATGCCCGTTTCCAAGTGTACCATCCACAGCAAGATCCCCCTCGAGAAGGATCTCCTTAAGCAGCTCGTGTGCAAATTCAATAACACCTTTCATACGACATCACCAAAATATATAGATAGAGTTTTCGTGATCATAGCAAGCCCCTTTTTAGACAATGTTTTCTTTAGAAATTTTAGCATGATTGATAGAACCTGACAAAAGCGTTAAATGGAAAGAGCCTTCCTGTATAAAGGAAGCCTCTTTGATAAAGGCTTCGATAAAACGAATGAAAGTATAAAATCGCCTAATATGAGTTAGAATGATAGAAACGTTGACATTTTGCCATGAATTTCATAAAATATTAACTATATATTTAAATGCAATGATAAGGAACAGTAGCAATTTAGTTGTTTTGAGAGAGCTGACGGCTGGTGGAAGTCAGCAATAACGGATTGTGAACTCGCCTTTTGAGCATCAGTGATGAAAGATTCAGTAGTTACTGACGTTAGACCGCGTTAAGGTGCCAATAAGTGAATGCTGCTTTTATGAGCATTAATTATGGGTGGTACCGCGGGAATGATCATAAAATATGTGACCAACCTCTCGTCCCTAACATTAGCGTTAAGGGCGGGAGGTTTTTTAATTTTTGGCAACGATAAAGGAGGGGGTCCCATGCCGTATAATCATAAACGCATTGAGGATAAATGGCAGAATTATTGGGAAGAAAACAAAACATTTAAAACAGACGAATCATCAAAAAAGGATAAGTTCTATGCATTGGATATGTTCCCGTACCCATCCGGTGCTGGGCTGCACGTAGGCCATCCTGAAGGCTATACAGCAACCGATATCATTTCACGAATGAGACGGATGCAAGGCTTTGAAGTCCTGCATCCAATCGGCTGGGACGCATTTGGTCTCCCTGCGGAACAATATGCCTTAGATACCGGGAATGATCCGCGCGAGTTTACGCAGCAAAATATTGAGACGTTCAAACGTCAGGTTAAATCCCTTGGTTTTTCTTATGATTGGGATCGTGAAATTAACACGACAGATCCGGAATATTACAAATGGACGCAATGGATTTTTCTTAAGCTGTATGAAAAAGGCTTGGCTTATCTTGATGAAGTGCCTGTCAATTGGTGTCCGGCGCTTGGGACGGTTCTAGCCAATGAGGAGGTCATTGATGGCAAAAGCGAACGGGGCGGCCATCCCGTCGTAAGGAAGCCGATGAGACAATGGATGCTGAAGATTACAGCCTATGCGGAAAGACTCCTTGATGATCTTCACGACCTTGACTGGCCTGAGAGCATAAAGGATATGCAGCGGAATTGGATTGGAAAATCTGAAGGCGCGGATATTACATTTTCAATTGATGGCCACCAGGACGAACAGATTACTGTATTCTCGACAAGACCCGATACCCTTTTTGGTGCGACCTATGCCGTCTTAGCACCTGAACACAAACTAGTCGACAAAATCATGACAAAGGAACAGGAAGCGGCTGTGGCAACCTATCGGAAAGAAATCGCAAGCAAAAGTGATTTGGAACGGACCGAGCTTTCTAAAGAAAAAACCGGTGTATTTACAGGTGCTTATGCCGTTAATCCCGTTAATGGCGAGAAACTGCCGATTTGGATTGCCGACTATGTTCTGATCACATATGGCTCTGGGGCAATAATGGCTGTTCCTGGACATGATGAACGCGATTATGAATTTGCCGACAAATTCAACTTGCCGATTGTCGAAGTTGTAGCGGGCGGTGATCTAACGCAAGGCCCGTATACAGATGACGGCCGGCATGTTAACTCGGAATTCCTTAATGGCATGGAAAAAAATGAAGCCATAAATAAGATGATTGAATGGCTCGTGGAACATGGTGCCGGGGAAAGAAAAATAACTTACAGATTGAGGGATTGGCTGTTCAGCCGCCAGCGCTATTGGGGTGAACCGATTCCGATCATCCACCTTGAAGATGGAACGATGGTGCCGGTACCTGAAGATGAACTGCCGCTTGAATTGCCGCGCACCAATGAAATTAAGCCATCGGGCACAGGTGAATCACCGCTTGCCAACATTGACGATTGGGTTAATGTAGTGGATCCCGTCACTGGAAAGAAAGGCCGCCGTGAAACCAACACGATGCCGCAATGGGCGGGGAGCTGCTGGTATTATCTTCGCTACATTGATCCGAAAAATAAGGAACGGCTTGCCGACCCGGAATTGCTAGCGAAATGGCTGCCTGTCGACATTTACATTGGCGGTCAGGAACATGCTGTCCTTCATTTGTTGTATGCGCGGTTCTGGCATAAAGTCCTTTATGATCTTGGCATTGTGCATACGAAGGAACCGTTCCAGCATCTATTCAATCAGGGTATGATTTTGGGTGAAAATAACGAGAAAATGAGCAAGTCGAAAGGGAATGTTGTCAACCCGGATGAGATTGTGACGTCTCACGGAGCTGATACGCTTCGCTTATACGAGATGTTCATGGGCCCATTGGATGCGGCGATCGCCTGGTCAGAAGAAGGACTTGACGGTTCCCGCCGGTTCCTAGACCGCGTCTGGCGGTTGTTCGTTACTGAAGACGGCGTCTTACAGTCCAAGATTTCCACTGAAGCCAAGCTAGATCAAGCTTTTGAGAGGGTCTATCATCAAACAGTTAAAAAAGTGACGGATGACTTTGAACATCTAAGATTTAATACGGGTATATCACAGCTTATGGTCTTCATAAATGAAGCCTATAAAAAGGAATCCCTGCCAAAAGAAATGGCTGAAAGCTTTGTAAAGCTGTTATCACCAGTTGCACCCCACATGACCGAAGAAATATGGTCGATTATGGGTAATAAGGCGCCGGTCAGTCTTGAAACCTGGCCGATCTTTGATGAAGCTAAGCTTGAACAACAGCAAGTGGAAGTTGTTGTCCAAATTAACGGTAAAGTCCGCGCCAAACTAACTGCCTCCAAGGACATCACGAAAGAGCAATTAGAAGATCAGGCTATGAATGATATAAGTGTCAAAGAAAGGCTTGAAGGCTTGACGATCAGAAAGGTCATCGTCGTTCCAGGAAAACTTGTTAATATAGTTGCAAAGTAACATGATGAAGGAGTGCCATAGGGTACTCCTTTAATTGTGAATTTTTTTCAAATAAGTCGGCTTGTAAATATCTCCATATGGGTTCGCGATGCTTGACTTTTTTATTTAGGGACATGAAAATTGAGGTATCAGAATAAAATGGGGTGGCAAAGTCAAAATGTGCGAAATGATTGAAATCATACGTCCGGAACAATTAAATGACAGGTTGAAAGGCAATGAGGATATTTGTGTAGTGGATGTGCGGGAAAATGAAGAAGTCATAATCGGTAAGATCCCAAACGCCAAACATATTCGCCTCTCAGAAATTCCAGACCGATTAGATGAGCTTGACGCTTCTAAAGAACATATATTGGTTTGCCGTTCAGGACGCCGCAGCGAAAAAGCAGCTGAGTTTCTTCAGGAAAAAGGTTTTACCGTGAAGAACATGGTTGGCGGTATGCTAAAATGGCAAGGTGAAGTGGAATAGCCGCGGGATAATGACAACGACTATTTCCATTCTCATCATTGTGATAGCTATAGCTGGCTTAGTTTTCAGGGGGCAGAGGGTAAAACGGCTGGGTCTTAAGAAATTGCCAATAGAATGTTTGGACAAAAGCAAGCATTGTCTAATTGATATCCGAGATTTTATCACGTCACATAATGAACCGGTTAAGGGCGCTGAAAATATTCCGCTATCCTATTTAAAAAGATCAACAAAGGATAAGGCCATATGCAACAGAATGGTTGTTCTAATTACAGATAACCAAAGGGCTGCGAGATCTGCTGCACGAATAATGAAAAAGCATAGCCATACAACCGGCGGTTGCTATTATACGATGATTTAATCGAAAACTAGTCACCTGTCGACAATAATAGATAGAGGATCGGGCATCTCTCTGAACGTATATAAGAAGTCAGGGAGGTGTCTTTTTGCTGAAAATCAAAATTTTTGACGAGGAGCATGAAAAGGATTTGGAGGATGAAGTGAACCTGTTTTTGGAAACAATTGAACCATCAGATTTGAAGCAAATTCAATATCAGGTGGCGGTTGCTCCAGAGCCGGAATCCGGCACGATTTTTTGTTTTTCCGCAATGATTTTATATGAGACTTAATTTTACAGGATAATTTCTTTTTTTGATGAATGTGATACAATACAATAGATTAAAACACGTGTGTGACATCATTTTTTAGGGATGTAAAAACCAAACGACTTTTTTCCCATTGTAGGAGTTGTACATAACATGGCAGGATCCCAGTTGATTAGAGGGACGCTGATTTTATCTGTCGCAATTTTTGTGTCGAAATTTCTCGGTTTGTTGTTCGTTATACCTTTTAATGCACTAGTAGGGCCGACGGGTGTTTTTCTTTATAGCTTTGCCTTTACCCCTTATCAAATAATCTTAAGTATTTCAACGCTCGGCATACCGCTTGCTGTATCCAAATTTGTGTCAAAATATAATGCCCTGGGTGACTATCAAACCGGCAGAAAGCTATTTAAATCAGGATTAGTTGTTATGACAATAACTGGGCTGTTGGGCTTTTTGATTCTATTCATTTTTGCGCCGGCGATTGCCAGTTTATCACTCAGCGGCGGAGAGGATATGCGGGGTAATAATTTCTCCGATGTCGTCCTAGTCATCCGGGTGGTGAGCATGGCGCTTGCCATTGTCCCGGCTATGAGTTTAATCAGAGGTTATTTTCAGGGCTTTCAATCCATGGGTCCGACAGCATTGTCTCAAGTCGTAGAACAAATTGCCCGTGTCGCTTTTATTCTCATTGGATCATTCGCTGTTATAAAAGTTTTTGACGGCACACCAACCACGGCGGCTGCATTGGCGACGTTCGGAGCTTTTGTCGGTGCTGTTGCAGGGTTTTATGTTTTAGGAAGATATTGGATCAAACGAAAACGGCATCTGGATGAAATGGTGGCTGGGAGCACTGTCCACCATGATATATCGCTTCCAAAAATGTACCGTGAGTTAATTGCCTATGCCATCCCTTTTGTGGCTGTCGGCATTGCCATTCCTTTGTACCAGGCTGTTGATCAATCGACATTAATTTACTTTTTGTCGACGTTTCATGAAGAGTTCAGCAAAAAGGATATAGTTAACATCACCGCAAGTCTTTTTATGAATGACCAAAAGCTTGTGATGATTCCGGTTTCTTTGGCTACAGCGTTGGCTTTAAGTGTCGTTCCATCATTAACGGCTTCTTTTTCCGAGGGCAATAAGGCTGATCTGCATAGAAAGATCACACAGGCTTTGCAATTTGTATTGTTTTTAACAATTCCCGCAGCAGCGGGCTTGTCCATTTTAGGATATATGGTTTTTGGCATGCTTTACAACGTTGATACTGATTTGATGATCGGGGGGCATATCCTTAGGTGGTATGCACCGACAGCTTTATTGTTTGCCTTATTCTCGGTGACAGCATCCATTTTGCAGGGGATCGACCGCCAAAAAGTGACGATCTTAAGTTTACTGGTGGGTCTTTTGTTAAAACTCATTTTAAATCCAATCACTATTATTTTGTTTGATATGAAAGGACCGATTATAGCCACAGATATTGGATTTATCGTTTCCATCGCTATTAATCTTATTGCGATGAAGAAACAAACAGGATACCGTTTTGGCTTTATAGCAAAGCGCTTCCTGCTTATATTAATCTTTACAGCTGTGATGCTAATAGTCGTAAAACTTGTATTAATGATTAGCGGCGGCTCAATTCCAAAATCAATATGGCATGCGATTATTGTCTCAATTTTAAGTGTTGTCGTCGGCGGTGGCGTGTATGGGTTCCTGTCACTCCGGTCCGGCTTGCTGAAGCAGGTCCTCGGAAAGCGCATTCCTTTTTTGAATAGATTTATGAAGTAAGCTCGCACTTATGTGCGTCAGAAAGTTATACTTTCTGATTTACCAATGAAAAACCGGGCAAATGCCCGGTTTTTTTAGAATGGATTGCCTTCATATCGCCCAGATGATGGTGATGACATGCCTAATCTTTTTTCTATGCGCTTTATTCGATTATCAAAATTGGTTAAGGTGCGGTTTTGATTGTACATATATTGTTCAACCTTCTGAAGTCTTTGGTTAAAATAAGTTGATCCTTGACTTCCCGAGTAACCAGAGCTACCGTCCTGGCCAGAGCTTCCGCCTTGAGTGCCGCCGCCGGGCATGAATGGAAAGCTGCTCATGCCGCCTTGGCCGGAGGATCCGCCTTGAGTGCCGCCGCCAGGCATGAATGGAAAGCCGCTCATGCCGCCTTGGCCGGAGGATCCACCTTGAGTGCCGCCGCCGGGCATGAATGGGAAGCCGCTCATGCCGCCTTGGCCGGCTCCGCCGCCCTGGCCGGAGGATCCGCCTTGAGTGCCGCCGCCAGGCATGAATGGAAAGCCGCTCATGCCGCCCTGGGTGCCGCCGCTTGGCATGAATGGATAACTGCTTCCCCCTGTGCCCATTCCTTGTCCCTGAGAAAATGGGTAAAAACTCCCCGTATCAACTTGCCTAAATGGCATGGATTGTGTGGGCTGCTGTCGTTGTCGAAAAACCATGTCTTTCCTCCTAACAAAGGTTGTCGTCCTTTCACAACAGTTTATGTAGGATAGATTCATTATGTTTGCTGAGGTGGCGCCCAATTAAATACCAAAGGTTTCCTCGAATGCTTCTCAATTTCATTTAAATAAATGCAGAGGAAGGCTTTTCGTGCCCGTGGATCGGGAAATAGCGCTTGGAAGGGCCAGAAGCGCTCGCTTAACTATATGTATTTGGATTAAATGGATCCGCTGCGGTCCTCGGACAATATTACGACATTTCCTGCAGCGTTTTCTCTATTTATTCAGTTCGTTTTCATACCATTTTAACTGTTTCCCTATTCCGAGTCCTTTAAGCGGGACTTCGTAATAGAATCCGTGTTTTGAAAGCTCCGGCTCTAAAAATTGCCGATACACACGTCCGCCATGGAGGTAGATGATCTTATCCTTTACGATTTCGTATGTTGAAAAGGATTCAATGACTTTTTTTCCCCAGTGTCTTTTTTGGGATATTGAAAAGGTTTGAATGGAGACATCATAAGGTGCCATCATTTGGTCTGGCAATAACAGCCCATCTTTGGCATTATAAAAGTAAAAACGATCATAATTTTTATGAGCATACTGCAAAGCTTTAATAAATAAGGGGCTTTTATAAAATTCTACAACGGGTGCCTCTTCATCACCCTTTCGCCGGGAAGTTGCCAGCAAACCAATCTTTTCGCTCATAGTCATTACCTCCTAAGACTATTGTACCTTTGTTAATAAACTTTGGAGTAATTACTTTTCATGAAAGGAATATTTTTTATGCGCGTTGATAAATGTCTTGCCAATATGGGATATGGAAGCAGAAAGGACGTCAAACAACTTTTGAAAAAGGGTCACGTCAAGATTAACGAGAAAATGGCAAAAGATCCTAAGCAGCATGTAGATCCTGATAAAGATGCGATTTTTGTTAATAATGAACAAGTGATATACCAAGTATTTGCTTATTTTATGATGAATAAACCCAAGGGTGTGATAACTGCGACAGAGGATGCAAAGCAAAAGACAGTAATGGATTTACTGAACAGCAGTGATCAGCGGCCGAAACTGTTCCCGGTGGGCCGGCTTGATAAAGACACCGAGGGGCTTATATTGATCACCAATGATGGCAGTTTGGCTCATTATTTGCTGTCACCAAAACACCATGTAAAAAAAACATATTACGCTAAGGTTGACGGACGGGTAACAGATAGGGACATTGAAATATTTAACAAAGGAATTGTTCTTGATGATGGCTATAAAGCCTTGCCGGCACAGTTAACCATTCTCAAATCAGATAATATATCAGACATTGAAATAACGATTATGGAAGGGAAGTTTCACCAAATCAAACGGATGTTTCAGGCGGTTGACAAAAGGGTGATTGATTTAAAGCGTTTGAAAATGGGGTCGCTTCAGCTAGATCCATTATTAGCCCCTGGGGCGTACCGTGCCTTATCATCTGAGGAAATAACAACATTGACAGCCCACAAGGTTTGAAGCCAATAGTATTGGGGAATATCCTTTATATCCTATAGAGGAGGTCTTGATCACATGCTTATTTCTTTTAACGAATTAAAGAAATATCCGCTTGTTTTTTTTAATTCTGATGAGGATTCTCATGAGCTTTCTGATATTTTGTTTGATGGCGAATCTGGAACGCTTGCGAATTTTGTCTATGAAGAGCAAAAAAGAGAATCTGCTGAGAACCGTGAATCCTACACGGACAAATCATTTGAAATGGTTGAAGCGATGGGATCAAGTGTCACAGGCACAGTTGGCAGCCTACCTCAGTCAGAAGGGCTTCCGAGGGAACCAAAAAAGCATGTCCAATACTTTTTCATCGACGCCAAGGCGGCCATAATTGAAGACTCAAAGATTCATTATAAAGGCAGTGTCAAAGGTGAGGGAGCGGTAAAAGATCAGCTTATATCAGTTTCTGATCTTATTCGGCGCCGGTTAACTTCCGAAGAAGATCAACAAATAGGCAAAGTCAAGGACATCATGATAGATATCGATCAAAAAGCAATAAAGGGATTGAAAATCTCAGAAGGGTTTTGGGAGAGATTGGTCGGTGAGGGAATGAAATACTTACCGGCTAGTGCTATTGTTAAATGGTATCCGGAGCCACTAATTGTGAAAGAACCTGCAGATAAGTATTTATTAGATTCCGAAGGGGATCTCGACGAAAAACAATAACAAAGTAATCTTAAGGAGGGTGTTCCCAAAGCTTAGCTTTTGAGAACACCCTCTTCTTTAGTTAATCAGAAAGTATAACTTTCTGACGCACATAAGTGCACTGGCTAAAGGCGTAACATCCTGTTACAACGCCAGTACTAGCACGTCCTGTGCGTCGCAACTACGCCTCTGTCTTCACCAAAGGCTCGCCAATCGGCGAGTTTTCTTTACGATACTTTAACTTTTCTATTGGTTATTGTCCATCTGCCGCGGCTGGGACTTCTGACTAGTTTATTGTATGTGAGTATATTAAGGTCCCTCTGTATCGTTCGCTGTGTCATGTCAAATTCTTCAACAAGGTCCTGGGTTGTGACTGTTCCTTTTCTACGAATAAATAAGTAAATGGCTTTTACCCGATTCAACATACGATCAGTTGAAGGATTCAAATTACCACTCCCTAACGTATTATCACAAATATCGTCCCTTTTCACAAAAAAGCAAAAGCTATCTCCAAGAGTCAGCGTGACAAGCCATTCCTCTTTCTAACTGCAAATTTACGGATGACTAACGTTATGTTATATGGGGTTTTAGAAAAAGAAATGTTTTTAATTCTACAATTTATATGATACATATTTCTGTCTAAAAGTCAATACTTTCAGTTCTAAAATGACATTTTGTTCCATTGTGATTGACCAAAGGAAGAAGTTAATATAATATATACCATTGAAAAAATGACTAGAAAACGAGGGGTTTGCTTGAAAAATAGGACAACAAGGCATTTATCCATATATTACTTTTTCGTATTTTGTGGGATTGGGGGCGTGTTCCCTTTATTAAGCGTTTATTTTGATCAGGAGCTCCATTTGTCTGGCACGGAAATCGGTACGATAATGTCAATAGGGCCGGTCATCACACTGCTTTTACAGCCGATTTGGGGTTTGATCTGTGATTATACACGAAAGCCAAAAACTGTGCTGACCGCAACATTAATATTAACAGGACTTGTAGGTATGCTATATCTTTTAGCAAATGATTACCTGTGGTTATTATTCATTGCTGGCTTTCTCGCCGTTTTCCAAAGTGCGATTATCCCGATTTCTGATAGTATTTCAGTAAGCTATACCCAGAAGATCAGAGCGGATTATGGCTCTATTCGATTGTGGGGAGCCTTAGGCTTTGCTTTTTCAGCATTTTTTATGGGGAAAATATCAGAATGGACGGGGCTTAAAGTCATTTTTATTTGTTTGGCCTTTTCGCTGTTAACCGGTGCATTATTAGTAAGAAAAATGCCTGATAGCGGCGGAGAATTTCAGGTTGATTTGCGTTCCGGGTTAAGGGATCTGATGAAAATTCCAAAGTTTGTTTTGTTTATTTTTGCCACTTTTCTAATTTTTGGTCCAGTGCAAGGCAATAACGTCTATTTTGGTCTATTGATTGGTCAACTTGGCGGATCCATCGTTGGCATAGGGGCCGCCTTTTTGGTAGCGGCAGGAACTGAAGCCCCTTTTATGCGGCTTTGCGGTCCTTGGATTCGAAAACGGGGGTTTCTGCTTGTCACCCTTCTCGCCGCTTTGGTCTCTTGTTTGCGATGGTTTTTTTATTTTCTGGAACCCGATGTGATGCTGGTTTATGTCTCAACAATTGCTCAAGGGTTTTCAGTAGGGCTGTTTATTCCTGCTGCCTTAAGTTATGTTAAACATATTTCCCCAGATGAAGTAACTGCTACGGCTGTCAGTCTTTATTCTGCGGCGGGAACGGGTTTGGGCAACTGGTTTTGTGTGTTCTTTGGCGGGTTGTTATTGGATGCTTTCAATATATCTGCGGTATATCTTTTTTACGGGGTTATGACCTTTGCAGGGGTATGTTTGCTGGGAGTTATTATGAAAATGGAAAAACGGGAAACGATAGTCGGGAGAGCTGAGGCTCTTTAATTAAAAATGGGCAGCTTAGCTGCCGCCCATACTCTTTTTAGCTAAATAAATCACCTGAGAGATAGCGTTCACCCGTGTCGTTTGTCATGCAAACAACAATGTCATTCGGTGTAAAACGTTTTGCTACCTGCAGCCCGGTATAGACTGAGGCCCCTGAAGATGGTCCAACCAGGAGTCCTTCCTCACGTGCTAGACGCCTTGTTGTATCACACGCCTCATCATCTGTAATTTGAATAATTTCGTCAGCAATATTAAGGTTAAGGATTGAAGGGATGAAGCCTGGGCTCGTTCCGACAAGCTTATGCCTTCCTGGTTTCCCGCCGGATAAGACCGGGCTTCCTGCAGGTTCAGCAATATGAATGGTCATATCAGGGTATGCCTCCTTCAATGTTTCGCCGGTTCCGGTAACCGTACCACCCGTACCAGCAGTGGAGACAAAGGCTTTAATCGGTTTATTCAATTGTTTTAGACCTTCGATAATTTCCAAAGCCGTTGATTTCCTGTGAGCATCCGGGTTGGCATTGTTTTCAAATTGCATGGGGATGAAGCTGTTTGGTATATCTTTTGCTAATGCCTTGGCTTTTTCAATGGCTCCAGGCATTTTGTCATCGCCGGGGGTTAGAACAACCTCAGCACCGTACGCTTTTAATAAATTGATCCGTTCTTGTGTCATCGTGTCGGGCATGACAATAATCGCCTTGTAGCCCCTGGCCGCTGAGTTCATTGCCAGGCCTATGCCAGTGTTGCCTGACGTCGGTTCAATAATTGTCGATCCTTTTTTTAAAAGTCCAGCCTTCTCCGCTTCCTGAATCATGTTATAAGCAGCACGGTCTTTGACACTGCGGCTGGGATTAAAATATTCCAATTTAGCATACACGGCAGCACCATTTGGATCCGGGAGCTTGTTTAATCTAACGAGTGGTGTATTTCCGATTAATTCAGCTATACTATTAACAACTTTACTCATTCGGACACTTCCTTTTTAAGTTAATCCACTTTTATTATAACAAGAATGATCAATAAATCCTATCAAGAAAGTTGGTAATAAAACATGGCTAATGACCCCCACTTTTTTTTAGCTTTACCACTGCCGTCTGATGTCAGACAGCAGTTAAGGAATTGGTCAGTTAAATTGAAAGAAAGCTTTCAATATCAATATTGGTCGGATTCACAGGATTACCACATTACCTGTCTTTTTCTTGGTGCTGCATCAAAAGATAAAATTGAACAAGTGAAAGCGGCTATGACGCGTGCGGCTAATGAATGTCCTGAGTTTTCAATTCAATTAAAGGGGATTGAGTCATTTGGCCATAAAGAGAGACCGCGTGTTATATTCGGACATATAGAAGCCGATAATCTATTATATAGGTTCCACAGCACGATCTTTAGAGAAATTGAAGCGATGGGATTCAACCTTGATCAGCGTCCGTATCATCCACATGTCACCATAGCCAAAAAGTGGTCAGGCGCAAGACCGCAAACCATTGACGAATTTAAAGAAACGCTTTCCGAATCAGGGAAGACATGGACAGCGGACCGACTTGTATTATACAAGGTTAATCCGCGTGAGACGCCAAGGTATAAACCGGTTGCAGAATTTCCGTTTCTATTGAATATCTAATAGAAAGTGGAGAATGAATGGCGCAGCTTGTTAAATGCCTTTCAAAATACCAGCTGGATTTAACGTCGTACATCATAAAGATTTGAATAAAGTGTAAAACGTGATATGCTAAAAAGTGACGCTCTTATTATACGTTTGTATTTTTTATTAAAGAAAACTTGCCGTTTGGCAAGCCTTTTAAAAGGCGTAGCCAGAGGCTTAGCCCGCACTTATGTGCGTCAGAAAGGCTACTGCCTGCCACCTCTTCTGCGTTGCCTTGCGACGAAGCGAAGCGGAGGAGCGCATTTACTTTCTGATTAACCAACAAAAGGGTGACCTGTCTTGATGCAATTCTTCGATAGTGATGATTGGGTAATTTCCTCGGCCGGAGGTATGACCGGTGAAGCTTACATTGCTCAATCCGCTGATGAAAAAATCTTTTTAAAACGAAATTCTTCGCCTTTTCTCGCTGTCCTTTCGGCGGAAGGCTTTGTCCCAAAGCTGCTTTGGACAAAAAGACTTGCTAACGGAGATGTTCTCACAGCACAGCAGTGGCTGAATGGCCGCGAGTTGAATTCAGAGGATATGACATCCAAGCAGGTAGCCAAGCTTTTAAAAAAAATACATTCTTCCGAGCCCCTGGTCTTTATGCTGTCACGGCTTGGGAAAGAGCCAAAGACACCATCTGGGATCCTTAAAGAGCTGGAAATAAATCACTGTAAAAGACCGGAACAATCGCCTGTACAAGAGGCACTGTCTTTTTTGAGGCTCACAGCTGACCATGCGGATTTTCCTGATAAGATGGTGTGCCACGCAGACATTAATCATAATAATTGGATCATCGACCATGCGGATCATTTGTATCTCGTTGACTGGGATCAAGCGGTCATTGCAGATCCCGCCTTGGACCTAGCTTTGATGTTATATTGGTATGTGGATGAGAAGGATTGGGAGCGTTGGCTTGCCTATTATGGCTGGCCTCTGACAGATTATCTAAGGCTTCGCATGCATTGGTATATGCTTTCGCAGACACTTACCCTGATGTTTTGGCATCAGGACCATGGACAAATAAAAGAAGCTCATCAGTTTGAAAAAGACCTGATGAGTTTGAATCAATATTCAATAGACCGTTTTAGCAATGACCTATTGTAAGGTATCAAGCCAGCCTTGAAAGTTGTTTTTATTATTTTGCAGGTGTCCGTCATACGTATTCAAATTCATGGCTTGTTCACTGTAACTCGAAATGGACTGTAAGGTTTGATTTAATTGGTGATTCGCCTGCTGTTGGGTTATAAGGGAATTGGCACTGCGGTAAAGCTGTTCAAATTCCGCTAACCGGGCGGTACCATCCGATTGATGAGAATTAATGATATCACGGATTAAATTCATTTGATGCTGATGAGATAAAACCAAGAAAGCCACATCCTTTCCTTTTTATATAGGATTAACGGATGAGGCTTTTTTATGAGCGGCTCATTCATTTTAACTTAGAACCTTCAGTTTTGTGTCTATTCATGATAAAATCCGATTTGAAGAAAAATAAAGGAAGTGAAACCATGCGGGTCCGTCATAAACCGTGGGCAAAAGATAAATTAGCCGAATATCCAAATATTGTAGTAACAAACCCAACAAAACATTATGGTGAATGGCATCAGATTTTTGAAAATAACCACCCGATCCATTTAGAAATCGGTACGGGAAAGGGCGGGTTTATCACTGAAATGGCCAAGGCGCATCCTGACAGCAATTTTATTGGGATCGAAATGCATGATAGTGTGATTGTTTCTGCGCTTGAAAAATGTTTGGACCTCTCACTTGATAACGTTAGACTGTTAAACGTCGACGCACGTGAACTGGCTGATTTTTTTGCGGAAAGCGAAATTAGTGAACTCTATTTGAATTTCTCTGATCCTTGGCCGAAAAATCGCCATGAAAAACGCCGTTTGACTTATCATACTTTCTTAGCGCAATATGAATTTGTTTTAGAAAAAGGCGGCAGGTTAAATTTAAAAACAGATAACCAGGGGCTTTTCGAATATTCGCTTGAAAGTTTTTCCCGTTATGGGCTTACCCTAGATAATTTGAGCCTCGACCTGCACAAGTCAGATTTTCCCCTGAATGTCTTGACAGAGTATGAAAAGAAGTTTTCTGATATGGGGCATAGAATTTATCGCTGTGAGGCAATATTTGGGAAATAGTTCCTAAAATCGTTGGCATCAAACTCTTGATGCCTTTCTTTAAGTGGAATATTCACAACATTGGGAATTAACGTTTTTGTCCATTTGTGATAAAATTGGCTTATAAAGAAATATGAAGGGAGAGAGTGGCTATGCTTGAACAATTAAAAGTAGGTGAGTACACATTAACGTGGCTTGACGGCGGTGTCACCTATCTTGATGGCGGTGCCATGTTTGGTGTTGTCCCGAAGCCCTTATGGTCTAAGAAATATCCCGTCAATGATAAGAATCAAATTGAATTGAGGACAGATCCAATTCTTATTCAAGGGAAGAGTAAGAAATATTCTTATTGAAGCAGGCATTGGGAATAATAAATTAACTGACAAACAAAAGAGGAATTACGGTGTTGCAGAGGAGAGCCGCATTGATGACAGTCTCGGTGATATGGGTCTTACAACGAAGGATATTGATATTGTGATGATGACCCATCTGCACTTTGACCATGTGACGGGCTTATCTAAGTGGGCGGAAGGCAAGCTTGTGCCTGCATTTGAAAACGCTGTCGTATGGGTAAACCAAATCGAATGGGATGAAATGAGAGAGCCTAATATTCGATCAAAGAATACATATTGGGAACAAAACTGGAAGCCCGTTGTTAAGCAAATTCATACGTACCAGGATAATAAAGAAATTCTAAATGGAATTACAATGCACCATACGGGGGGGGCATAGCAACGGACACGCTGTTATAACCATTGAAAGCAAAGGTGAACTCGCGGTTCATATGGCAGACATCATGCCGACACATGCCCACCAAAACGTGCTGTGGGTTCTGGCTTATGATGATTATCCGATGGATTCTATTCGTGAAAAGCAAAAATGGCTGCCATACGGCTTAGACAATAACGCTTGGTTTACCTTTTACCATGACGGCCAATTTAGAGCGATGAAATGGGATCAAAACGGAAAGGTTATGGATGAAGTAAAACGGCAACTTTAAAAGGATGTTTTAAAAATTAAATTTTCGCTATTCTTTGACTAATAATATGATATGATAAAAGTCGGGAGGGAAAAAGATGGCAAAAAAAATAATGGCAATGTTTACAGCGGCATGTATGGTCTTTTTTGGCATTATCGGATTTGCAGGGGCTGCCTCGACCGATAAAGCAAAGATGCACAAAGTTATGGATAAGCAGTACAAAACGGCACATTATGACTACAAAAAAGGAACCTTAGATCTTCAGCATGTTAAAACCTTTAATCTGGACAAACCGATTAAGGTAAAAAAGAACGGCAAGGATGTTGAAGTGAATAAAGTCATTGCGGCTGTGGCAACATTTAAGACAGTCAGAGATTATATTTTTTATAAAGACTGGAAGGAATTCGTTTTTTATGCACCGAAGATCGATCAGGTATTAACCTTGGGTGATGTCAACAATGTAGGTGTCCTAAAGGATTATCAGAACAAGTATAATTCAAAGGTATCGCTTGAATTAGGCCCCATCCTTGGAATATTGGCACTTATTATAATTATTCCTGCCATTTTCATTTTCATTTGGTACAAATACAGATATTCCGTATTGGGCTACAAACTTGATAATAATCTTATTGACGACCCAAATAAATAATTAGAAAAACCTTGCCGTTGGCAAGGTTTTTCTAACTTTGTTCAGACAGCTCCAGAACTGTTCCTGTCGAGGCATCGACGATAAAATCATAATGATGAATGTTCTGTTCATCTTTGGCTGTAAGCCCGCCTTTATAAACCTTATAAGAAAGGCCATTTTTATTCATGTCTTGGGATGAAAGATAAATCCAGGCACCGTCAATATCTAAAATCCCCTTTGCCGCTTTCTTGACATGCTGAAGTGCCTGTTCAGAGCTTAATCGCTTGTTGTTAAAAGCCTTTTGCAATAAATATCCCCCGGCAAGTCCTGCCGCAAATCCGCAGGCAATCTCCCTCAACTTCATATGGCGCCACCCTTTCTTTTTTGGGTTATGTAAGTACTCTAATAAAATACATTCTTATTAAAGTATACAATAACCTGATTTATTCATACCTACGAGATGAAACGAGATTTAAGTCCGAAACCATACTTTTCGTTCCTCTATTGGGAAAAGGATTGCGAAATTCACTGC
>NZ_SLXK01000020.1 GCF_004341035.1 Scopulibacillus darangshiensis
GAATGCTAAATGAAAGCCAGCGCCTTTAGACGCCGGCCGGTAGTTTAGGCTTATAGCCTTTGTGCAAACCACCCTTTGGAAGGGTGGTTATGATTTCACAACAAACACCGGAACGGAAGAGTGCTGGACAACATGATGGCTCACGCTTCCGAGAAATTCTTTGACTCCGCTTAATCCTCTGCTTCCCATAACGATCAGGTCGCATTTGTGTTTCGCAGCATGTTCTAATATGACATGGATCGGCTGGCCTTCCTCTTGGAATAATCGGACGTCACTTTCTATTGAAGTCAGCATTTCCCTTGCTTTGGCGAGGACCTCATCCCCGTGTTTGTGCATCGATTTTTGCATATCCTCAAAAGCATTTTCAACGACATAAGGTGTCAGCGGCAGTTCCACAGTGTATAACACATCAATGGTGATGTCGGGATTGGTTTTTGCTATATCAATCGCCTTTTCCAGGGATTTCGTTGCTTGATTGGATCCATCGTACGCCACTAAAATTTTTGAACATAACATAATGACCACCGGCTTTCGAAAATTTAATTATTCATTTACTGCTTGTATTTGACCTTTAGTTTGATCATGACTTCTGCGTTGTTTCAGCAAATAAACGCCATAGATAATAAGGAATAAAACCATACATAAAGAAGATACACGATACATAATGGCATAGCTTGCTGCAGCTGCGATTGTACTTAACAAAACGGCACCTAACGCCACACCTAAGTCCATGAAGGATAGAAATGTCCCATTCGCAGCCCCTTTCCGGTCTGAGGCTGATCGATCGACAGCCCAAGCCTGCAATGATGGCTGGACCGAACCAAAGCCAAAGCCATAGAGGATTGAAGCGATAACTAAGGTAGGTATCGTCGTTGTAAAGGACAAGACAATAAGGCCGGCCAGCATACATACTGCACCTGGGAGGACCACAAACGCATGGCCTTTTCGGTCAAATAACTTTCCAACAAATGGCCGGCTAATAAGGATCATAAGACAATGGCCAATGAAATAGATCCAAATGCTTTCGATACCGATTTCCTTTCCGTATAATGCAATAAAACTCATGACGCCGCCGAAAGGAACTGCCAGAAGAAAACAAAGCACCGAAGGAAGCAGCGCTTTTTTTTCAAATAAGTCACTCCAAATTGAACCTTTCTTGGTTTGTTTCTGTTGCTCTTGTTTGGTTAGCTTTGGAATGGAGACACCTTGTGTTATCAGCCAGCCAATAGCCATGAAAACCGTTGTTAAAATAAGGATGACATTAAAGCTGTAATGATTAAGCAAGGCGATGCCGATGATCGGTGCAACTGATGTCGCAAGAATAACTGATAGAGCATAGTACCCGGTTCCTTCTCCGCGGCGCTGATCTGGGACATTATCTGACATCACTGTGGCGATGGATGTGGAAGCCATGCCCCAGCCAACACCTTGGAACAACCGCAATACCAATAATAGTGCGACCGCAGAAAAGGCAAAAAAGGTAAGATTAAAAAAGATAAGGATGATAAATCCTATAATGAGAAGCGGTTTCCTTCCTGCCGTGTCAACGGCTTTCCCTGTAATGGAACGAAAAATTAGAGCGGAAAGAGCAAAAAGGCTGACGACGAGACTTGCCTGGAAGTCGCTTCCGCCGATATCTTTGATGTATACAGGCAGCGTGGGAATGAGCATTTGAAAGCCTTGATAAGTAAATAAATTAGCAATAACTATTAATATAAAGTTTTTGGTCCATAATTTAGACTGTGGTATTGATTTCATTTGATTCATAGCTTCACTTCCTGTGTAGATAATTTTAAATGAACCAGTCAGCAGCACTTAATTATTTTATCAAGCTTTTAGGTATATTAAAAATATATATATTGTTATATTGGTATATATAAAAAGTATATATGGAGCGATTCAAAATGGAGCTAAAGCAATTAAAATATTTTAAAACCATTGTTGAAGCAGGTAATATTTCGAAGGCAGCAGAACTGCTTTACATGGCGCAGCCGCCGTTAAGCCAGCAGCTCAAGCGCCTGGAAAAAGAATTGGACGCTGTTCTTATTCATCGCCGCACACGGCAATGGGAGCTAACCGAAGCCGGCAGGGCTTTGTACAAACATGCTGGATACATGCTGCAAAAAACTGCTGATATCAAAGAAGAGATTCAAGAAATCAATCAAGGCATGCGCGGCAATTTGACCATTGGTGTCTCAACCTCCTGTATTTCTTATCTGCCAAAAAGTATTAAAACCTTCAGGGCAACTCATCCCAATGTTTATTTAAAAATTTGGGAAGGTGACTCTTATTACCTTGAGGAATTACTTTCTGATGGGAAAATCGAGGTGGCGCTCATGCTGCTTCCAAAGCAATTAGAAGAATATGAACTCATTCAATTACAAAAGGAACCGTTTGTGGCAGCTGTGCCTAAATCGTTGGGGGAACAATTTACTGAGGAAGTCATCGGTTTAAAACAGATAGCAGAGTATCCTTTTTTGATGCTGGCTCCTATGGAAGGTTATTCAATGTACGAAGATATCATCCATCACTTTCATAAAAGCAAACTTGCACCGGACATCGTCATGGAGTGTAAAGATATTTCAATCCTATTAGCCCTCGTGGCATCTGGCGTTGGGATATCAATTATTCCGAAATCGGAAATCCATGAGGCATACCATCATGATATCACCACTTTTGAAATAAACGATTTTTCAGTTTATGTAGAACCCTCTATTATATGGAGGAAAAACCACCGTTTAACCAAAGCTGCAGAATATTTTATGAACCATTTGATCAAAAAATAAAGATAAATGTTTAATAGAAAGACGCCTTTTTTACAAAAAAGACAGCAGCCCATTATCTCGCAAATAGAGTCATATCATAGGAAAGTGCCGCCTGGTGCAAGATGGAAAGGCCTTTATATGTCATTTGCGTAATAGGAGCTTAATATGTAAAAGCCCACATACTCTTTAAAATTTGCCGAATCTAATTTAGGGACGTTAGAAATTGTCCAAAAGTCTAGTTTTAACACGGCTAATAACTAATAAGGTAAATTTTTGAGGAGGTTTTTACAATTAAGTATCTTACTAAGTATCTTACACTAGCAATGGCACTTATCGCCTGCTTATTCGTCACATCGAATGTTGCATCAGCACACGGTACATATACGGTGGAAAAGGGTGATACACTTTCTAAAATCGCCCGTTCTCACAATGTCAGCTTAAAGAGTGTCGTATCGGCAAATTCATCTATAGAAAATATTAATCTTATTTTTCCGGGTCAGGCGATCACTCTGCCGGGAAACAAAGATTTGACACCATCTGAAACCAAGGGGAAAAGTGAAACATTTACAGTCACAGCTTATACAGCCGGAACAGAATCTACTGGCAAACAGCCGGGTGACGCTGGATATGGCATCACAGCATCAGGGAACCCTGTACAAGAGGGAGAAACGATCGCTTGCCCGCCGTCTATGGACTTTGGAACAAAAGTATACATCCCTTACTTTAATCAAACATATACTTGCCAAGATAGGGGAAGCGCCATTCATGAAGGCAGAATTGATGTCTATATGAAAGATTTGAATGACGCCATCAACTTTGGCAAAAAGCAATTAAAAGTCAATGTGCAAGGTTAATAGCAATAGAAAAAGACAGTCCATCGCTTATTGTGGACTGCCTTTTTTAGTTAATCAGAAAGTATAACTTTCTGACGCACATAAGTGCAACTACGCCTCTGTCTTCGCCAATCGGCGAGTTTTCTTTAGTTAATCAAACGTTTAATTAATGAAAGAATAACGATTGAAATCACCTATTTTTAGACTGTAACATCTTGCTTTAGCTCAAGGGAAAATCTCCTGTTCTTCTGGTGAACGTTAATAGGGGTTTTGCAAAAGTGTGATAGATTTTCCGAAGTGAGCTGTTCTTCGGTCGGCCCCTGTGAAAAGTTTCCTCCTTCGCGCAACAGCAATGTGTGGGTGAAGATTGGCAGAATTTCATCGATTTGATGTGTCACGTAAATAATGGTTGTTTTACGGCGATCAGCCATCTGTTCCACCGTTTTTAAAAGCTGTTCTTTCGATAAGAAATCAAGCCCTGAGCAAGGCTCGTCCAAAATAAGCAGCCTGGGTTCAGCCATCAAAGCCCTTCCGATCAGGACCCGCTGTTTTTCCCCTTGGGACATGTCAGCGTATGGCTGATTTTTAAGTCTAGCAATCCCGAGTTGATCCATGATTTCTTTGGCCTTATCAATATCTTTGTCATCCGGCTGTTCATACAAACCGATGGAGGCAAATTTGCCGCTGAGAATAACTTGCAGCCCACTGTTTTGCAAGTGGTGTGCCATTTTTTCTGAAAATGAAAAGCTGACCCAGCCGATTTGCTTTCGTAAATCATGAAGCGGGTAGCGCCCAAACTGTTTGCCGAACACTTTCATTGTACCTTTCGATGGAAAATGATAGCCGCACACAAGGTTTAATAATGTTGTTTTGCCGGCTCCATTCATCCCAAGGATCGCCCAATGCTGCCCTTCTTCAACTTGCCAGCTTATGTCATTAATGATCCGCTTTCTATTCTTTATTAAATGGACGTTCTCGATATCTATAAGCAATCCAGACCCTCTTTTCCAATGATATACTGTGAACAATAGTAGTTTCATTTTCGTGAATATTTAAGTATTTGTCAAACCATTCAAACTTCCATTTTCTATAGGACAGGTATATATTTTTTGATAGAAGATTGAAAAAAGAGAATAATAGGATTATGATAAGTGTTAATAACGGCTTTCGGTCGTTAAACAAAGTAGAGAGGGTGATTGGGTATGTGGCTACGGGTGATTCCTTATCTTTTATCAGCCTTTTTTTCAGTTACTGCTGTTGTTCTCGTCATGCTTCAGGCCTATGAATTTGGCAGTTCGTTAATAGACTTTATAGGTAACCTTTTCAATAAAAAAACGTAATCATAAAGAGCCAAGTCTCTAGGGACTTAGCTCTTGTTTTGTTACTGGGGTCAGCCCCGCCTTTTTAGTATCCAACCTCAACCGAGGCGTTTACAATATACATTAGATCATTTTTATCTTCTTTATCCTCTAGGTAGATGCCGCTTGTCGTAAGCATCCCGCCATTAAGAACTTCGACTGTTACGGTTCCATAGGGAATCGCTTTTTTAACCTCTTCATGATCGAGTTTGTCCGCATCACAAGGCACAGCCAGCTTGATATTAACGTGCATGTTCTCCAATGACTGCTCAGGCAAAATCGACCTTATCCCGGGCATCGAATTCGTATGGATGGCATTTTTAACAGCACGCACAGCCGCCTTTGTCACATTTTGCCCATGAACATCAACACCCATGCCTGTCTCAATAAATACGATTTGTTCCACTAGGTCTCTCTCCTTTGATAGATACTAATGCCATTTTAACATAGATGAATGGCGTCTCTTAATCATTTCCGGTCGATGTCTTTTTACCAGGTAAAAAAATCCCTATCCCTTTTATCCAAAAATAAATGCAGCCATGTATATGCCAGCGAACAAGGTCATAGGATGTCTGTAGGAGAGACAACCAGTGGCCCTAGAAAAAACGAGGGGCTTAAAATTCATAAGGGGGACTCGGCTTTTGATGAAGAAAAAAGGGTTTATTTTATTATTAGTCATGATTTTGTCCATATCAGCTCTGGCTGCTTGCGGCAGTGATAGCGCGGGTGGCAAAAAGGAAGATAAAACGTTGATTGTCGCTACGGACAATAGCTTCGTGCCGTTCGAATATTCGGATAAGGACTCAGGAGAGATGAAGGGCTTTGATATTGATTTGATGAAGGCGATCGCAAAAGAAGCCGGTCTTAAGATCAAATTTAAGCCAATGAAATTCGACGGCATTGTCCCGGGGCTGAAGTCGAAACGATGGGATATGGGGATTGCCGGAATGAGCATCACAGATGAACGGAAGAAGTCGATTGATTTCTCTGATCCTTATTATGAATCGGGCCTGATTATCGGTGTTCAAGCCGATAACACGGATATTAAAGGCTCTGAAGACCTTGCCGGAAAAAAAGTGTCAACAAAAACTGGAACGACCAGCCAGGATTACTTGAAAAATAAAATCCCTGAAGCCAAATCCGTTGCTTTCCCGGAAATTAACCAGGCTTATCAGGAACTGTCGGCGGGACGCGTTGATGCCACCTTATACGATATGCCTAACCTCGCTTATTATATTAAGACAAAAGCAAAAGGCAAAATTAAAATGGTCGGTAAGAAAATGACGGCCGAAAGCTATGGCATCGGCTTTCCAAAAGGTTCCGACCTTGTTGGAAAAGTGAATAAAGCATTAAAGACAATTCGAGACAATGGCACCTACGATAAAATTTATAAAAAGTGGTTTGGGGAAAAACCGGAATAAAAAGAAGTATTTCTAGTAACTGACCGAGGTGTGGCAGGTGTACCAGCGTGCCGCACCTCTTTTCAAATAAATAACGAAATGGGGATTGATAGAATGGATTTTGGGCAATGGTTCGTCCCGTTCGGTGAAGTTGCCCCTTTAATTTTAAAAGGCTTTTGGATAACTATTGAAGTCACGATTGTCGGGCTGTTTTTCGGTTTTATTTTGGGGGCCATAGCGGGGCTTGCCCGGTTATCAAGAAACAAAATTATTTATAGCATTGCGACGGTCTATGTTGAAGTGGTTCGCGGCACACCGATCCTATTGCAGATTTTTTTCGTTTATTTTGGTTTAGCGGCTTTGTTAAATATTACCTTCGGGGCGCTGACGGCAGCTTTCATCGCTCTAGCGTTTAACTCCGGGGCTTACATTGCCGAGATTGTACGGGGGGCTGTGTTTTCCATTGAAAAGGGGCAAATGGAAGCGGGGAGGTCAATCGGGTTGACCCATACTCAAGCCATGCGCTACGTAATTTGGCCCCAAGCCATCAAACGAATGATTCCACCTCTCGGCAACCAGTTTATCATCAGCTTAAAGGACAGCTCCCTTTTCTCAGTTATAGCCCTCGGAGAGATTGTGTATAAAGGTCAACAATATATTGCGACAACTTATAATTACGGGCAAACCTATATTACTATTGCAGTCGCCTATTTAATCATAACGATTCCGCTTTCATTGATTTTGCGCCAAATTGAAAGGAGGCTTGATGTGTCATGATTGAAGTGAAAGATTTGCATAAAGCGTTCGGTGACCATGAGGTTTTAAAAGGGATCAATGCCAAGGTAGCCGAACAGGAGGTCGTTTGTGTCATCGGCCCTTCTGGGTCAGGGAAAAGCACCTTTTTGCGGTGTCTTAACCTTTTAGAACCCATCACCTCAGGAAATGTAACGATTGTCGGCTACGACCTGACTGATCCGAAAACCAATATAAATATCATTCGGACTGAGGTTGGAATGGTCTTCCAGCATTTTAATCTTTTTCCCCATATGACAACATTGGAAAACGTTACCTTAGGGCCGATGAAGATCAAAAAGCTAAATAAGCAGAATGCTAGGGCGGAAGCTTTAAGTTTGCTGGAAAAGGTGGGGCTGGCCGATAAAGCGGACGTATATCCCGAAAGCTTATCAGGCGGTCAAAAGCAACGAGTTGCCATCGCTCGGGCACTTGCCATGAATCCCAAGGTCATGCTGTTTGATGAACCAACGTCTGCACTTGACCCAGAGCTTGTCGGCGATGTTCTTGAGGTCATGAAGGCTCTTGCTAAAGAAGGGATGACGATGGTTGTCGTAACTCATGAAATGGGGTTTGCCCGTGAAGTAGGCAACCGTGTAATTTTTATGGATGAGGGAATCGTTATGGAAGAAAACACACCCGAAGAAATCTTCAGCAACCCGCAAAATCCAAGGACACAGGCTTTCTTAAGCAAGGTGCTGTAAAATAGGGGTCTGACCCCAAGGGGTCAGACCCCTATTTTTATGTTATAATAACCCTCTGATTAGGAGACGATTTTAATACACGTCTCGCATTGAAAAGAGGACTTATAAAATGGAGAATTTACAAGCGGGAACAGTTCAGACGCTAAAGGTTGATAGAGAAGTGCCATTTGGTTATTTTTTAACAAATGGCAGGGAAGACGTTCTGCTTCATAATAATGAAGTGGGGGAAGGATTTGACCCGGAACAGCCGCAAACTGTTTTTTTATACCAGGATCATCAAGGCAGGCTTTCGGCAACGATGACGATCCCGACCATACAAATAGGAACTTATGATTGGGTAGACGTTGTCGAGGTCAAGGGACGCTTCGGTGTGTTTGTAAATATCGGCATCAAAAAGGATGTTCTAGTTTCAAAAGACGACTTGCCTGAAATCCTGGAATTATGGCCAGAAGCAGGGGACCGTCTTTACTGTACGTTAAAAACGGATAAAAAAGGCCGTTTGTTTGGCGAACTCGCATCTGAAGGTGTTATTCGGGAGATCGCTGAAGTGGCAACGGAAGCTGACTTTAATAAAGATGTTACTGGCACTGCCTATCGATTATTAAAAGTCGGGACTTTTATTGTGACGGAAGAAAATTATCTTGGCTTTATCCATGAATCCCAGAGAAAACGGGAACCCCGCTTAGGAGAGAAGGTTGAAGGGCGAATTATCGATGTCAAAGAGGATGGCTCGGTCAACATTTCCCTATTGGGCAGATCTCATGAAGCCATGGGTGATGATGCGAAGGCCATTTTTGCCTATCTAGAAAGCCGCGGCGGCGCCATGCCTTATTGGGACAAAAGCCAACCGGAAGATATTAAAGCAAGATTTAACATGAGCAAGGCGGCATTTAAAAGAGCGCTAGGAAAGCTAATGAAAGAAGGCATGGTGTACCAGGAAGATGGATGGACTTATAAGAAAGGGGTCTGACCCCGAGGGGTCAGACCCCTTAAACAACTTTCAATATAAATGCGATAATAAGATTCCCTCGGTTCGGGGAAAAAGGATAATGTTTTCTCAGTTGATAATAGAACATTTTCACTTTTTGAGGTGTTGTTAATAAAAGCGGAGTAGCTTGTCCAAAGAGGGTTTAACAACTGGTCCGGTATCCCTGCATTTACTGGATTTAGATGAATGTACCTGCTGGCGGAAAGAAAATATTCAGGGGTATCAATGATCTTCCCACAGTAGCGACCTTGAAAGAGATGTCCATCAACCTCATGCCGTTTATTAAAATACATGGCGTACTTAGAATGGAGATAACGAATAATCTCGGATGGCGGATGATCAATAGTTTCGAGTAAAAGATGGATATGGTTTGACATGAGGGAGTAAGCATGGAGTGTAAATGGATAGAGATGGTTTGTTTCCTCAATTAATTTGAAATACTTTTTTCGATCTTTGGAATCATTATAAATGGGATATCGCCGGTTTCCGCGGCTTGTAATATGGTATATAGCGCCAGGAAACCAGACCCTACGCGGCCTTGGCACATTCATCACACCTTTCTATTATTTCATAATTATTTCGCCTCTTTTTTTAAAATTCCTTCTTTTTTGGGGGGAGGGGTCTGACCCCTCGGGGTCAGACCCCCAAAAGTACTTCAGCATCACGGTAGACCCTCAGCAACTTCCCCTCACCGTCTACAGCAAAAAGAAGCGACCGCTCTTTTTCTAAAAGAAATGAATACGTGATGTTTGTCTGCGAATCTTTTATTTTTATAGATTGGTCGCAGCTATATTCCGATATAAAAACAAAGAGAGAGCCATTTGAATAGGATAACTTCCGTCCATACACACCGGGACTATCCCCTTCAAGCCAATCGAAGTCGGATTCAATTCCGGCAGCTTCAATGGCATATTGGTAGACAGCTTTCATGACATCAATCCGGTCATTTAACTCTAATGGCAGCGACGACCAGATTATTTTGCCTTTGCCATGTGCGGCTTCGTGAAGATCACATGATGTGCCGCCAGCAGGGACTTCTTTTAGAAGCTGGGCAATGCGTCGTTCTCCGAAAGAAACGGGATACGATTCCCCGTCTATGGTGAGGATTTCTTCACGAAGAACATTCTCCATACACGTCTGACCGAAAAGCCCTTCGCACCGTGAAGTATGGTGCCAATAGGCATCTAATCCCACCGGACCTGTGAAAAGCAGGTGACAGCCCTTCACCTCAACAACATCCAGCAAATATTGAAAAGACTCAGTGTCAAAGTTATGTGCGCTCGGTACGATGATTAATTCCGGTGTTTCCTCATCTAAATCATTTAAGTGGTACTCGCTGACAGCCCGAAACGGCTGATTTAACTCATACCCAAGGACCCTTGTGAGCTTGGTTGTTGCATCAAAAGCCAGACGGCGATTGGAAAAATCATTTGAGTAAGGGAAAATAACCGCGATTTTCTCCAATTGACGATCCGTAAAAAGATCCTCGATGCCTTTGAAAAAGCGGCCAAAATCATAGGAAACTTCAGCCTCCGGTTTTTCGGTGCCATCAGCCCGAACAGCCCCGATGTTGGATTCATTAATATTATTCATATAATAGTTTGTATTCCACAGCCATTGGACAGCGCCCGCTCCGCCAGTCGAAAAAGCGTAGGCATATTTCCGTTCTAAAATATTTCTCAGTTCCGCTTCGGAACGCTTTGCTTTATTATTTGGATTTTCAACATACATGATGCCGGTTTCCTGAATAAGGTTCGGTTTGTCGCCTGTTTTGGCAAAGATGCCGTCCCACAATAGCTGATCCATATACCACCATGAATGGTTGGTTGTATAATCCACCGCTTTGCCATAAAAAAGTGGGGAAGGGCGCTGACCAACAAGGGCCTCATCTTGACCGACAGTGACGAGCTGGCTAGGGGCTCCGCGCTTGATTAAAGAGGAAAGTGTTTGAGCCCAATGGTTGTGCACCGCCATGGTATAAAGTGTATAATCGAGCCATTTAAGGCCTTTCTTTCCTGAGATCATATCTTGAATATCAAAGTTAACTTCCGACGATTGAGGCGGGACCGCTGCATTAAAATCAGGCAGTTCCTCAGGCGTCATATTCCACCTCTCCTGAAGAACCCGTACGCTTCCATGCCGTTTTTTCAGCCATTCAATATAGCTTTCTCTATCAAAACGATCGCCGAGTGTACGCGGTCCGCTGAATGTTTGGGCTGGATTAAAGAGGGACGGTTCATTGATCAAATCCCACTGCACATTCGTAGTCTGCATGTGCCGGTTAACAATACTTAAAATAAACCGTTTTTGCGCTTCAATGCTGCGCGGATCCAAGTATGGGTTCTCGCCTTGCCACATTTCAGGTGTAAAGGAGAAGAACGTGAAAGTGACTTCCAAGTCATGTTTTTTGGCGCAAAGTATAAAGGCGTCGATGGCCCGAAGTATATCTTCTCGGAAATGGCCGTCAATAAACATCATGTGCTGCCAGGCTGTCCAAATCCCCGTGCGGATCAGATTGATTCCCGCCTTTTTCATTTGCTGAAAGTCCTTCTCCCATAAATAAGGATTTGGCAGGAACAAATAATAGCGCGCAACATCCGATGTCATGTAAGTCATCCCGACAACCGGAAAGGGTCTGCCATTTTTGTAAAAGTAATCACGCCCGCATGTGAGCGCTTCGCCTTCTGCCAGAAGCTTGCGATCGCTCCCCCAAAAACCTTGGTGCAAAATCCGCTTTTCTCCTGCCTCACTCCTCGCGGTACAAGTGATCCGATAAAACCCAGGTGACACTGTAATTTCCGGAAGGTAGTTTTGAACAGCTAATTGATTACTGATATTTGCTGTCAAAGTTGTTTCCTCGAGGGGATTTCCATCCTTTTCAATCAAGAGATCAAAGCGCCATTGACACGGTTTCGTGTTAAACCTTTCAAACTGAATCAGAATGTCGGGTCTTTCACCCGGTTCATACGACGCATAATTGGTTTTTAAAACAATATCTGTCACACCTTGGGAGGCAAACATCGCCCACTTTTCAATGGCTTTTGCACCGCGTTCATGCCAAAAATGCCTATCCATGGTTTGGTTAAAAAACAGCCAGCGCCCGCCTTTAAAACGCCCATTGATATGTTCAATGGCAACTGCAGGAGCTGCCACTTCACGTCCGTCCTTTGAGCTGCCTTTTAAAAGGGGGTGAATCCGCGCATCCATTGGCCCCGAAGAACCCATTTCACTCGGCAACACGCTTGTTTTAGAGACATGCAAAATCAAATTAAAAGTATCAGTGACAGAAAACAGGGATTCATCCTCGGACAGCAGAGGCCAGTCCTGGCTAGCTGACAAATGGTCGATAGGTTCGGATGAAACAGGGAGTGCTTCATGAATATTTAAAGTTTGATGGTAGGCTGTTTGTTCGCGCTCCATGACCCATTCACCGTTTTCCTCGTAACATGGGATGCGAAAGGGTGCCCCGCCAGTGTGAATCCATGCGGATCCAGCAGCAAGGCATTTAACTATTTTAGTCCATGATTGCTTAGGAAAATAAGGACCTTGTAGATTGATGAAAACGTCCACATGGGTATGATCTAAAAGATAGTCCAGTCTATCCGCGTTTACGATGGTATACGATTCATGATCTTGAAAAAGGCTTAGAAAGGTATCCGTTGGTCTAGGGCCATTAAAAGGCATGCGTTCGTCATAAAAAATAACCGTGTTCACAATGGTCAACCTCCCTTATTTTTTGGGGTCAGACCCCTAGGGGTCTGACCCCCTTTTTATTTTAAAAAGGGAATGTTGTTTGTACAATACTAGAGCAAAAATAACCAATTGCAAAAATGACACATTGGAAATGTGCATGATATGTAATTTACTTATATTAAGAAGAGTGGGATAATTTCTAAAGGAGGGTGACAACAATGATCAAGAACCGCATAGGTGAATTTGTCTTTGACTGGTCGAAAAGAATCGCGCAAGGGATGGCACTTCACTTTTTATGGCTTGCTTTTACGCTTTGCGGACTAGTTGTTTTCGGCCTTTTTCCAGCGACAGCGGCGCTGTATGGCGTTATACGCAAACGCTTCATCTATAAAGAGGAGGTTCCTCTTTTTAAAACATTTTTTAATACCTACAAAACGAAATTTATCGAACTTAATCTTTTAATGTCCGTTTTTGCAATAATCGGTTTATTTTTATATGCCGATTTTATTATTTCATCACACTTTATCCAATCACCGATATTACACATTTTATTATTGGGTATAATCCTGGTTTATGGTCTCATGCTGATCTTCTTTTTTCCTGTATACAGCCATTTTAATCTAAGCAAATGGACATATTTGAAGCAATCACTCTTGCTGCCATTGGCACGGCCGGGTGAATCCTTGCTTGCTATATTAGCAGTGGGTGTCCTTTGGACGTTTTCTTTATGGCTGCCGGTTTTATTTCTATTTATTGGAGCATCTCTAGTTGCTTATCCGCTTGCCTGGATTGCATTCAGAGCATTTGGAAAGCTTGAGGCTGCTAAAGGTACCGGTAATTGAAACCGCTGCCAAAAACTTTCGTCTTCTTAGGGGCTGACAACATGTTTACACTTTTATTTAAGTCCAAGGTATTCCAAAGGTACATGCTTTCATATTTGATTGTGTTCTTCATCCCCTTTATTATCATGAGCGTGTATATTTACCACTCTTCAGTCGTTAGTCTAAAAAAGGAAATTGAGCAGTCGAATATAAATAAGCTGAGTCAAATCCGTGATGTGACAGATAACCGGTTGAAAGAGATGAGGGGTATCGCGACGCGGATAGCGACCGACCCTAGCTTGACACCGTATATGGTTAGCCATACCTATACACAGATTGATGCGATTGAAAAGCTTGGCATGTACAAAGCCAACAATGCCATGTTTGATCAAATTTTCCTTTATTATCACAACTCAAATAACATATATTCCGATAAAGGACTTTATTCAATTAACGCGCTGTTGGGTAGGGTTTATCATACTGATGACAAGAAGCAGTTTATCAAGACCCTGAAAACACAGGATACTCCGCTCGTTCTTCCTGCCGAAAAGGTTAAGGTGAACGGCCTGCACCAAAGTCAAGTGATGACGTTTCTCTACCCTATTCCACCTAAGGACCCTTATAAGCATGGGGTGGTTATGTATTTTGTAAAAAAATCGGTTTATCAGGACTTGATTCAGCACACCCTTGGCGATTTTAAAAGCAACATTTATATCTTTAACAAAAATAAAGAATTAATTTCGTCTGCAAGCAATGAAGGAGGGCTTGACAAGAGCAGCCTGAAACGACTGGCAACGAGCAAAAAGGGCATTCATAATCTTACATTTAACAATGAAAAGTATTCAGTCGTCACGACCAAATCTGATTCTTCAGGATGGACCTTTGTGACAGCTATGCCAACAAAGCAATTCATGGGCAGTGTCATCCATTTTAAGATCTTTCTCTTTGCGATTCTCGCCTCTGTTGTGATGGCAGGTATGCTCCTTGCCTTGATCTTCGCCATTCGCCAATACAAGCCAATAGGCGGGCTGATTGATTATGTGCAAGCGAAAAATAAAGCGGGTAAATCTAAAGAAGAGCTATATCGGTTTCGTTCGGTTCATGAAACAATTGAGGGATTTATTAAAAATCATGATCAGCTGCAAGCGAGAGTTATTAGTCAGGAGCCATACGTTAGAAGCCAATGTTTGTTAAGGTTGATTAGGGGTGATTGGGAAGACATTGATGAGATCAAATCGGTTTGTGCCTCGATTGGTATATCCTTCCCTTATCAGCATTATTTTGTTGCATATATAACCTTTAATAAAGAAAAAATGGATGCCAAGCTAAAGGAGGCGATCCTTAATACATTTGAAGAAATGACCCTGCCTGATGGTATTGGGTATGGCATCGAATTGATTCATGACAATGCCCTTGCTGTTGTAATAAATGTCATGAAACAGGATACACGTTCTATTAAAAAGGTTGCTCAAGCATTAGACTGGGAAGTCAATCAGGGAAATTATAATTATGCAGTCATCGGGGTCGGTACACCCTATTCTAAAATCAACGACATCCACTCATCATTTATCGAAGCGTCAGGTGCTGTTGAGTATAAACTAATAGGCGGAAAGACGCTCATTTATTTCAATGATTTTTCAGCGAGTCAGGAAACCGGTGAATGGTATTCCAATGATATTCAAATCAAACTGGTTCAAAGTTTGAAAAAAGGGAATGAAAGCGTCGCTTCTGCTATGGTTACTGAAATGTTTGACCTGATGAAAGACCGCCATATTCCAATCTATTTGTTAAAATGTTATTGCTTTGACATGATCAATCTTGTCCTCCATGCAGCTGCTGATATGCATTATGAAGACCCAAAAGCTGTTAAGGATATTGTGAACTTTAATTCGGTGGAAGATTTGGAAGGGCAAATCAGAACATTTATCCACAACCTTTGCGAGGAAGTCAAAAGCAAAAAAGTTAAGGGCAGCTTGCTCTTGCACAATAAAATGATTCAGTATATTAATGATCATTTTAAGGAATATGAATTTAGCCTGGAAAGAATGGCCGACCATTTTAATTTATCCGAGTCATACCTAAGCCGTTTTATTAAAGAACAAACCGGGGTGAATTTCACACGTTATTTATGGCAGCTGCGAATTGATGAGGTGAAAAGACAGCTCTCCGAGACGGACGATTCGATTAAATTCATAGTGAACAAAGTCGGCTATGTCGACGTCCCAAATTTCACCCGAAAGTTTAAGAAAACGGAGGGCATAACGCCGGGACAATACCGCAAGATAGAAAAAGGGGTCTGACCCCTGGGGGTCAGACCCCTTTTTTTCTATGTCATTTTTGATGCAAAACTGACATATTTACCTGCTTTGCTTACAGAGGATAAGATAAAAGAGAATTCAGAAAAGTACAGAGCAAAGGAGGGTCAAACGAACAATGGCAACTGAACCGGAGATGCGGCCGCACGTTGAAATGGAAATGGTGGCTGTCAATACAACAAAACCTTTAAAGAAGAAGAAAAAACCCCGGAATCTAAAGAGAAGGATTGTTCAGCATTGGGAATTGTATTTATTTATACTGCCCGCTGTCCTTTATTTCGTTATCTTTCATTACATTCCGATGTATGGCGTGCAAATCGCTTTCAAAGATTTTATCCCATCGCTAGGCATATGGGGCAGCCCTTGGGTAGGATTTGAGCATTTCACTCGTTTTTTTGAATCTTATTATTTCTGGGACTTGATAAAAAATACACTTGGCATTAGCTTATATTCGCTGGCCGTGGGCTTTCCGCTGCCGATCATTCTTGCACTATCTTTAAATGAAGCAAAGGATGGCTTTTTTAAAAGAAGTGTACAAACGGTCACTTATTCACCACACTTTATTTCGGTCGTCGTTATGGCGGGGATGGTTATCGCATTCCTCTCCCCGACAACCGGGCTTATCAATCACATTATCGGGCTTTTCGGCATTGATCCCATCCCATTTATGTCAGATCCAAAATGGTTTAAAACGGTCTATGTCTTCTCGGATGTGTGGCAGAATACCGGTTGGGGGACGATCATTTATCTTGCCGCTTTAGCTGGGGTTGACCCGCAGCTGCATGAGGCAGCGATCGTTGATGGCGCCTCGCGCTGGCAGCGGATATGGCACATTAATATTCCAGCGCTTGTCCCGACCATGGTTATTTTGCTCATTTTGAACACAGGAAGCTTGCTTGCTGTAGGTTTTGAGAAAATTTTGCTGCTGCAAAACTCGCTCAATATGGAATCTTCTGATGTTATTGCGACCTTTGTCTACCGCAGCGGTATACTTGACGCACAATACAGTTTTGCTGCAGCAGTCGGTCTGTTCAATGCGGTGATCAATGCGATCTTGCTTATCGTTGTTAACCAAATCGCCAAAAAACGCGGTGGAGCAAGCTTGTGGTAAAGAAAACTCGCCGATTGGCGAGCCTTTGGCGAAGACAGAGGCGTAGTTGCGACGCACAGGACGTGCTAGTACTGGCGTTGTAACAGGATGTTACGTCTTTAGCCAGTGCACTTATGTGCGTCAGAAAGTTATACTTTCTGATTAACTAAAGAAAACTTGGCTTACGCCCGCGCATTTAATGGCGAAAGCCTTAGTTGCACTTATGTGCGTCAGAAAGTTTACGACTTTCTGATTAACTAAGAAGGGAGGAGCATTATGGTTGTCAAAAATGAATCAAAGTTCGATCAGGTATTTAAAGTCTTCAATTATAGTGTCCTTGCCATAGCACTTATCATTGTGCTGTACCCTTTAATCTATATTGTAAGCGCTTCGATCAGTGATCCGGCGTTGGTAAACTCAGGGAAAATGTGGTTTTTCCCTAAAGGGATCACGTTTGAAGGTTACAAGCGTGTGTTTGATAACAGTGAAATTTGGATCGGCTATCGAAACACGATCTTTTATACAGTCCTCGGTACGGCGATCAATTTGTTTGTGACCTTGCCAGCGGCTTACGCCTTATCCAGAAAAGATTTTGTCGGCAGAAATATATTCATGGCAATGTTCGTCTTTACGATGTTTTTCAGCGGCGGCCTGATTCCAACCTACTTGCTCGTCAAAAGCCTCGGTATGGTCAATACGATTTGGGCGATGGTGCTGCCGAATGCAGCCGCGGTTTGGAATATCATCATTTGTATGACATTCTTCCAGGTGACGATACCAAAAGAGCTTGAAGAGGCAGCGATTATAGACGGCTGCTCCACGACAAAGCTGTTTTTCAAGATCATTATTCCTTTGTCGGCACCAATCATCGCTGTTATGGCTCTTTTTTACGGCGTCGGTCATTGGAATGGGTATTTCAACGCGTTAATTTACTTATCAGATCAAAATCTTTACCCGCTGCAGCTTGTCCTTAGACAAATTCTAGTATTACAAGAAATGGGTTCACAAATGACTGGCAGCGGTGCGGCAGGAGCGGCTGCGTCAGCCATGCACAACAAAGCCGAGATTGCTGCGATTATCAAATACGCCGTGATGATCATATCAACCTTGCCGATTATCATCATTTATCCTTTTCTGCAGCGTTTCTTTGTTAAAGGCGTCATGATAGGTTCAATCAAGGGCTAAACTCAAAAAAATACGATTTTATAAGGAGGCACTTATGATTAAAAAATCCGTCATGTTTTTTATGGCTATTGTCCTTCTCTTAGGTATTCTTGCAGGATGTCAATCATCCAATGATACGAATGCATCAAAAAAGGAACCGGGCAAAGCGTTTAACAAAACGGGGTATCCCATTGTTGATAAAAAAGTAACGATGACGATGTTCGGTCCCAATGTTGGTTTGACACAATGGAAGGATATGCAATTCTTCAAGACGATGGAGAAGAAAACCAATGTTCATTTTAAATTTAAGACTCCCCCTTCAGAAAGCTTGGACACGAAAAAGAATTTAACGTTTGCGAGCGGGGATCTCCCTGATGTTTTCTACGGAGCAAGCTTAACACAGGAGGAGCAGGTCAAGTACGGCAGTCAAGGGATTTTGATCCCTTTGGAGGATTTGATTAAAGATTACGCTCCTCATATCCAAAAGATGCTTGATGAACACCCTGATATTAAAAAGGCGATCACAACGGATGATGGACACATTTATGCTCTTCCATATGTTAATCAGGCTCTCCCATGGGCGCGTGGCCCGATGTGGTATAACGGTAAATTTCTTAAGAATCTAGGTGTAAAAGAACTGCCAAAAACGACAGAAGAGCTTTACGATCTTTTGAAGCGATTCAAAACGGAAGACCCGAATAAGAATGGCAAAGCAGATGAAATTCCGCTTACAGGTTTCAAGATTGAAGATATCCGCCAATGGTTCTTAGGAGCTTTTGGTGTTGCCGATCCTAAAGTGGAACTTGTCGACGGTAAGGTTAAATATGGTGCTATTCAGCCAGGCTACAAGGATTATCTTGTATATATGCATAAGCTATGGAAAGAAGGTTTGCTTGATCATGAAACCTTTTCACAGACCGCTGAACAGAAACAAGCGAAAGGACATGACAATCGCCTTGGACTATTCGCCGACTGGTTTCCGCATTTCACCTTAGGCGGCAGTGACAGCAGCACCAAGAATCCGATGATGGTTCCCGTTAAAGGACCTAATGTAGATAAACCGATCATTCCGATCAGCTCCGGGATCTCGGGAGGGCAATTTGCCATTACGAATAAAAATGATCACCCAGCTGCAGCTATTCGTTGGGCTGACTATTCCTACTCCAAAGAGGGTTCAAACTTCCTTCACTATGGAAAAGAAGGCGACTTCTGGAAGTGGGGGAATAAAGACAAAAATATTAGGACTCATGTGGACCCGCCAAAAGGCTTTGAAAGCGGTGAAGAATACCGCGGAACATTGACGCCAGACTATGGCATCCCTGTTCCGACCTGGACACGTACCGAGGATGAAAAAGGATGGGATGATCCATTCACTCAGTTTATTTACAAACAGACTGATGAAAAAATCCGTCCATATGGTCAAGTGCCATTTCCTCCAGTTTTCTTGAAAAAGAATGAATCGAGTGAAATCAGCCGGATCAGTTCTGATCTCGACACCTATTGGCAACAAATGGAGGCCAAATTCATTACAGGCCAAAAGCCGATCTCGGATTGGGATAAATACGTGAAAACGATCAAGAAGATGGATGTCGATAAGCTCGTCGACATTTATTCAAAGGCTTATAAACGATATCAGAAGAAATAAAGAGTGACCATGATCCCTTGCGCGAAAGTCGGTGCAAAGGATCATGCCTCTTTATAAACGTTATGAAATCAAAACATTCATTGCCAATTTTACAGAAGATAGGAAGTGACAGTTTTGGAGGATAAATTTTACGTACACATTATTTCCCACAGCCATTGGGACCGGGAATGGTATTTGCCAATGGAAAAACACCGTGTAAAGCTTGTCCAGCTAATGGATACACTTATGGACTTGTTTGAAAGTGATGGGGCGTTCAAAAGCTTCCATTTGGATGGGCAAACCATCATTCTGGAAGACTACCTCGATGTTCGCCCTGAAATGAGAGAAAGGCTTCAAACATACATTCAGGATGGCCGGCTTCAGATCGGGCCATGGTACATATTACAAGACGCCTTTTTGACGAGCGGGGAAGCGAATGTCCGCAACCTCATGACCGGAATGATGCAGGCTGGGAAATGGGGAGGAATTGCAAAAGTCGGCTATTTCCCGGATACCTTTGGCAATATCGGGCAGGCGCCGCAGCTGTTGAAACAAGCCGGTATAGAGGATGCCGTGTTTGGGAGGGGGGTCAAACCGACCGGCTTTAATAACATGGTCTCAAATGAAGTCAATTATGAATCGCCTTATTCAGAAATGTTATGGCAAGCGCCGGACGGCTCAGAGGTATTGGGGATTTTGTTCGCGAATTGGTACTGCAATGCCAACGAGATTCCGCTAGAAGAGCAGGCGGCGAAAGCATATTGGGAGAAAACGATTGATAATGCCAAGAAGTATGCAGCAACGCCTCACCTTTTATTGATGAATGGCTGTGATCATCAGCCGGTGCAAACGAATTTGCCGGAAGCAATCGCAATGGCGAAAAGGCTTTTTCCCAAGTTCGAGTTTATCCATTCAAATTTCAATGATTATATCAAACAAGTTAAAGAAAAGATGCCGGCAAGCTTGCAGACGATTAAGGGTGAACTGCGCTCGCAAAAAACAGATGGCTGGGGAACGCTTGTCAATACTGCATCATCACGGGTTTATTTGAAACAAAGAAATCAAGAAGTGCAAACGATGCTTGAGCAGGTGGCTGAGCCGCTGGCAACGGTCGCAGCAACCACCGGCAAGCCATACCCGCACCATCTGTTCAATCATTCATGGAAAACATTGATGCAGAATCACCCGCACGACAGCATCTGCGGCTGCAGTGTTGATGAGGTGCACCGTGAGATGATGGTCCGCTTTGATAAAAGCTGTCAGGTGGCAGAAAATATTGCAGCGGACAGTCTTGAAGCTATTGCGGAACATATCGATGCTGCTGTGTTCTATTCGTATGAGGAGCCGGTGCCGTTTGCTATTTTTAATACTAGCGGCTGGGAAAGAAGCGGTGTAGTGACATTGGAACTTGACCTGGCCCGGCAGCCTTTTTCCGATGGCTTATCAAAAGATCGGCTTAAAGCGATCGATCTTAGCGAGAAGAAATTGATTGCTGCAGATGGGTCAATGCTGGCTTATAAGATGGAAGATTTGGGGATTGGCTTCGGCTATGACCTCCCTAATAATCGATTTCGGCAGCCTTATATTTCACGGCGCGTAAAGATTACTTTTAAAGCCGATAAGGTCCCTGCACTGGGGTATAAAACGTTTGCACTTATTAAAAGCGGGGACATAGACGAGCCCTGCCCGGCATCCTTAGTCAAAAGCCCTGTTCACATTGAGAATGATCACTTAGCCGTTTCTTTTCACGGTGATGGCTCTTATGATGTGACTGATAAGGCTGCAGGGAAGACCTATAGATACTTAGGAGTCTATGAAAATACCGGCGACATCGGCAATGAGTACATGTATAAACAGCCGGAAAAGGATAAGAACCTAACGACTCAAGGGTTGGATGCTGAAATAAACGTTATTGAGGATCAGCCATTTCGAACGACCGTAAAGATCACACATGAATGGGAGATCCCAGCTGAGGCGGACGATCGGTTAAAGGCGGAGCAGGCAGAACTAGTGTGGTTTACAAACCGGAAGGCAGAAAGAAGTATGGAGACGGTCAAACTTAAATTGACCACATACGTCAGCCTTTTAGATGGTAAGAGAACATTGCAAATCAAAACGATTATCGATAATAGCGCCAAGGATCATCGACTTCGTCTCTTGTTCCCGACTGATCTAAGGACAAACAAGCATGCCGCTGATTCGGTGTTTGAAGTCGCCGAGAGGGCAAATAATCCGGCACCTGAATGGCAAAACCCTAGCCATTGCCATCATCAGCAAGCGTTTGTCAATGTGGCTGATGAGACAGCAGGGTTAACGGTGGCCAACCTAGGATTAAATGAATACGAGATTTTACGAGACGGCCGAAATACCATAGCTGTAACCCTGCTCCGTTCGGTTGGCGAGATGGGCGACTGGGGCGTTTTCCCGGCACCGGAAGCACAATGTTTGGGTAAGCAAAAAGCCGAGCTGCAGCTTATCTTCCATAGTGATGAAAAAGACAAATGGGCGAGCTTCCATAAAGCTTATCAATTCCAGGTACCATGGACATCAAGACAGCTTTCGTTAAAGAAAGAGGGCAGCCTGCCGCCGAAGGAGGGATTCTTGTCGTGGTCCGCTGATCACACTGCTTTAACAGCAGTCAAAGTTGCAGAGGAAACTGGGGACACGATCATCAGATTTTTCAATATGTCTCAGGATCCTGACACCTTGCAGATTACCCCTCATTTTCAGTATAAAACAGCTTATAAAAGTAATATATTGGAGGATTCTGGAGCGGAAGTTAACGGTGACGACGGGAACATTGAGATGACTCTAAAACCCTATGAAATTGTAACAATAGGCATAAAAAAATAATGACAGAGGAGCGGTATCGTGGCTGAACAATCCATTCCACAAGCGATGCAGGCTGTGATTGATCGTGTAAAAGAGGTTTTTCCAGGTGATGAAAAATTGGCTGACATGTTCGGGCAATGTTTTGTGAACACGTACGAGACGACGATGAAACCGATGGATGACGGCACAACCTTTGTTATCACCGGTGATATTCCGGCCATGTGGCTGAGGGATTCTGCGCTGCAAGTCCGGCCGTACCTGATCATTGCCGAAAATGACAGTGATATGGCGGATGCTATCGAAGGCGTCATCAACAGACAGTTCTATTACATTAATCATGACCCATACGCCAATGCTTTCAATGAATATGACAATGGTGAAAGGTATCATGATGATGAAACGGCAATGACACCGTTAATATGGGAGCGAAAATATGAACTTGATTCCTTATGTTTTCCTTTGCTGTTGGCGTACCTGTTCTGGAAAGCGACGGGGCGGACATCTCATTTTAATGAGTCATTCAAAAAGGGTGCCTATCGAATTGTCCAGACAATGACAATTGAGCAAGATCATGAGGAGGCTTCAAATTATCATTTTGAACGGCATGGGGGTCCAGAAAGCGATACATTGGTGCGAAACGGCAAAGGCAGCCCCGTGATCCCGACAGGTATGGTATGGTCGGGATTTCGCCCAAGTGATGATGCCTGCCAGTATGGGTATCTGATTCCAGCTAATATGTTTGCTGTTGTTGTACTTGGCTATCTGCAGGAAATCGCAGGGGAGGTATTAAAGGATCAGCAATTAGAGGCAGAAGCATTGCGCTTGGAACAAGAGATCGAGTGCGGGTTGAAGGAATATGCCACGGTGGATGTACCCGGGTACGGGCGGGTTTTCGCTTACGAAACAGATGGGCTCGGGCACTACAATCTTATGGATGATGGCAATGTGCCGAGTCTGCTTTCTCTTCCTTATTTGGGCTATTGCAAGGCGGATGATCCTGTCTATCAAAATACCCGCCGTTATCTTTTGAGCGATAACAATCCTTATTTTTATGAGGGAACAGCGGCAAAAGGCATAGGGAGTCCGCATACACCTGAGAATTATATTTGGCATATTGCACTTGCCATCCAAGGGCTGACTGCTAAGGATACTGTGGAAAAGCAAGGGATTTTATCCGCTTTTAAAACAACCGACGCCGGCACCGGCTACATGCATGAAGGTTTTCATGCCGATAACCCAAATGAATACACAAGATCATGGTTTGCATGGGCAAATTCGATGTTCAGTGAATTTGTATTAAGCCTATCGGGCCGGTTTGTAAAAGGCAGCCCGCTTGAAGAATGGGGTGTTCATGAATGAATGCAACAGAGCGAAACATTGAGCAGTGCATAAAAAATATGACCCTTGAAGAAAAGGTTGGCCAGCTTCTCATTGGCCAAGCTGAAGGAAAGATAGTTCAGGACGACTTTCGAACATTCATTCAGCGCTATCCGATTGCCGGTTACAGGATCGCAGGACAGAATATTGCCAGCCTGCCCCAAATGAGCCAATTTAATGCTGAGATTAAAAAGATGTACAGGGATCGAGGACTGCCAGACCCAATATTAGGTAGCGATCAAGAGGCAGGCAGCTTGTCTGTTTTCGGAAACCTTATGACCACCTTCCCCGGTAATATGGCGCTGGGTGCAGCTGGCGATGAAATGCTTTGCTATCAACAGGGGCTAATTATGGGAAAGGAACTGATTGAGGCCGGCATCAATCTTGTGTTTGCCCCAGTTGTTGATGTGAATATAGAAAAAAATAATCCTGTCATTGGTATGCGGTCATTTGGAGATGATCCAGATCTTGTCACGAAGATGGCGGGGGCGATGATTGATGGCTTTCATGACGGGGGGCTTGCTTGCTCGCTAAAGCACTATCCCGGGCACGGGTGTACAAAGATTGACACTCATGAAAATTTGGCGGTTAATGATCAATCGAAGGAAGCTGTATTAGGCATTGAGGCAAAGCCTTTTCATGAGCTTGTTGCCTCAGGAGCAGCTGATACGGTGATGGTCTCGCATGTTTTTTACTCAAAGTGGCAGTCAGAGGAGCTGCCGGCGGTATTATCCGCTGAAATTATACAGGATGAACTTCGTGATCATCAGGGCTACACAGGTGTTGTTCTTTCTGATGATATGGGTATGGGTGCGATTATGGCGCATTATTCAGTTGGGGAAGCGGTTTTCCGTTTTATTATGGCAGGCGGTGATATTGCTTTGGTAAACCGTTCCAGGGAGGATTTGATTGCGGCATTTGATTATTTATTGGAGACCGCAGAAAGCGGCAGACTTTCCGAACGGCGCCTCAATGAATCAGTCTATCGCATCTTGGCGTTCAAACAGAACCTTCGCAGATATAGGCAAAAGCGAACTGAGGTGACTGTTGATGGGGCGAAGACAGCGGATGCTATCAGCAAAGCCTCATTGACACTGATCAGGGATCCTAAACAATTACTTCCAATAGCAAAAAATAAGAAGACAGCTGTCATTTTGCCGGTACAAAAAAATTTAACAGCAGCTGATACAACAGGAGGTAAGCATTGCCGCTTAGCGGAGTTTTTGAATCAGTCCCTTATGGATATAAAGGTCATTAATCTGCGGCTTCAGGAGGCCCCCCATGACACTGAGAGTTTGCTAGCGCAACTTGAAGACTATGAACGTGTGATAATAGGAACAATCAATGGGATCCGCTTCCCATCACATGTCGCACTTGTAAATCGTATTTGCCAAGAAAAACCCGTGATAGCCGTCATGCTAAGGGATCCTTACGAAGCGCCGCTGATTGCCGAAGAGGCCGCTCTCATTGCGGCTTATTCAGCCTGTGACGTTCAAATGAAGAATTTAGCTGCTCTTTTGACTAAAGGGGTCTGACCCTTAGGGGTCAGACCCCTAGAAGAAAGCTGCGGTTTGTGCCATACTTAATGTTAAAGATTATCGAAATTGGAGCATTGACATGATCAAGAATAAATACATGTTTGCATTTTGGCTGGCACTTACTATCATTTTTATGTTTGTCATTTTCCATGGTTCAAATACACCGTACCAACAGCAAGATATAAAGCCCTTCCTGAGGGGGCATATAGAAATTCCGAATCTGCCGCATATTTCATTTAGATATGACGGCAGTTTGGTTACAACAGAGCAGCCTTATGCCTTTGTTGAATTTTTTATTCGAAAAGCAGGGCATATCACAGAATATGCTGTTTTAACATTTTTGCTTGTTAATACGCTGCTTTCAACAGCTTTGGCACGGAAATTATCTTATTCTATTGGTTTTATCACAGCCTTTCTGTTTGCCGGATCAGATGAATGGCACCAGTCATTTGTTCCAGACCGCACAGGCCATCTTATCGACGTCGTGACATTTGATTTATCAGGCATACTTTTAGGCATTTTGGCGGTATGGGTTTTTAAACTTATTTTAAAGAAAAGAGCATAAAGAAAACTCGCCGATTGGCGAGCCTTTGGCGAAGACAGAGGCGTAGTTACACTTATGTGCGTCAGAAAGTTATACTTTCTGATTAACCAAAAAAAGCCAGGACTAGGTCTTTAGACCCGGGCCTGGCCCCGATTGTATACCATAAATTGTTGCTCGCCAAATTCCAAGGATTCGAGAATTTTTTCCTCTGATAAGCCTGTGGCGTCGGAGAGTTGTGAGATTAGCGGTGAATGCCCGTAGATGTTTTTGAATAAACGCTGGGAATAGCGAATGTGTTGTAGTAATACGGCGTATTTATGATCTGCAACCATTAACACCACTTCCTTTAGCATTATTGTAACAAATGATTGTTTTAATGCATAAAAATCTAAGCCACCGGTTATTCCGATCAAAACCATACTTGCCCAAATCTTATTTTGCAGCGGCATATTGACATTTCCCATTAATAGGGAGCTCAATTTGGATGGTCGTCCCTCTATTTTTTTCGCTGTTGACATCAATTTTTCCTTTATAATTTTCAACAATATGATAGCAAACCATTAAGTCCAGTCCTGTCCCTTTTTCTTTTGTAATGTAAAGGGGTTCGCCAAACTTTTCTGCAAAAGCCAGAGGAATGCCTTTACCTTGGTCTGTAAAAGTAATGATGATGCTACTTTCTTTTTCATAAAGTTTCACCTTAAGGGTACTCTGGGGTTCCATTGAAGCCATACCATTGTGTAGAACCGTATAGAATAACTGCTGAATCTGCTTTTTGCAGCAGGGCAGCACATAGTTGCCTGGGGCAATATCCTTCTCAATCTCAACGCAGTTAATAGCAGCCTGGAATTCTAGCTTTGAGATGCAATCATCTAATATTTTATCAAGTTTTTCGTTTTGCAAAAATGTTTCATCTTCAGGTTCATCCAGGAGAAGGAGCTTAGAAATCAGTCTCTCAATTTCTTTGGTTTCATGAAGCATAACGTCAACATACCGAGGGAATTCTTCATTGTTATGATATTCATTTCTTTCACCAAGCCTTTTCTGCAAAAGCTGAAGAAAACCCGTTAAGCCTGTTAATGGATTTCGGATTTCATGAGCCAAAGTGGCGGCCAGGGTGCCAGCCATTCGTATTTTATCCGATTTATGGAGCCGCTCCTCTAAGGCCTTGCGCTCCGTGATATCTCTGATGACCGACAGATGCAGCCCCGGCAGAATGTTCCCTTTTGTATAATACTCGACAACACGTGCCCGCCCTCCTTTCCTCATGATGGTCAGCTCGCCGTTCAGTTTCCCCTCATGAAATAATGAGATTAGCCTCGCCTTTCTATTGTTAGGGTATAAATTTTCATCCATAAATTCACTCATTGTTTGGCCAAAAATGCGGCATGCAGCGAGGTTGCCGGCAATTCTCTTTCCTTCATCATTAAAAATGATCATGCCATCAAGTGACTGTTCAAAGGCCGCCAAGAATTTGGCTTGATTCACCTCAGTGTCCGGATCCGTATGTTGAGCCGTTATTTCCGTAGTCGTGGAAATGATTTCAGTCACTTCACCGTTATTTGTGACTGGATATAATGAGGTGGAGTAAGCTTGGTTATCTATTTGTGTTTCAAAATGAATATGCTTGCCGGTAAGAGCTGTCTGATAATAATTTAAAAGGTTAGGAACAACATTTCTTACTGATTCCGGAAGGCTTTTTTCGACGGGCTTTCCGGGCTGAATGCAGTCAGACCATCTGCCGCGTATGAAATTATAATATAAAGTGCCGTTTTTCTCGATAATGCCCATAATGCTGCAGGGCGTATAGTGTGATGCTTGTTGATAATACTCTAGTTGTCTTCTGGCTTCGTAGAGTTCATTTTCTAAAGCCTCTATTTTTTCCTCTAATTTATTAATCATATCCACGGATTTGCTCTAACCCCTTTTCCGTCATAACAGTTTCCTAAATTTATACAAACAACCCTTTGTAAAATATCATAATGTTCATGTTCAGTCAATATTCTTCTGAATATTTGAAACAATAGGGGCGATCCTAGTTCTTTACTCCCATCCCAGGCTCATCTTTGTTTCTTCCTGCATAATCCGGACAAGTTGCAAATATAATGGGAATGATTACGATACGAACCACCACTTGGGATGCGGCTGGGAGAGGGTAGCATGAGAAGAGCAAAATTGATTTTTCAGGTTGCGGTGACATACATTGGAACCATCGTTGGAGCGGGGTTTGCATCAGGTAAGGAAATCATTCAGTTTTTTACCCAATATGGTGGTCTCGGCACGGCGGGTGTTCTTGTCAGCGGGATCGTGTTTACCTGGGTAGGCACTAAGCTGTTGATTTACAGCAGCAGGATCAAGGCTTACTCTTTCAAAGAACTGGTTGTGCATATCTTTGGGGAACGGGTCGGGATGTTAATCCAATGGCTCATATTTTTTATTTTATTTGGCACAACAGCCGTTATGCTGTCTGGGGCAGGGGCTATCTTTTATGAGCAATTAGGTTTGTCAAAACAATTGGGAATTGTCATCAGTATGCTTCTATGCTTTCTCCTTTTGATGAAAGGCCTTAAAGGGATATTCTTCATTAATTCGTTAATTGTTCCAATTATGTTCACCTTTACAATTGTGATGACTGTTTCCATCTTTTTTGTCGGTCAAGGGAACGAAAGCGGCCATATTACGTTGCTCTTGCTTTCAGCCGGGGGATATAAATGGCTTTTTAGTGCACTGTCGTACGTTTCCTTTAATTTGATAACTGCTTTAGCTATTCTTGTCCCTTTAGGGAAAGAAATTCGCGATGAAAATGTCCTGAGTTTGGGGGGCTTCTTTGGCGGTTTGGGATTCACATTGCTGCTTATCATGACACATTTTGTTTTACTTCATTATAATCAGGTCATTTCTTATGATATACCAATAGCTGAGGTCATAAAAGGGTTTGGCGGTATCATCCATCTTGTCTTCGTCATAGTTATTTATGGCGAGATTTTCACAACCTTTATTGGCAATATTTTTGGGATGACGAGGCAAATTCAAAGTGTCAAACCGTATAACCATATTCACGTCGTCATTGTCCTTCTTGGGATCGCCTTCTTCATCAGCCAATTTGGTTACGGGTCATTAATTTCAATTCTATATCCTTTTTACGGTTACCTTAGCATGGCAAGTCTAATCTATCTGATGTTCGTCAGACTCCCTAAGGCGGGCAGTACTTTTAAGAAATAGACTGTCATTGAAAGGGATCAGCGTATCAAACTATTAAGGAGGATGTCATGAATCATATAGAAGCCTTGTTCCTCGGAATTCTTCAAGGCCTTACGGAATTTTTGCCGATTAGCAGCTCAGGCCACCTTTATTTAGGCAGGCATTTATTTGGACTAGATGAGGCTGGTTTATTTTTGGATACGATGCTCCATTTAGGCACCCTCATTGCCGTTATTGTTTTTTATAAAAAAGAGCTTCTGTATATCATGAAACATCCTTTTAGTAAACTGACACTGCTTCTCATTGTCGGGACCATTCCCGCTGTCGCAGCGGGTCTGTTGTTCAAAGACTATTTTGAGGAAATTTCGAAGACTGGCGTGACTATAGGATGGGAGTTTCTGATAACCGGTCTTATGCTCTGGACGGCTGATACGATGAAGGGCGGCTATAAAAAGATTGCTGATCTATCTTATGGTGATGTCTTCTTTATCGGTGTTTTTCAGGCGACGGCGATTTTTCCCGCTATATCCCGTTCAGGGGCAACGATCGCCGCGGGGTTAGTGAGAAAGCTTGACCGGGAAACAGCCGCTTATTTTTCTTTTCTTCTTTCAACACCAGCTATTGCAGGGGCTCTCTTACTCCAATCGTTTGACCTTGTGGGAGGCAAAACAGAGGTGTCAGCTGGTACGTTAATGTTAGGTATGATCGCCTCGGGGATTTTTGGGTATATTGCGATACGCTGGATGATTAATTTCTTGAAAAAGCGGTCTTTAAAAGTTTTTGCTGTCTATGTTTGGCTCTTGGGCATTGTCGTCCTTACCGCTCAATTTACAGGGGTATTTTAGTTGGAACAAATAATCATAGTTTAATTATTTGCAAGTTTGGAGAGACTAATGGACAGGTATCTATTAAATGGGTTCCGGTCCTTTTTCTATTTTAAATCTACTATTCTTTTTATCACGTTTATCAGAAAATATATCCAATTTCATATAGAAAATCGGCTAAAACCCTTTATAATAGAATTATAGTGTATACAAGGAGGGTGAGTTTTGGCAAAATCTATGAAAATGTTCTCTATCATTATTCTTTTTTGTGCGCTGTTTGTTGGGACGGGTATGGAAAAGTCAGCTTATGCCAACACAGTGAAGAAAGTCGGCGCCAGTTCCTTAAATGTTCGGACAAAGCCAGGTCACTCGGCCAATGTTATTGGTTCTGTCAAGCGAGGAGCAACGGTTCAGGTGCTGGATGAAAAATACGGTTGGGCAAAAATCAGCGCCAGCGGCATAAAGGGCTGGGTTGCATCACAATTCCTAATGAACGGAAAAAGTGTCAGCGGTGGAGAAGTCATTGCAGATTCGTTAAGACTGCGAGAAAAGCCATCTTCAAGCAGCGGTGTCGTCAAAATGCTTTCCAGAGGGACACATGTCACTATTTTATCGGAAAAGTATGGCTGGCTGTCAGTTGAAACTGAATCGGGGGTGAAAGGCTGGGTAAGCCACACTTTCATCAGTACATCGTCTCAATCAAGTCAAGGATCTTCATCCGGCAAATCAGAACAGGCTGAATCGGTATCCGCAAAAGGGACAGTGACCTTGATCTATGATGGTGTCAATCTTAGAAAAGGTCCAGGGACTGATAAAAGAATTGTAGGTTACGCTCACCGCGGTCAAAAGTTCAGATCTCTAGGTTCACGGAATAATTGGGTACATATTCAACTGCCGAATCAAGGTGATGCATGGGTGGCCAGCTGGCTGGTAACGCATGGGTCAGTTAGCAATCACTCTAATTCTTCTCATTCAACTGGGGATCATGCAGGACTTCAAGGGAAAACGATTGTTGTTGATGCCGGCCATGGCGGATATGACAGCGGCACAATTGGGGCATCAGGAACACTTGAGAAAAGTGAGACTCTTCCGGCAGCATCTATTCTTGCCTCAAAGCTAAGATCAGCTGGGGCACATGTCACCATGACGAGAAAATCCGACACGTTCATATCCCTGGCTAATCGGGTCAATATAAGTGAAGCAAATCATGCTGATGCTTTTGTCAGTCTGCATTATAATGCGGCACTCGTGAATACAACAGGAATTATGACTTTTTATTATTCGCAAAGTAAAGAAAAGGCGTTGGCACAATCCGTTCAAAGCCATGTTATTCAGCAAACAGGACTCAATAATGATGGCGTCAGGTTTGGAGACTATTACGTGCTTCGTGAAAACTCGAAACCAGCTATTTTAATTGAATTAGGGTTTTTGTCTAATGCTTCCGAGGAAGCTGTGGTGACAACATCAGGATTTCAAGAACAGGCAGCGGATGGCATTGTCCAAGGCTTATCGCAATTTTTTAATTAGATAAAGGGAAAAAGGGGTCTGACCCTCAAGGGTCAGACCCCTTTTTTTTTTATCCCAAAACTCATTTAGGTGCATATCATATGGGTGATGTGACTATAAGGAGGAAATGAAATACATGGAAAAGACTAGCGATATGGAAATTAATGAAAGAAATGAGATGGGCGGCTGGGATAACAATCAAATGGTTATGCCTCAAATGACCAGTCCAGAGATGGGGATGATGCCGAACAACATGATGCCGAATGTAACGTCTCCAGCCATGGGTATGATGCCAAATATGCCGAATCCGGTGTCCCCCGCAATGGAAAAAGGGCTTGAAAAGCTGGTTGCTGACTGTGCTTTGACTTGCCAAAAAATGATCCATGATATTATATGTATGAAAGATTTGGATATGAGAAAGAACCAGCTTTGCTTATTGATGGATTGCTCTGAGATTTGCCATGTCACAGCATGCTTTATGGCGCGGAGGAGCTGTTTCACTCCGGCCCTTGCACATCTCTGTGCACAAGTTTGCGAGGCCTGCGGGTGTGAATGCCTGCGATTCCAAGACCCTATGTCCCAAATGTGCGGTCAGGTATGCTTAAATTGTGCGAGAGCATGCCGGACTGTAAGGTAAGAAAAGGGTTAAAGGCAATTTAAGAGCAAAAAGCCACCAGAATTGCTTTTTAAGAGCAAGGGGTGGCTTTAATTTTGCACGCTCCCCTGAAGGATGACTTTTGGACAACTTTCTGAGACAAATTATTTTAAATATTAACATTGCTCTATAAAAGTGGTATTATGTTACTATATGTAAAGGCCTGTCTAATCATTCGGAATTGCGGCTTTTGGCCTATTTTACGAAAAGGAAGATCCATACATGGTAAAAAAAATAATGATTACTTTGGGAGTCATCATCGCTTTGTTGGTGGTTGGCGGGGGCGCCTATGCCTATTATCTCTATCATTCTGTGAAAAGCACTGCAGGGGAAATCTACGAGCCTGTCAAAAAGAATACAGAGGCGCCTTTAAGTAATAAGGGTGATAAACCAATCTCTATTCTCCTTATGGGTGTTGATGAGCGCCCGAATGATCGTGGACGCGCAGATACGTTGATTGTGATGACGCTGAATCCCAAGACCAAAACGATGCAAATGGTGTCCATTCCCAGGGATACCAGAACAAAAATTATCGGGCATGGCACCGTGGATAAAATTAACCATTCCTATGCTTTCGGCGGTACCAAAATGGCAATGGATACAGTGGAAAACTTTGTAGATGTCCCAATCGATTACTATGTAAAAATTAATATGCAAGGGTTGTCAGACCTGGTTGATGCCGTAGGGGGGATTACTGTTTATAATGACACAGTCGCCTGGACGGATGAAGGGTTTTATAAAAAGGGCTACCGCTACGAAAAGGGTGAACTTAACTTAAATGGCCCTAAGGCGCTTGGCTATGTAAGGATGCGTCATTTTGACAGTGACTTTGGCCGGAACAAACGCCAGCGTGATGTCATTCAAGGTGTGATTAATAAAGCGGCAAGCTTTTCATCGATTTCCCGCTATGATGATATTCTTTCTGCTATTGAAGGCAATGTTAAAACAAATATGACCTTTGATGATATGAAATATATCGCTAAGAATTACCGCAGTGCAAGGCAACATATTAAGAGCTATGAGGTGAAAGGCACCGGCAAGATGATAAGAAATAACAGCGGCCAAAATATCTACTATCTTATTGTTAATGATGAAGAGAAACAAAAGGTTCATAATATGATAGCAGAACAACTTAAGTAAATAAAAACGGCCGGGTGAGATTCTTACCCGGCCGTTCCAGGTGCGTTAGATCCTGGTTCCGCCATGATCAGCTCTAGTCCCGCCGTGGTCGTCGGCCAGTCTCGTTCCGCCATGATCAGCTCTAGTCCCGCCGTGGTCGTCGGCCAGTCTCGTTCCGCCATGATCGGCCCTAGTCCCGCCGTGATCGCCTGCTGATAAGTCGCCTGCTGCGAACATGCCTAATAGTCCAGCTGTTAATACAGCACCGCCAAGTAATTTAATAGATTTCTTCATTTTAAAGCCTCCCTGAAAAAAAGTTTATCCTTTGCAACATGGCCAAGGTGATAATAATCACTTGCTTTTTCATGATTGTTTGTATTATAAAAAATGTTGGCAAGCCGTTCGGAGTATTCTTGAACAAAGTACCATAAGTCTTCACTCTCGAAATACTTAATACCATCCATAATGATACGTTCTAACTCCTCGATTGAATGGTCAGAGTGAAGTGCTTTAATCATGTTGAGATGGTAGAAGTACTCAGTATTCTCAATTTCCTTGCAAACACGAAGCCCCTCTTCAAGGATTGGAAAAGCCTTCTTAGGCTGGTCAGTTTTTAAATATTCTCTAGTCAGCAAAAAAAGTGTTTTAGGATTATAAAACTGCCTTTTGTAAACGTCCTTCAGGTAGCGAATAGCTATTGAAGAAAGATTTTGCTCTGAGTAAAGATATCCCAGATTATATTTAATAAGCAACAACAATTCTTCATCATCGCTTTTCTGCGCCAGGTCCAATGCAAAGAGAAGGTGTTCCTCAGCATCTTCAAATTGCTTTAAGGCAATGCAATTTACACCCAGCAGGTTTTCACAATCAGCATCTTTATTTTGAAACTCCTGATACTTATGAAAAATGCCTTGTGCAATATTGACATGATTAATAGACAGCAGGCTTTTTCTTAGATCATAATATACCGTTGCTATTCTATAGTGGAACTCAGCTTTTTCAACATCGTCTTTGGTGTGTTCCAGCCGCTTTTTTGCCTTTTTATAAAAATTTAATGCATCATGATATTGACCAATGGTCCAAAAATATAGCCCTTGAAAAAAGTAATAATAGTATGTAAGCGAGTGATCAAAGTTTTCTTTGAAGGGCTCCACTTTTTGCAGCAAAGCCTCCGCCTCGTCTAAGTTTTTCAGCAATATATGATGGCGGTAATCCAGAAGCGTGTAAGAAATCATGAAAGTTTGATCTTCCATCATGCCGTCTATCTTAGCTTCTACCCGCCTTTTAGCTTGTTCGGCTTTACTGACATGATTTAAGCGAATTGCATTATACCAATTGTCTAAAAGAATCTCCGTTTCTCCTGGAGTTATGGCAGTTGGGCACATGTCATCCGTCCTTTTGTCGCAAAATTTTAACTAATGAAAGTGTATCAAACTTTTCCGTGGAAAATTATAGGGAGAAAGCATTGATTTCTTGGGTGTGACCATATGCTCAAACTAAAACATAGAAAATAGGCATTGCATTATTAACAGGCGCCAAAATGAATAAAAATGCATAAAACATGCGTTATATTGCAAATAAATGATACGTTTCTTTGAATTTAAGCGCTTTTATGCAGTTTATTTGCATTTTTTATCAGTAATCTTCCGGTTGGTATTTCTTTGACAAAATGGACAAAATATTTTATAAATACTGATGAATGGTTTTTTTAGTTCTAAATGACTAGTGCTTTCTTGTTTAATTAGGAAGTATAGTGCCCCCCATCTGCCGCACAAAGGAGCAAGTAAGGCTAAAGTGTCCCCCTCCCCTCCCTATTTTTAATTTTTATAAGAAATATCCATGTTGGTTTGATAAAATAAATAGATCAGTCGTATATCGCTTTTTAGGGAGGACTGCAACATGTATAAGGAACCGATGTTTTTGGCTCCGGTTTTTAAAGACAGAATTTGGGGCGGAACAAAATTAAGGGATGTTTTTAACTATAAAATCCCGACTGAGACGACAGGGGAATGCTGGGGGATTTCAGCCCATCCAAATGGCCCTTCAATGATAAAGAATGGCAAATTAAAGGGGATGACGCTTGACAAAGCATGGCGTAAGCACCGTGATTTATTTGGAAATTATGATACAGAGGAATTTCCTTTATTGACAAAAATATTAGATGCCAGCACTGACTTGTCAGTTCAGGTTCATCCTGATGATACATATGCACGGGTCAATGAAGACCAGCTGTATGGGAAGACCGAATGCTGGTATGTTATTAATTGTGATGAGAATGCAGAAATTGTGTACGGGCATCATGCCGACTCTCCTGTGGATTTTAGGCATAACGTGGCAAAGGGAAACTGGCCGGAGCTGTTGCGGAAGGTAAAAGTTAAACCAGGTGACTTTTTTTACGTGCCAAGCGGGACGATCCACGCTATTGGCGGAGGAATTATGATACTTGAAACCCAGCAATCGTCAGACATCACTTACCGAGTGTATGATTATGGACGAAAGGATTCTTTTGGTAAAACACGTGAGCTCCATATAGACAAGTCCATCGAGGTGACACAATACCCGCACCGAGACCCCGAACTAACATATAAGATTAAGCGGGAATCCGAAGCGGTGTTCACGGAGCTTGTTTCAGCGAAATATTTTACTGTTCAGCACTGGGACATTAGAGGGACAGCAAAGAAATCACTAGATCAACCATTTCTGTTAGTCAGTGTGATTGGCGGAGAAGGGGAGATTGTAATCGGAGAGAAGTCATTTCCAATTTGGAAAAATGACCATTTTATTCTTCCTGCATCAATCAGTGATTTTAAGCTGAATGGGCATTGTCAAATGATCGTTTCACATCCATGATTTAAAAGGTGCCAGGCACGATCGTGCCTGGCACCTTTTTTCTACACCTTTTCACATGATTGTCTTTTAACGATAGTATAAGGAATTGATATGCGCATTGGCTCAAGGCTGTCTTCATCAATGATTTGAAACAGACAATCAGCCGCAGTGTAGCCAAGCTGAAAAATATTGATGTCAACCGAAGTGAGAGCAGGTGTTGAATACCTAGCAAGCAGGACATTATTAAAACTGATGATTGAAATGTCTTCTGGGACAGACAGATTCATTTCGTTCAGTGCGTTAACGATGCCTAATGCCATCATATCATCAGCAACAATGAATCCCGTCGGCGGCTTATCTACTGACATCAATTTAATTATCGCTTGTCGGCCGCCCTCCTGAAGGAAATCCTGATGGACAATATAATCATTCCGATAAGGGAGCCCCGCCTTTCGAATGGCTTTTTCATAACCCAGTAATCGGTCCATTGTTACCACGAGATCAAGTCCCCCGCCGACAAAACCAATCCGTTCGTGGCCGAGTTCAATCAAAAAGTCAGCCGCTTCTTTCGCAGCTTTAAAATTGTCGTTGTCAACATGTGTGATTTCCTCTAAATTTCTATACGGCTTACCGACCATTGAAAATGGAAATTGATTTTCCTTAAGGAAGTCGATCAGTTCATCATCAATTCGGGAATAGAGGAGAACAAGCCCATCAACACGGCGGCCATGCTGTATGCCTTTCAATTAACTTTTCCGGGCTCGCCGTGCATTTATTATGGTGATGAAATCGGTATGGCAGGGGGGAATGATCCTGATTGCCGGGAAAAAGCTGGTGCCCGGCACCGCAGCGCCAGGCACCAATCTTTAGCCTTCCGTCACAGCCTTAATTGCACGATGCACGGTATCTATGATTTCAATTAAATGTTCGTCAGGCATAGCCAAGATTGGCATGATGGTGATGACTGGACCCAATGGCCTGACGATCACGCCGCGTTTCCTAGCATCCAATATAATTTGATGTTCGATCTGCATGTCACGAGGAAACAATGCTTTTGTTTTTTGATCCTTAACGATCTCAATCCCGATCATCAGCCCTTTCTGGCGGACATCGCCAACGGCTGCCAAACCTTTTAGCTTTTCCAGCTCCCGTGCTGCAACAAGCGCTTTTCTTTGAATATCTTGGATAAGCTGGCGTTCCCTTATCAATTCAATGTTCTTAAGCGCAGCAGAGCAAGCTAACTGGTTGCCAGTGTAAGTGTGTCCATGATAAAAGGTTTTGTCTTCACTTGCCTCCCCCAGGAAGGCAGAATAAACTTTTTCTGAAGCCAATGTGGCGGCAAGAGGGAGGTACCCCCCTGTAATGCCTTTACCTAGGCACAAGAGGTCGGGTTCAGCTTCCTCTTGTTCTGATGCAAATAATGAACCGGTTCGGCCAAAGCCGACAGCGACCTCATCACAAATTAAGAGGACATTGTATTTTTTGCATAACCTGGCAACCCCTTTTAAGAAGCCTTCGGGATGAACAATAATGCCGGCTGCTCCCTGTACCAAGGGTTCGATAATCAGTCCGGCAACTTTGTGATGATGCTGCTTCAACAAAGATTCTAGATTGTCCAGACAACGAGCGGAAATCTCCTCAGGTGTCCCATCCATTCTGTACGGATAGGGTGCAGATGTTTCGATCCGGTCGAACAGCAGGGGATGGAAGATGCGGTGGTACAGAGCCATGCCGCCGACACTGACTGCTCCTACTGTATCACCGTGATAGGCTTCCTTAAGTGAAATGAACGTGTTTTTCTCGGCATACTTTACAGGATCGATATTTTTCCAATACTGATATGCAATCTTAAGTGCTATTTCCACCGCAGCAGCACCAGTATCGGAGTAAAAGACTTTAGATAAATCTCCCGGTGTAATATCGGCTAATGCTTTAGCAAGTAAGATTGACGGAACATTCGCTGAGCCAAGCAATGTCGAATGGGAGATTGTCTCGATTTGGTTGTGAATCGCCTGGTTTAACTCAGAATCATTATGACCGTGGACATTAACCCACAAAGAAGCATACCCGTCCAAATATTTATTGCCTTCAATGTCAAAAAGATAGCTGCCTTCCCCACGCTCAATGACTAACGGGTCTTCGTTTATGTAATGCTTCATTTGTGTGAAGGGATGCCAGACATGAGTTTTATCGTATTGCTTAAGCTGTTGGGTGTGATTCGTCATGTTTTTTTGCCTCCAATATATTTTTTAATTGCTTGCTCCCGTCTGATTTCGCAAAGCTTGCAGCTGCTTCAACAAGCTTTGCTTTAATTGGTTGATCAAAGTTAGGAATGACTGTAAGAACAGGATGCTGATGCAGCCTTTTTAGCGTTATAAAGTTATCATGATGAATGCTGTCAGACTGATCGAAATGGTTCATGATGATGCCGCCGATGTCCAGCTGATGGGACTCCGCGTATTGGACTGTGACGACAAGATCATGGATTGCGCCTAACCCTGAAGGGGAAACAAGGATTACCGGCATTTGGCATTCTTTGATCAAATCCTTCGTCATGTAGAAGCTATCCCATGTCTCTTGAATCGGGACAGCGAGTCCCCCGGCACCTTCGACAAGAACAACATCATATTTCCCGCAAAGTTCAGCGATTTTTCCCCTGATTTTTATTGGTTCAATGGTCGTATGGGTCAGTTTGGCAGCCAAATGCGGGGAAGCTGCCGGTGCCATGCAATACAGTCCCGTATCTTGCTCTGATTGCTCAAGTTCAGTGTGATACCAGTGGATATCGGGATAGAATGATTTGCCACCCTCTACTGTTAACCCTGTTTGCAATGGTTTAAAAACGACTGTACGGTAGCCCATTTCTTCATACGCTAGCTTTAAAAAAGTGCTGGCAATTGTCTTGCCGATATCCGTTCCCGTTCCACTTATAAAGATGGCTTTACCCAACTTTCTTCACCTCTTTTAATTTGATATGTTCGGGCTTGATTACCTTAACCAGCCTGGCTGAGAGATAAGTGCAAAGTGTTCCAAGTAAAAGGTCCCCGGGCAGAGAAACGAGACAGCCGATCACAATGGCGTATTTAATCGTGATGGGGGTGCTTAATATAAATCTCAAATCACCGTATAGCCAGATGCAGCCGATCAGATAAATGACGGCCAGGCCGCAAAGGTTAGCAAATAAAAGGTTGGTCAGCCTTGCTGATTTCATTTTTTGATTAACCCAACCGATGACACCTGCACCAAGAACAAACCCGATGAGATAACCAAAGGTTGGTTGGAAAATGTAACTCGGGCCTCCGCCTTCTGCGAAGATTGGCGCTCCAGCCAGACCGACTAAAACGTATAGCGTCTGACTCATCATGCCGCGTTTTGCCCCAAGCAGTGCCCCTGATAAATAAACAGATACAATTTGTAAAGTGAAAGGGACGTAGGGAATTGGAATGCGAATGAACCCCCCAATGGCTGTTAAGGCAGCAAAAAGAGTTACTAAAATTAATGATTTCGTTTTTATGTGAATCCACCCTTCCTGATTTGTTAGTTTGCAAGACTACCCTTCACATAAAAGTTTGTATGATTTATAATGTTTTTGTCAACAAAAAAATAAAATGGTTAACAAAAAAACAGACGACGGGGTGGAAAAAATGAATTGGCTAAAATTAGCTGAACAGGTGATCAGTGGTTATGAGTGCACGAGAGAAGAAGCAATGGCTATATTACTTGAGAAGGATCATCACTTACTAAGGCTTATTGACGGCGCATATGCGATTCGCCGCTATTATTATGGCAACAAAATGAAGCTGAACATGATTATCAATGCCAAAAGCGGGCTATGTCCGGAGAACTGTGCTTATTGTTCACAATCTATTTACGCCAATACGACAGTTGACGAATACCGGCTGGTTGATCAGAAAACAATTCTTGATGGAGCAAAGCAGGCGCAAAAGAACAAAATCGGTACATATTGCATTGTTATGAGCGGGAGAAAGGCATCAAATCGCGAGGTTAGAGCGGTGGCCTCGGCTGTAAAAGAGATTAAGGAAACATCGGAACTGAAAGTGTGCGCCTGCCTCGGGTTGGTCAATGAAGACCAAGCAAGTCTCTTGAAAGATGCCGGTGTTGACCGCTTTAACCATAACTTAAACACGAGCGAAGGGCATCACGATCAGATCACAACCACACATCATTATGATGACAGGGTTAATACCGTTGAAGCGATTAAGCGCGCCGGAATTTCACCCTGTTCAGGTGTGATTTGCGGAATGGGGGAAACTGACGAAGATATAGTCGACATGGCATTTTCTCTTAAAGCTTTGGATGTTGATTCAATTCCGGTTAACTTTCTGCATCCAATCCCGGGAACAAAACTTGAGGGCATGAATCAACTCACACCGAATCGCTGTTTGAAGATCCTGGCGATGTTCCGTTTTATCAATCCTAAGACGGAGATTCGGATTTCAGGCGGCCGTGAATATAATTTGAGGACCTTGCAAAACCTTGGACTATATATTGCCAACTCTATTTTCGTCGGAGATTACCTGACAACCGGCGGTCAAGAAAAACTTGAAGATTATCAAATGATAGAAGATCTGGGCTTTGAAATTGAGGAAAATGCTTTCGAAACTCAGAGTGAGAGCCTATAATTAAAAGGTGCCTGGCACTATGATGCCAGGCACCTTTTACAAAGGAGGTCAAATGATGATTCGGAAGGTTGTTATACCTGCAGCAGGGCTTGGGACGCGATTTTTGCCGGCGACGAAGGCTCAGCCTAAGGAGATGTTGCCGATCATTGATAAGCCGACAATTCAATATATTGTTGAAGAGGCTGTCGCTTCGGGCGCACGGGATATTATGATCATCAGCGGCAGGGGCAAAAGAGCCATTGAGGATCATTTTGATAAATCCTTTGAACTAGAGGAAACGCTTCGGATGAAGGGTCAAGACCAACTGTTGGATGAGGTTCGCGGTATCTCTGAGTTAGCCAACATTTTTTACATACGGCAAAAAGAAGCAAAAGGATTAGGGCATGCGATTGCCTGTGCGAAGGAATTCATTGGGAGTGAACCCTTTGCTGTCATGCTGGGGGATGATGTGATCCGTGCGGATGTTCCGGTGTTAAAGCAGATGATAGATCTTTATGTCGATTATCAGCAGCCGATAATTGGTGTTCAGGAGGTCGAGCAGCAGCGTGTATCAGATTACGGCATAGCCTCTATTGAAAAACAAGTGCAAGAACGACTGTTTGCGACGAATGGCATGGTGGAAAAACCGCTCGTTAATGAAGCGCCCTCAAAATACGCGATCATGGGACGCTATATTCTCCCGCCAGATATTTTTTCGATTTTGGAAAATCTCCCGCCTGGCAGCGGCGGAGAAATTCAATTAACGGATGCCTTGAATCTTTTGAATAACAGGCAACGGATTCTTGCCTATGCCTTTGAAGGACGCCGATATGATATTGGGAATAAGTTCAATTTTATCGTTGCCACGATTGAAATGGCCCTCGAACGCCCTGATTTAAGTGATAAGTTAAGTGCTTATTTAAAATCACTCGTTAATTCGCTTTAAAAATTGATTTAACAATCTTCCCTACCGATCCGATAAATGTAATATACGTTGGATAACATTCGAGAGGGTGAGGGAAGGATGGATTTTGCAACAGTTATCGGGCTCTTATTAGGCATATTGTCGTTGATCATAGGCTTTGTTTTAGAAGGGGGAGCGCTCGGATCCCTCATTCAAGGAACCGCTGCCTTGATAGTTTTTGGGGGAACGGCTGGAGCGGTCGTATTAAGCTCCTCGGGCCGACATATCAAGAAACTGCCGTTTATCTTAAAATACGCCTTTTTCCAAAAGCCGCACAGGCCGGATGAAACGATCAATCAATTGGTTAATTTGGCCAACCTTTCAAGGCGGGAGGGTCTGCTTGCCCTTGAAACGCAAAGGGAGCTTTTTGAAAATGACGAATTTCTGGCTGATGGCGTGCAGATGATCGTTGATGGTGTTGACTCAGAAATGATTCAGGATATTCTTAATCGGGATATTGAACTGTATGAGGAGAATATATTATCCGCTGGCAAGATTTTTGAAGCAGCTGGGGGATTTGCGCCGACGATGGGAATTATCGGTACTGTAATGGGGCTTGTTCATGTTCTCGGCGGTTTAGAGGATCCAGGAGGGCTCGGGCCGTCCATAGCCGTCGCCTTCATTGCTACTTTGTATGGTGTCGGCAGTGCCAATGTCATTTACATTCCTATTTACAACAAAATTAAAGCTCGGTTAGCACAGGAAGTTCTAATCAGGGAAATCCAGGAAGAAGGAATCATGTCTATCCAGTTTGGCGAAAATACAACGATTCTTCGTAAGAAGCTCATGGCTTTTCTCGATGCGGATGGAAAAAAGCGCTTTTTAGAAAATAAAGCGGAAGCCGCCTCTGGAGTGCCTGTTAATGAGTAGAAAAAGAAGAAGACAGAAGAAGCATCACTTAGAACCTGAATCACAGGAACGCTGGCTCGTGACCTATTCAGATTTGATTACACTGCTGTTGGTCTTTTTCATCGTTCTGTATTCAATGAGCCAAATTCAAAATGAAAAATTCAATGCGCTTATGGATTCATTAAGGACGGTATTTCAGGGTGATGCGATTTTAAGCGAAACAAGCATGACGCCAACAAGCCAAAATAATGATTTAAGTTCTATGCCAATCAAAGAGGATGACAGCGACCACGATAAAAACAAAGAAAAGAATGAGGAAAAGCTTGATAAATTATACCTCAAATTGCAGGACTATATTAAAGAGAATAGGCTCGGAAACGAGATCAAGCTAACCAACCTTCAGAGGGGTGTCCAGCTGACATTCAGAGAACGGATTCTTTTTGATTTGGGAGAAGCAAGGATCAAACAACAGGCATTCCCAATCCTTGAAAAAGTCGGCGGCATTTTAAAGACGGTTCCGAACGAGATTAGTATTGAGGGTCATACTGATAACAACCAATTTAGAGGCACATCCAAATATGCTTCGAACTGGGAACTGTCAGGTACCAGGTCACGGACTGTGATGCTTTTTCTGATTAACCATGACAAACTTCATCCTGAACGTCTCCACTTTGTCGGATACGGGGAATATAAGCCTGTTGCCAAAAACGATACAAAGGCACACCAGGCAATGAATCGGAGAGTTAATATTATTGTCCTAAGGTAGGGAACACTTCCGAAAGAAACAGGGAGTGTTTTTTTATATTGCTTAGCGTATGCAATTGGATTAATTATTGGGATTTCGGGTTAATTAAATCGTATTCTGGACTAATATTACATCTATCGGTGTACCCAATGCCAAGGAGTGTAAGATTCGAAAGAGAATCTGTAAAAATGTTATGATCATCCGTAAAAATTTCGATTTAACCGTAATTTTTGGGGATTAGCCCATAATTTTCGGGTGTTTGCCCGTAGATGGGCGGATTATTTAGGTGATTTCTTCACTGGAAAGTCATTAAAAAAGTAAGGAAAGCAGCTAAAGGCCGCTTTCCTTACTTTACTTCCTCAGTTTTTCCTGCCATAAAAGCTTCAATGTCTTCCACCGATCTGACGAGGTCATCCGTTAGGACCTCATAGCCATCCTCTGTCACAAGCACATCATCTTCTATGCGAATACCGATGGCTTCTTCTTCAATATATAATCCCGGTTCAACGGTAAGCACCATACCGGGTTCAAGGACGCGGTTTCTGTAGCTGCCGACGTCATGAGTATCGAGGCCAAGAGAGTGGCTGACACCATGATAGTAGTACTTGCTGATTTCTTCAGGATTTTCAATAAGCCCAATCTGTTGGCATTCCTCTGCAAGGATTTTCTTAGTTGCTTCATTTAACTCCGAAAAGTTTCTTCCTGGTTTAATTAAAGCAGTCACTTCCCTGAGTGCTTTTAGAACAATGTTATAGAAAAGCTTTTGCCGGTCGCTGAACTTACCGTTTAACGGGAAAGTATAGCTGATATCACTGCTGTAATAATCGTATTGTGCGCCTAAATCAAGCAGAACGAGCTCACCGTCGTTTGCCGTATCGTTATTATCGACATAGTGAAGAACCGTCGCGTTTTTGCCGCTCGCACAAATGGTATTAAAGGCAAAGTCCTTTACCCCGCGGGATTTTAAGATAAAATTAAAATAGGCTTCAAGCTCGTACTCCTTCATGCCAGGCTTAGCGTTTGCGATAAGATGCTTAATCCCCTCGGATGTAATCCTCGCTGCTTTCTTAATCGTTTCCACTTCTTCAGGTGTTTTGAAAAGCCGCAATTCGCAAATATCTTGGTAAAGGTCATGGCATTGGAGGTATGGATATTTTGATGCCGCTTCTTCGGCAAACATGCTGGCCGCCGTCTGAGGCGATTCCCAAGACCTGCGTTCAAGATCGAGATAAAGGTGCTCAAGTTGGTTTAGGAAAAGCTGCTGCTGCAGAAAAGGCTTGAAATGATCCAGTTCTTTGATACTTTCTATACCTGATGCTTCCTTAGCTTCATCTTTGGCAATCGTCTTCCCAATCCATTTTTCCATGAAAGGATCAGCTTTTTCAATAAAGAGATGCTCTTCCACTTTGTTGTTCAGTTTTGTCATAACAAGAATGATTTTTGGTTCAGCAATCCCCGTCAAATAGTAGAAGTTGCGGTTCGGTATGAACGGGTAGTCTTCATCTGCTGATTTTTGCGGTGCCGCGCCCGCGAACATGACCGTCAAGGATTGATCCTTCAATTTTTCATGCAGCTTCTTTCGGTTGTTTTGATAAAATGCTGCTTTCATTCCTATCCCTCGCTTCACAAAAATTCTCATTCCCTACTATTGTATCGGATTATCGAAAAATTCACTACTATCGCGGAGCAGAAAAGGACAAGCTGTATGCATGCCACCTGGCTGCGCCTATGGCTTGCCAATCGGCAAGTTTTCTTTATTAATCAGAAAGTCTAACTTTCTGACGCACATAAGGGCAACTAAGCCTCTGGCTACGCCTATTAAAGGCTTGCCAATCGGCAAGTTTTCTTTAGTTAATCAGAAAGTCTAACTTTCTGACGCACATAAGGGCAACTAAGCCTCTGGCTACGCCTATTAAAGGTTTGCCAATCGGCAAGTTTTCTTTATACTATAGGAAAAAGAGATTAGGTCACATGTCTAGTTTCAACAAAGTTAAGGGTGAGTGAATCTTGTTAAAAACGGAAAATATCATGGGCATTCATTTTATAAACGCAACAATGGATGAGCTCCAAATGGTTTTGGAGGATCGAATCGACCGCGGTGAAAAATCCTTTGTTGTCACCGCCAATCCGGAAATCCTGATGTACTCAGAAAAGGATCAGGAGTATAGGGGAATTTTAGAATCTGCTACGATGGTGACACCCGACGGAGCGGGTATTATTTTAGCCGGTAAAATCTTAGGAAAGCCGCTGAAGGAAAGACTTGCAGGCTATGATTTGTTTCTCAGGCTGCTTACCGCTTCGGCAAAAAAAGGCTATAAAGTCTATTTTTTAGGCGCCCAAAGGGATGTTCTAGAGACCGCGATAGCAAATGCAAAAAATGAGTACCCCGGCTTGAATGTTGCCGGCTATCACGACGGCTATTTCCAGGACGATTCATCCATTGTAAATGATCTAAAGAAGCTAAAACCAGACATCGTGTTTGTCGGGTTGGGCTTTCCAAAGCAGGAAAAATGGATAAACTTGCATCTATCTGAGATGGAGAAGGGACTATTTATTGGCCTCGGCGGCAGTTTTGATGGGTTGGCCGGGAAAATGAAACGTGCACCAGAAGTATGGCAAAAGATGAATATAGAATGGCTTCATCGTCTGATCCAGCAACCTTCAAGATGGCGGAGGATGCTTGCATTGCCGGTTTTTGTGGGAAAGATTTTTAAGCATAAGGGAAAGAAAGCCTGAATGCCATTTCTCCTAATCAAAAAAGCCTTTTTCTCTCTTAATCAGCATCCTGTATAACATTTTCAGCCCGCTTCGGTAAAAAAGCCACATCCCCAAAAGGTAAAAAAGCACGCCGATTACGGTCAAGCTTATGATTTGCTGGAGCTCGTCTGCTAGATTTAATATAGGTGAGCGCTTGAGCAGAAGCATAGGGATGACCATGCACAGGGTTGGCGGGATCACCTTTCCAAGCAGTAAAAAAAGCCGTTTGGCCGGATAATCCGCAAGTTCTTTATAAAGAAACCTTGTGGAGATGACAAGGAAGTAAATTGAAACGAGCGAGCTTGATAAAGCCAGCCCCAAAAATCCGAACCATATCATAAATAGATAATTAAGCGCTAGATTTAATATGATAGTTGTCAGGCTGATCCGTAAAATAATGGCTGTCCTTTCAAGTGCGTACATTGCTTTAGACACGATGACCTGCATCCCTTGAGTAATAATTAATGGGGCATACATAAGCAGCGCCTCGTAGGTTTTTAATGTATCCTGGTCTGTAAAATGCCCATGCTGATAAATAAAGGCAATCGCTTCATTGCCAACCACCATAAGCCCGGCTGTGAGTGGTATGAAAACCATGAAATTCAGTTCGATGCCAGTTTTCAGAATGCGATAAAAGCCTTGTTTTTCTTCCGTTCGTTCCGTTAAAAAGGTGAAAATGAGTGCGCCGATTGTTGTGGCATAAATGGCATTCGGGATGCTGACAATAAGTGAGGCATTATTCAAATAGGTGACAGCCCCGCCTATTGTCGTTGAAGCAAAGATTTTATCGGCAAAGGTATTTAATGGCCCAACAATGGCGTTCAACAACGACGGGACCAACAAGACGACAAAAGCTTGTTTGAAGTGCCCGCTAAGTTTTAAAGCCGGCGTCCATGTAAAACCTTTTTTGAAAAGGTAATAGCTCTGAATGCCCACACCTAAAATTAATCCTGCTACAAAACCGTAGGCGAGGCTGTAGATCCCCCATAAATCGGAGAAGATAAGTCCCGAAAGTGCGCTTAATAATGTGGCAGACAACTTTGCCGCATGAGCAGGGACATAGCTATAATGTGCCTGAAGGTAAGATTCAAGTATGCCGTTAAGGGCAAGAAAAGGCAGGAAAACCGAAAAGAACTTTGAGATGCCTATCGCAACTTCCCGCGTTTTCTCATCCATAAACCCAAATATTAACGGTGCCAGGATCGGTATGAAAAAATAGCTGGCAATACTAAGCAAAATAAAGAGTAAAACCGTCCCATTCATTAATGTGCTTGCATCCCTCGTTGTTTGCGCTAAATTCGTCTTTTTATTTTTCGTATACAAAGGCAGAAAGACATTATTGAAACCCGTTGAAATGATTGTTAAGACTAGAGTGATCAGGGTGAATGCCAGGATATAGCCATCTGTTATATGGCTCGCTCCGAATTCATCAGCAATAATGCTTTCCCTGATAAAACCGGAAAGCTTAAGAATGAGTGATAAAAGAATAATAATGATTGCGGTCATTTTAAATCGATTAGCCATGTTTCGCCACTTTCCTTTTCGTTATCCCCTGTATATATCAGCGTATCGTTTCGCTGCCGCAATGTGTGAATGATTTTCTTCAATTTTGCCGCGAGCCTTTTCAGCTAAATTATTGGCATACGCGGGATGGTTAAGCAGATTAAGGACGGCCTGTGACAGTGCCTCTGGATTTTGTTCCTCGACATGGATGCCGTCTTTGCCATTCTCAATAATTTCCTTCAGGCCGCCGACAAAGCTGGCAACAACAGGCGCTCCTGAACCCATGGCCTCTAATGCCGCGATTGACGTTGCCTCTTCAACGCCTTCTGAATGGATACTGGGAATCAGAACAACATCCGTGACAGCATAATATTTTTTCATATCATAATGAGGGACTGCTCCCAAAAGCACGACATTCTTTTCTATACCCTTCTGTTTAATGATTCTTTTAATATCAGGAAGGTCCTCTCCTGTCCCGGCATAAAGTAGCAATGTATGAGGCTCTTCTTTAAGAATTCTAGGCAGTGCTAGTGCTGGAAAGACCACGCCATTTTTTTTTGTCAATCGCCTGGGGACAAATAAAATTTTTGATTGCTTTGGCAAGCCCAATTCTTTTTTGTAAAGCACTTTTTTTGTTTTATCAGGCTTGAAATCGTCAACGTTAATAAAATTCTTAATCGCCGTCGCTTCCACACCGGACGCCTCTAATATGTAACCCTTTATCCTTTGATCGACGGTAATCACGCGGTCGGCATGCTGGTAGGCATGTCTCTCCATATTACGAATCAGCTGGTCTTCCTTGCTGCCAGAAGCCAAAGCACCTTTGCTGATGGCTTCATAGGCCATGTAGCCATGCGATGTTAAAGCAGTGGGGAGGCCGAGTCCAACCGATGCCAAAGCTGCAAAAATGTCCTGAGCATTAATTATGTCATAGCTTTCATCTAACCCTTTTAACAGATTATGAATCAATTGCTTACGCTGCAATTGACTCCACACAAAACCTTTCCCTTTTTTAAATTTATTAAGGAAAAACGCGGGCCCCTGTGCACGAAGGATACCTTTAAGCCGTGGCACATCGTTGAATGAAAGAATGCCTACCTGATGCCCCTCGGCTTCCAATCCGCTTTTTAATGTGCTCATGTGTGTAGAAAGTCCGCCGGTATGCGGGTAAGCAAAGATCGTTGTCAATAAAATCTTCATGTTCATTACTCCTCTTAAGTTCACGGGGGTGTCAGCCCGGATTAAGTTGTTTTAGAGAGAAAATGCCTATCAAGCAATTCAAGGTTTCTGTCCGACTTTTGCCTTAGATGCTTGGCTTTGCATTGGATTTGGTCAATGTACATCTCCGGCTGATCCAGAAGATACATAGCGTTTTCCGCGATGGCCTCCGCATTGATGTTATTAAGATCACAGGAGACATCCCACATGTTGGTCATCTTCAGGAAATTTTCAACTTTATTATCGTAGCTTACACCTATGAATGGAACAGCGGCCAGTGCAGAAAAAATGAGTGCGTGCAGCCTCATGCCGATCATCAGATGGCAATTTTTAATAAAACTGATGTAATCGTTTGGGGGAAGATTCGGATCTAAAACACGGCACTGGCTGCCATAGGACATCTCACTGATAACCCTTTCCGCAGCTTGATAGTCATGGTGATTTTCCATGGGTATGAAAATGGGGGTGATGCCCCTTTTTTCAATAAGAATATCCAGTGCTTTCGCAAATTCTCCATAATAATTTGTCTGGTCAAACCACGGCCTGACTGAAACCGCAACAAAAGCGCTTTGGTCTGGAAGCCTCAGCAAATTATTTAGGTGAGACGATTCATTACTAATAAGGTAAGAAAAGACGATATCGGCAGTGACAATCGTTTGCGGTTTCTTAATGCCTAACTTCTTAAGAAGCCCTTTGGAATGCTGGTCACGTACGGTAATAAGATCGACACGGTTGGCAACGAGCTTCATCAGACTTTTAGCATAGCGTGTATTGATTGGCCCGATGCCTTGTGAGAAAAACATCACCTTCGTCCGCATTAGCTTCGCTAGCATTACGATGATCAGGTAATAAGGCAGCGGCCCGGATATCACTTTGGTCGGATAGGTATCTTGAAGAAGGCCGCCTCCGCCGCTGATCAACACATCGGCATTTTTAATCGCCTGCATTTTTTTAAGCGTATCACGGCGCCAGCCACGGTAGAGGCTTTTCACATCGTGCACGGACGATGTGGCTCTCGGATCGAATGATAAAACCGTAATCTCGAGCTCGGGCCATTTCATCTTAAGGTTATCGATCATCGCCTTTAAAATCGCTTCATCACCTGCATTGTTAAATCCATAAAAACCTGAAATAACAACTTTCATAGTTGCACATCCTTTGAGACATATCTTGATATAACCTTGTCCGGTTTAAATCCTCTCCAAAATGAACACAATGGGTGAATGTGTGAACCGCCATATGATCAAATGGGGAAAGGAATTGACCAGGACATGAATCGGAAAAAAAACCTTGAGAGCGTTATTCTTGTTATTGGCACTATTACTTTTTTTATGTCACTATTTTTTTCGCAGTCCTTGATAGGATATAGTGTTGCAGTATTTTTGGGATTGTATACCTTACTTAACCCGAAGCGGGCACTGTTCATCCTGTCGCTGTATTTTCCGATCAGGCCTCTTATAACTGAATTGAATCCTGGTTTAAAAGTCTTAGGCGACCTTATTATTGTTATCCTTTTTATTCGGGCCGTGATCATTTGTGTACGAAACAACGGCTTTAAGGCGATATTTGCTTTGGAATGGTTTGAGTGGGCGTTCATCATATATGCCGTCTTTGGTTCGCTTGTAGGATTGCTGCATGGCGTGTCGGCGGCATCGGTTGTTTTTCAATTCCGTGCATTCATGATTACTTACCTTTTATTTTATGCGGTTAAAAGGATGGACTCCTTTAGGCGCAGGGAATGGCTTGGCTGGCTTTGGTTTGTCTTTTTTATTGCAGTTACGATCTGTATCCACGGTCTTGTCGAAAAGCTGTCCTTAAGAACCTTTTTGCTCCCAGAGGCCTGGGCAGAACAGGATTTGTCCCCGACAAATGCCATCCGCATTTATGGGATGGCCCACAATCCAAATGTCCTTGCTTTATTCCTCGGCATTGCCTTCATGACCACGATGTTTTTAAGGATGTTTTACGGCGAAGGAAAAAATAAATCGGTTGTGCTTAAATCGGAGGAAGGGGGCTATAACACTTTTAAAAGGGTGATTATCGATATTGGGCTAATTTTAATCACAGGGGTTTTTCTTTTAACCTATTCACGAGGTTCGATGATTGCTTTTGCTGTCGTATTCATCGTCTACGTTGTTGTGTCAGGGCGTCTCAAAATAATCAAGCCTGTGGTGATTTATTTATTTTTGGCAATCTTTCTCGTCTTTTATCCTGCGAATAAGGCAGCGGAACTCATTCAAAAACAATTTGGCAATCATTACGGGCAAGCTGTGCATTACACTGACAGGCTGACGGGGACTTTTAGCGGTCAAAGTATTGATCAGAGCGTAGGCGGGGGCCGGCTTTATATAGTAAAAAAGGGCTTTACCATCTTTCAGGACCATCCAGTGGCCGGGACCGGGTTCGGCACTTTTGGCGATTCTGCGGCGCACGCTTTTGGCTCCCCAATTTATAAAAAATATCAGATCCCGCGAACAATCTACACAGACAATCAATATATTGAAATCATTGTCCAAACAGGCATTATTGGCGTGATTCTCTTCGCTGTTTTTCTTCTGGGCATGCTGCGGGTATTGTGGAAAAATCGGGGGCCTTTTGTCATTCCGCTGGTTGCCTTGCTGATTGGTGCCTATGTCTCAGGTCTATATTACAATATATGGGAGGATAAGGCGTTTACACTTTTCTTTTTTATGATGTTTGGGTTGATTTACAGTCGGGGATCAGACCCTAAAGTATAATTTTAATGATTGTGTCCCAATATGATGGTAAGAATGCTTTTAAAAGGGAGCAATCATATGAAGATCTTACATCTCATCGGCGGAAAGGAGATTGCCGGTTCAAAAAATCATTTGATTTCTCTGCTCGATCGGTGCAGCCGCAGCGAGATATTTCTCGGTGTCTTTGAAAAAGGCGAAATATATGATGAAGCAGTGAAATTGGGGATTAATGTCCGGGAATTTAACCAGAAAACGCGGTATGACCTATCCGTCATAAATAAAATCAAACGTTTGATTAAAAGTGAAGCCATAGATATTGTTCATACTCACGGTCCCAGGGCGAATCTGTATGGGTATGTTGTCAATAAAATAATACCTTTTATTTGGGCAACAACCGTTCATAGCGACCCGCGTTATGATTTTATCGGACGAGGTGTAATGGGATGGGGGTTCACAAAGGTCAATATCCATGTCCTAAAGAGGGTGGATCATTATTTCGCGATTTCCAATCGCTTTAGGGAAACTTTGGTCCAATTAGGAGCTGAAAAGCATAAAATCACAACCGTTTATAACGGGATTACTTTTGATGAACAGCTGCCGCCAGCACTGGCCAGGGAAGATCTCGGTTTGGATCAGGATGATTTTGTCATGACAACAGTGGGCCGTCTGCACCCAATTAAAGGGCATAAGTATTTGATTTCAGCGATGGGCCGGTTAACAATGGACGGGTGCAAGGCCAAATTGTTGATTATCGGCGATGGGCCGCTAAAAAAGGAACTTGAAAATGAGGTTAAGAGCTGGGGGCTTGAATCCCATATCATATTTTTAGGCCATCAGCAAGATGTGGATTCCTTTTATGGGTTGTCTGATATTAAGGTTCTCCCATCGCTAAGCGAAAGCTTCCCGCTTGTTATTCTGGAGGCTGCGCGGGCGAGGCTTCCTGTCATTGCAACGGATGTAGGCGGGGTGAGCGATATGATGTCGAAGCCTGATTATGGCTGGGTTGTTCCTCCAAGAGATGAGGATGCCTTGATGGACGCTATAAAGGAAGCAATGGCGCGTAAGGCCGATGGCACGCTGAAAAATTACGGACAAAAATTATATCGTATAGCCTCGAAAAATTACTCACTCAACCAGTTAGTCGAGGATATTCGCCATACGTATGAATATTTAAAAAAGGGGGTCTGACCCCGAGGGGTCAGACCCTTAAAGCTGCAGGTGACTTTTCATCCTGTTCAACAGATTCATTATTTTCCACGCCAAATTCTTTTTCACTTTTTGCGACAACGATCGTGGCAATACCGTTCCCAATCATGTTAATGATGGCTCGGGCCTCAGACATGAAGCGGTCAACCCCGAGCAGTAATGCTAAGCCGGCCATTGGGATCACGTGCATGGCGCTTAACGTTGAAGCAAGAACTATAAATCCGCCTCCGGTCACTGTTGCGGCCCCTTTGGATGTCAGCATCAGCACGGCTAGAATAGTGATCTCTTGTGTTAAGCTCAAATCAACACCGCTGACCTGAGCAAGAAAGACGACAGCCATTGATAGATAGACGGATGTACCATCCAGGTTGAAAGAATAACCAGTGGGGATCACGAGTGATGTCACTGATTTGGAGCATCCAAAGGCTTCCATCTTGGTCATCATTCTTGGCAAAACAGATTCAGATGACGATGTCCCAAGTACAATAAGCAACTCATCTTTTATATGCTTAAGATATTTCCATAAGCTAAATCCAAAGATTTTACAAATGATATTAAGGATAACAAAGACAAATATAAACATCGTTGCATAAACACAAAGCATTAATTTTCCGAGCGGGAGCAGGGAAGCCAGGCCATAGTTGCCGATTGTAAAGGCGATTGCCCCGAAGGCACCGATTGGGGCAACCCGCATGATCATGTTCACTATTTTATAAAAGACCTTTGCAATCCGATCAAATAGATCGAGAACCGGTTTGCCTGTTTTGCCAAGAGAGGCTAAGGCAAAGCCGAATAGAACAGCAAAGAAGACGACTTGGAGAATTTCACCTTTTGCAAAGGCATCGACAACGTTCGAAGGTACAATATGGATAATAAAATCAAAAAATCCCATTTCCGCACCTTGTTTTGTATATTCTGCAACCTGTTCTTGCCCTTGGGTCGGGTCCAAGGTCACACCGCTGCCGGGTTTTACGACGTTGGCTATAATTAGGCCAAGAGCCAAAGCAATCGTGGTAACGATTTCAAAATATAATAGTGCTTTCCCGCCTACGCGTCCGACTTTTTTCATATCACCCATACCTGCTATGCCTAATACAATAGTGAAGAAGATCAAAGGGGCAATAATCATTTTAACCATATTTATGAAAATATCCCCAAGAGGTTTCATTGCTTTGGCTGCATCAGGAAAAATAATACCAAGAAGAATACCAATGACGACAGCAGTCAAAACTTGGAACGTTAAGTTTTTAAAAATCCTTTTCAATTTTTTTCACTCCTTTTTTTTGAGAGAGGGGTCAGACCCCTCAAAAATGTAAGCGATGCCAACAAACTATGTTTTCATGCTAATGTTTTTTGAAAATTTTGTGAAGCATGTGTAAATAAAGAATCTATTTTGTAACTAAAGTAAGTAAGGCGGCCGATTTATGAATCATCAGCCGCCTGCATGTAGGGTTTTACCCTATTTGATTTCCCTTTATCTAAGTGATATTTATAGACAGGCCGTCCAACGCCCCCGTAGTCCATTTTTATAAAAACAAACCCTATGTCGGTTAAAAACTGCAAATATTTTCTCATTGAAATCCTGGATACACCAACTTTCACCGCCAGCGCTTCTGTGGAAAAACCGTCTGTTTCCATCTTGTTAATCTGGTCAATCGTCTTTTGCAATGTGGGAAGTGTCAATCCCTTCGGCAGGTCGGGAGGAAGTTTGCTTTCATAAGCATCTTTTTTAAGCAAGAGGCGGTCAAGCTCATCCTGATTAACTTTTTCTTGAGCTCTTAAAAATTCCTGCTCCTTCTGATATTTTTGTAAAGCTGCATTAAATCGCTTGAACTCGAAAGGTTTTATGAGATAATCGACCGCACCGAGCCGCAGGGAGGCTTTAATGTGCTCAATATCACTTGCTGCAGAAATGACGATGACATCAATGCCTTTTTTCTTTTTTCTGATCTCAGCCAGCAATTCCAATCCATTTTTTTTCGGCATAAAAATATCCAGGAGGACGAGATCCACCGGGTTATCTTTTAAGAAGGCCATACCATCAGAAACATTTGATACAACACCCGTGCAGGAAAACCCTTGTATCGATTCTAAATAACCTTTATTGATCTCTGCAACCATTGGATCATCTTCCACAATTAAAGCCCGTATCATCATTTTTCATCCTTGCTTTCATATGGTATCGTCACCGCAAAAACGGTCCCTTCGCTATTTGTTTTGAAAGTTAAACCGCCTTTTAACCTATCAATGGCTTTCCTTACTAGAAAAAGTCCGTAGCCACGGTCCTCACCCTTTGTTGAAAAGCCTTTTTCAAAAATAGTTTCAAGCATCTCTTCGGAAATTCCACCGCCGCTGTCCTTGACAGTGAAGGTAAACTCAGAAGGCTCAACTCTCAATGTTACGCCAATTTTCTTTTCGGCGCGGTCACTGACAGCTTCTATGGCATTATCAATTAGATTGCCCAAAATAGTGATTAATTCACTGATGGCTTCGGTGTCTTCCAAATGTGGAAGCATATGATCACCTGAAATTGTAAGATGGACATCTTGTTCTCGGGCATAGCTCAGTTTACTAAGCAAAAAACCTGCGAGGACGGGGTCATCTGCGAGCTGTGAGACAGAACCAATTTCCGTTTGATAGCGGTCTGATATGTGATGAATATAAGTCGACAGCCTTTCATATTCGCCGATATGAACCATCCCCAAAATGACATGCAATTTGTTCATAAATTCATGTGTTTTGACCCGAAGAGCTTCAGCATATAATTTGACACCTGTTACTTGCTCGGCAAGTTGCTTTAATTCGGTTTTATCACGGAAGGTGGCAATCGCGCCAACAACCTGATTTTCAACGATAATGGGAACTCGGTTCGCAAAAAGAGTGATGCCGTTTAGTGACATTTCCTGATCATACTCCGCCTTTTTATTTTCCACGACCTTTCGCATCCGGGAGTCCGGCAAGTAATCCTCCACATCCCTACCAATCAATGGCTCATCAATACCAGCATGCTGAAAGATATGAACAGCTTCTGTGTTCGCCAAAATAATTTTATTGTCCCTATTAACAGCGATGATGCCCTCACGAACGGATTCAAGCATAGCATTTCTTTCTTGCCACAAACTGGCGATTTGAGATGGTTCTAATCCAAATAACACTTTTTTAATTTTCCGCGCCAACAGTAAGGCCCCGAATACACCAAATAAAAGACCAAGACTCGTGCCAATATAAATAATGCGGATGCTTTTCAAAACAGCTTCATGAACATGAGTGGACATAATTCCGACTGCGACGACACCAACCTGTTTTCCTTCAGCATCAAGGATTGGTTCAAAAGCGCGCAATGACGTGCCAAGTGTCCCGATGGCAACGGATGTATACTCTTTTCCGTTAAGGGCTTTCGTTTCATCACCTCCGACAAAGTGCTTGCCGATTTTATCCTTATCAGGATGGGATTTCCGAATGCCATTCATATCCATAACGACAATATAGCGGACATTGGTTTTTTGACGTATGCCGCTGACAAATGGTTGAATAGCCCTCGCTTTCTTCTCATCCTTCAGTCCATCAACAACCAAAGGCGAGTTTGACACCATCCGTGCAATCGTCATCGCTTTATCCGATAATTGTTCTTTGGTTTTATCAGCCACTTCCTTGCCAACCAAAATGCCTGTGGCAAGCAATGATAAAATAACGACTGTGCAAACAAAGAATGTGATCATTGCCTGCAGGCTGAAATTCTTTTTTCCGATCTTCATGTTAGCCCTCATTTTTAGGTGCCTTTTTATTGTAAGTATAGATGGGAATCGGGGTTACATCAATCTGAATCGTTTAGAACTAAGGCGGGAAGGGGAGCAACACTATAATCAGTCGATTTTTTAACAGCTTTCATGGCATTTTGACAAAGGGGATGTCACAATTTCTTTGATTTCGACAGGTTTTCTGCAGGGTTCGTATAAAAAATTACTGTTAATTCATTTGGCATATGTTATACTTTTAGTTATGAGTTTATCAGTTTTTTCTTTAGTTCAATGTACTTGTTATAAATTTCAGGCAGTTCTAAAATTAGGATTTAGGATACTTATATGCATGAATAGAGGCCTACCAGCTAAAAGTAAGCATAATACATCATCTAAGCTATGTGATATGGCAAACAACATTGTAATAGAAAACCCAAGTATAGGGGTGGCAGAATGATTTATTTTGTGGCGTTTTTTATATGCCTTGCAGCGTCTTTATGTTTGACCCCTTTTGTAAAGAAATTCGCAATTAAAATCGGGGCGACAGATTTACCAAATCATCGGAAGGTTCACAGCGTTAGTATGCCGAGATTAGGCGGACTAGCCATATACTTATCGTTCATTATAGGCTTTTTAATTATAAGACCGGAGAGTGATTATACTCTTGCCATTCTTGGAGGCAGTTTCATCATTATTTTAATGGGGTTCTTGGATGATGTAATGACACTGTCACCAAAAATAAAATTAGTTGGTCAGTTAATGGCGGCTATTGTCATTGTCATCGGCGGCATTCAAGTCGATTTCATCAATTTGCCTTTTGACGGCAGGCTGTACCTCGGTTGGTTCAGCATTCCCATAACGATTCTTTGGATTATCAGCATTACGAACGCCATCAATCTGATTGACGGGCTGGATGGCCTGGCTGCAGGTGTGTCATCTATCGTTTTACTGACGATAGCAGGGCTTGCCATTGCAGAAGGGAATTATTTCGTTTTCGCGGTTAGTGTCATAATGCTTGGAAGCAGCCTTGGTTTTCTGCCTTACAACTTTTTCCCAGCTAAAATTTTTATGGGTGACTCAGGAGCGTATTTTCTCGGTTACATTATTTCGATTCTTTCGCTGTTAGGGTTCAAGAACGTTACAATGTTCTCTCTTGTCGTACCGGTTATTATTTTGGCCGTTCCGATTTCAGATACACTTTTCGCGATTATCCGCCGAATGATAAAGAAAAAGCCTTTATCCGCCCCGGACAAATCACATCTGCACCACAGATTGCTAAGATTCGGCTTTTCACATCAGGAAACTGTGCTTCTAATATACGGAATGAGCGCATTCTTCGCGCTATCAGCAATCGTCTTTTCAAAATCGACATTATGGGGCTCATGCTTCATCATCACGTTTGTCCTTTTCGTTATAGAGCTTGTAGTTGAGCTCGTCGGACTGGTTGATGTGAATTACAAACCAATGTTGAATTTCTACAAGCGGTTAGTAGGCGCCAAAAAGATACCATAAAAAACAAGTTGTGTTTAACGACACAGCTTGTTTTTTTGGTCGTTTAGGAAATTACAGAATGTCGACTTGTGGATAACTTTTCGGTAAAATGTTCGTAGAAATTGGGGGAGATTGGAAATTAATGAGGCCGCTTCTTCTAATAGCGGAATCTGAGTCCTATACTAAAAGCTTTTATTGCTGTTTGTTAGTTCCCCGCGCCAATTTAGAGGGTTAAAATATTAACGAAAAGATGCCATTGCTAATTGGTCTTTGCTTTTTTATTTCAGGCATCATAAAGAAAAAACACGCCATTTCCGGCGTGCTCTTTTAGGTTATTTGTTTTGGGGTTCTCCAGAAGCAGAATCTGTTGACGGTTCCAAAGAGCTTTTATAAGAAGTTGAATTAATCGGCAACCCTAAATGCTTTCTAAGCTTTTTGGACACTTGATTAACGTAATCATCGTCAAGGTCGAAGTAGTAAACACCTGTGGACATATCGTTTTGTCCTTTAAGTTGCATCATATCTATATTTGAAATGGATGATGCGTATTGCTGCAGGCCGATCAATTGCTTGAAGGTCAGGTTTGTTTTGAAGTGACCTTTTAACGAATCAATAACATTATCATACTTTGTGACGGAAGTGAGACTCGCGCCTTTATGGATCATTGCCTTTATCAATGCCATTTGCCGCTGTCCACGGCCAAAATCGCCCCCGGCTCCCGGTGATTTACGGTTACGTACGAAAGCCAATGCCTGTTCACCGTTAACCTTCTGCTTGCCCGGCTGCAGAACAATAGCGCCTTTTTTATCATGGCTGTTTTGGGTTACCAGTTTGACCGGCACATCGACGGTCACGCCGTCAAGGGCGTCAACAATTTTCGTAAAGGCTTGAAAATCAACTTGAACATAATAATCAACCGGCACATGGAACAGATTTTCAACCGTAGCAACTGTAAAATCAACGCCCATGCCGCCTCTGGCATCACCGTAGGCGTGGGCATGGGTGATTTTATCCATGCCATAGTCCTTTTTTCCTGTCGGATCAATGATCGGCACCTTTGAATCCCTTGGGATGCTGACAAGCTTAATAGAGTCATCCTTTTGATTAAAGGTAGCGAGCACCAAAGCATCTGACCGTGATGGAACATCTTGGCCTTTTCTTTTGTCAACACCCATAAATAAAATCGAGATATTATCATCAAAAGGGTTGACCTTTTTATCCCGGAGAGCTGATTTGTCACCGCGCTGAAGGACATCATGAGCAAGATCTGTCACGTGGGCAAATTTAGTTGTTAAATATCCCCCATAACCGATGATTACTAATAATATAACTAAAAACGTAAGAAGGACCCAGAGCGTGACCTTTTTGCGCTTTCTCTTTTTATTTCGTTTTTCTAACCTACCCATAGTTTGTCTCCTTTACCCAAAAAGAAAACTTGGCTGATGACCAAGTTTTTATTGGTTCTAGGCATACAAATGCCTAATTTTTACTTTAAGAATGTTTAAGTTCGCTAAAGCAAAAAAGCGGAATAAAGACTATTTTCTATAATCAAAGTCAAAAGGCCTATTTTTATTTACAAGCGCTTAACAAAATGAACCTATAGTGTATTAATTTTATCCGATTTGCCATGGTTCTACAAGATAAAAAAGTTTACAATTAATTAACGGTTTGTTCCAAATATTCGGCTCCCACACTCTGGGTCACAGCTTGACCATTAGATAGATTCGTTATCCAATCAATAAAAGCGGGCGTTTCATTTTCTTTAACATAGATATCAATTGATACATTCTCAGCATAATGAATTTCTTTAATAATATATGATGACTTCCGCAGTGCATTTTCAATAGAACCAAGCTGAGTATAATCAAATGTGCTTTGCATTATCTTCATTGGGATCCTTTCAACAATCCCGCTTGCCTGCAAACCTTCAGTTGTTGCTCTTGAATAAGCGCGAATTAACCCGCCGGCCCCAAGCTTAACACCCCCAAAGTACCGGGTAACGACAACGACTGTGTCTCTAAGGTTCTTCTTCTTTATAACCTCTAGAATGGGAACCCCAGCGGTTCCACTGGGTTCACCATCATCACTTGCTTTTTGGATATGTTGATTTTCGCCAATAACATAAGCAAAACAGTTATGATTCGCCTTCCAATGCTCTCTATTAATTGATTCAATAAATTCTTGTGCTTCTTTTTCAGACTCAACTCTTTTAATATGTGCAATAAACTTTGAATTTTGTATCTGAAACTCGTTAACAGCCTGGGATTTTACTGTATAATAAGAAGTACACATGCATTCCACCCCCTGAACGATACGCTATAGTTAATCATAGATTTTTCAAGCGTTATTTTCAATGTAAAACAACATTATATTTCGGCGGGGAGCGGATGGGCATTTCGTCATAAAAAATGGTTTGATGGACATTAGAACCTGTCAAAAAGTAGCAGAAGGCACCGAATAGTATGTATTAACGACCCTAAATAGAGACGTAGACCTAGTTAAATATAGGTAAGAAGGTTCTAGTTCATGTATCACCATTTCTGTAAAGTTATATTGGGGGAGTTTTCCATGTCATCCGATCAACAGCAATACGCCTTTATAGACGCGAAATATCTTGACAGCATTTTAGGTAAGATGGTTGAGACGGTTAGTGAAAGCAAAGGGCATATTTTTGAAATTGGAGAACAATCCAGAAGTGAATATGAAGCGTTAATCAACGAGCTCGCTGAAATTAAAGAGCAGGTCGATGGCACCATTGATCGGTATGATAAGCTTGAGATTCAAGCTCGGCTTGCCCGCGGTCATCTGGCTGAAGTCAGCAAGCACTTCCAGAACTTCAAGGAAGAGGATATTAGAAAAGCCTATGAGCGTGCGAATAACATTCAGGTAGAATTATCAATTGTCCAAGAAACAGAGAAGCAGCTGAAAAACCGCCGCAACGATATCGAACGCCGGATTAACCAACTTAGACAAACGTCCGTTAAAGCGGAAAAGCTTGTCGGCCAAGTTTCAGTTGTGCTTAATTACTTGACGGGTGACCTGAAAAAAATGGGCGAGTTGATTGAAGATGCCCAGGAAAAGCAAGCCTTTGGATTGAAAATTATTGAAGCGCAAGAAGAAGAGCGAAAACGGCTTTCGAGGGAAATCCATGACGGTCCTGCACAATTACTGGCACATGTCTTATTAGGGTCAGAAATTGTTGAACGTGTCCACCGCGATCAGGGTCCGGAGGCTTCAGCAAAGGAAATCGCTAAGTTTCGTAAGACGATCCGGAATGCTCTATATGACGTTCGGAGGATCATTTATGACTTGCGGCCGATGACCCTTGATGATCTCGGTCTGGTACCTACGCTAAAGAAATATTTAAACCGGATTGAAGAGCAATATCCAACGGTTGAAGTTGTGTTCCGCCATATCGGAGAAGAGAAACGGCTGCCTTCACGAATGGAAGCAGCGCTGTTCCGGCTGGCACAGGAGGCGGTTCAGAACGCTTGCAAGCACGCCAATCCTTCCTTGGTAAAAGTGAGCATGGAATTTCGCGACGACCGCATCCATTTATTAATAAACGATGACGGTACCGGCTTTGATCCGGGCAAAAAGAAAGAAAACACCTTTGGTTTAATTGGTATGAAAGAACGCGTGGAATTATTAGAGGGAAAAATAGCCATTCAATCGAATGTTAAAAATGGAACATTAATTGTCATTCAGATACCCATTCTCAAGGAGGGAGAAATATGACGAATACCCGCCAGAAAGTAACAAAAATCGTATTAATTGATGATCACCGCTTATTCCGTGAAGGGGTTAGACGCATACTGGAAATGGAAAGTCAATTTGAGGTTGTGGCCGAAGGTGAGGACGGCGGTGTTGTCGAGGAAGTCATCCTTGAACATGAACCTGATGTTGTTCTAATGGATATTAATATGCCGGGAATCAATGGCGTTGAGGCAACGCGCCGCTTGATCTCTAGAAATCCCGAAGTTAAAGTCTTAATTTTATCCATCCATGATGATGAAACCTACGTCACCCACGCACTGAAATCCGGTGCCTCAGGTTATTTGCTTAAGGAGATGGATGCGGACTCACTGGTTGAGGCAGTGAAGGTTGTCGCAGACGGCGGAGCCTATATCCACCCTAAAGTGACACACAACCTCGTCAATGAATTCCGCCGGTTGGCTACAAATGGCAATAAGCGGGTGCCTTCTGGATTCCGCGATGTGGAATACCGGAAACCGCTCCATATATTAACACGCCGTGAATGTGAGGTACTGCAGCTGATGACGGATGGCAAAAGCAACCGTGCCATCGGTGAAGCGCTATACATCAGTGAAAAAACAGTCAAAAACCATGTCAGCAATATTCTGCAAAAAATGAATGTTGATGACCGGACGCAGGCCGTTGTTGAAGCGATAAAAAACGGATGGGTCCGTGTCGGATAACTAATGAAAGCTTTTCCGCTTTTATGATAATATGGAGAAAAATCATGCAGAGGGGAAGCCCATATGTCAAAGGTAGCGATAATTACGGATACAACGTCATATATTCCCAAGGACATTCGGGAAGCGGAAAATATCCATGCGGTCGCGCTTGAGGTCGTATTCGGCAATGTGTCATACAAAGAGGAACTTGAATTAAGCACTGGTGAATTTTATAAAAAGATCCGAGAGTCAGAGAACCTTCCAACTACATCACAGCCGCCGTTCGGTGATTTTCTCGAGCTTTTTGAAAAGCTGTCAGAAACTCACGATGAAGCCGTTGTTATAACGCTGTCTAGCGCAATAAGCGGTACATATCAGACTGCAGCATCAGCTGCCAACATGGTGGAGAACATTGATGTTCACGTCTTCGATTCCGAAATCAGCTGTCATGCGCAAGCCTACTATGTGATTGAAGCAGCTGAAATGGCTAAGGCAAATGACTCAGCAGAGACGATCATGACCCATTTGGAAGCTATGAGGGATACCGGGATGTCCGCTTACTTTATGGTGGACGATTTGAACCACCTTCACCGCGGGGGCCGACTAACGGGAGCACAGCTTTTTGTTGGCAGTCTCTTGAGGATGAAACCTATATTGGCGTTTAGAGATAAAAGGATTATTCCTGCTGAAAAAATCCGAACGAAGAAAAAAGCGATAAATCGAATCAAAGAACTGTTTGACGGCATTGCCGGCACTGGTAAACCGACGAAAGCCTTTGTCATTCATGCCAATAGACCCGATGATGCCAAGGCACTTGCCGATGAAATCCAAGTAAAATATTCTAACGTGGATGTTGAGATTACTTACTTTGGTGCTGTAATAGGAACGCATGTTGGGGAAGGCACCATTGGCATCGGCTGGTATCAGCCATGAAGCAGTTTGTCCAGGCATTTAAAGAAGCGGGAGGATGGTTATTTACCTCTTCCTCCCCTCCTTCTAAATCAGAAACCGTCCCCATTACTTCATATGATAGTCACCTTAATACCTCCTCAAATACGCCTTTTAATCCAAACCCTGAATTGCAAGAGCATTTATACGGCCGTGAATGGCTGTTAGAGGAATTGCCTTTCAATCTAGAAATCATCCAAGAACATATTGCTGCTGGATGTGTAACATTAAGTCCAGCCATTTGCATCGATAATAAAAGACCTTGCTGCGTGCGTTGCGGCAACGTAACTCCTTATCTTTTTTCCTCTTATGATTGTGCAAGGTGTATGAAACGTTGCCATTATTGCCGCCAATGTTTGACCATGGGTGTTGTCAAGCAATGCTCTTCCCTTGTGACATGGACCGGACCACCGCCTATTATACCTTCATATGAAGATGAGACACTTTGCCGATGGAAGGGAACACTATCCGATGCCCAAGCAGATGCTTCCCATTCACTATTAAAAGCTGTAAGGGATTCAAAGGATTTCCTGATTTGGGCGGTCTGCGGGGCAGGAAAGACTGAGGTGCTTTTTCAAGCGATAGAAAAGTTGCTTGCGAATGGCAAGCGGACCGCGATTGCAACACCAAGAACGGATGTCGTCATCGAACTGCTGCCAAGGTTACAAAAGGCTTTTCCATCTGTACCGATAAGTGCTCTTTATGGGGGAAGCACTGAACGCATTCCCGGGGCTCCGTTTGTCATAGCAACAACCCACCAGTTGCTCCGTTTTAAAGCCTACTTTGATGCCATTATTATAGATGAAGTCGATGCCTTCCCCTTCCATCATGATCCGATGCTCCTATATGCTGTCAAAAAGGCTCTGAAACCGAGCAGCCCGACCATCTACCTCACGGCTACACCCACCGGTGAATTGAAGAAGCGTTTTCTCTCTCATCGATTAAATGGGGTGAAAATTCCAAGGAGATATCATGGTCATCCTCTTCCGGTTCCGAAATCAGTATGGGCCGGCAATTGGCGCAAACAAATAAAAAATGGCCGTTTGTCTAAGACCTTTTTGGACTGGTTAAAAGAAAGAGTCGAACTGCAAAGGCCGATATTTATATTTGTTCCATCAGTTGAAGTCCTTAGACAACTGACAAGGCTGTTAAATGAATATGTGAAAGCCGGTGCGGCTTCCGTTCACGCCGAGGACCCTGAGCGCCATCAGAAGGTTGCCGACTTCAGAAAAGGGACCATCAGGATTCTTGTGACAACGACAATACTTGAGCGGGGTGTGACAGTGCCTTTTGCCGACGCAGCAGTATTTGGAGCTGATGACCATGTCTTTAATGAAAGCGCTCTTGTCCAAATATCTGGAAGAATAGGCAGGGATTCAAGAGATCCCGGGGGTGATATCATCTTCTTCCATTTTGGTGTCACTTTAGAAATGGTGAAAGCCAGAACTCATATAATGGATATGAATAAGGAGGGCGGGGTTTAATGCCATACTGTCTTTGGTGCCGCGAAGCTTACAGTCCAGCCGCCAGCTGGGGGACATTATTTTCGGTGTCTTTGGAAGAGAGGTTCTGCCAAATATGCGAGGAACGATTTCAAGCTATTGAAGGAGAGGCGCTCTGTATGATTTGCGGCAGAGATCTTCGTTTATTGGATGAGAGGTATGTTGAAAATAGGATGTGTTCAGATTGCGTGAGATGGGAGAAGGATGGGTGGAAGGATGTGCTGCAGAAAAACCGCTCGCCATTTCTATATAATGAGTTTATGAAGGAGGTGATGACAGCATTTAAGTTCCGCAGCGACGCGATTCTTGCTCAAGGTTTCAAAGAAACCCTTCAACAATATTATCGGATCCATTTCCCCGATTCAGTCATCGTCCCTATTCCCCTGAGTCATGAAAGATTAAATGATAGAGGATTTAATCAATCCGAGCATTTGGCATGCCTTCTGGAAAAACCCATTCAACCCGTTCTAGTGCGACGTCTTCATGAAGAAAAGCAAAGTAAAAAGAGCAGAAAAGAAAGGGTAATGCCGCGGTCCAACCCTTTTGAGGTAAAGGCGGATGAGGAAATAAAAGAACGCCTTGAGGGCCAAAGCGTTCTTCTGATTGATGATATTTATACAACAGGTGCGACATTAAGATTAGCTTCAAAGGCTTTACAGCCGCTAAAGCCCAAATCAGTTTCCGCGCTAACCTTGGCGAGAGGGTGGTAGATGTATATTATTTCCTATAGCTTATCGCCTGCTTGCCGAGCTGCTTCCACGCCTCTACAAACTCATTGCGGTCAGTTTTTACATTTTTACCGCCAAGCGGGTTGTTGAAGTAAATGGAATCATCGTCAAAGCCTGTAATTAAGACAGCATGCTGATCATACGTGACTTTAACGTCTCCCGAAGCGGTATGCCATGTCCGAAAATGACTTTCCGGAATTGGTTTAAATGTATAATTCGTAATCACGACTACAGGGATGCCTTTCTTTAGCTGATCGATCACACTATCAAAAGATTGCCCCGTCATGTCGATAATGCGATTAGGAAGGTATTTTTCAGCAAGGTCAGCTAAAGGGCCATGATATACACCAAGCCCCGATTCACTGAAGGTGGCCATGTTGCCGACAAAACCGTCATTGGGATTGCCCCGGACCCCATTCTTTTTAAAGGGGACCTTCTTGATCTTATTGGCGAGCGTCATTTTATCGACATCAACGCCGGCGTCCTGAAGCATCATATCAAGGCTTGTTACCTCGCAGCCTCTTGCAAGCTCCGGATTTTGCATCACTTGCGGTGCATCTATCAGCACCTTTTGTTTTTTTACTTTTGTTTTCTTTTTATCTGGCGAATCTTGTGATGGTTTTGCTGTTACCGCTTTTATCTCTTTATCCGCAACCTTATGTAAGGGCGGCTTATCATCACCTTGAGCATCGGAGGGCGAATATAACTGGAAGGCTAATATCGCGAGAAAGACATCGAAAATCAGGAAAAGCCACAACCAATTTTTTTTAAATACTTTCACCTGATCTGCTCCTTTCTATCACTCTATTGTCCTAGGAAACACCTTATCTGTCAAACGCAAAACTCTAATTAATATTGATGAAATGAGGTTGCCATATGGCTGAATTATCAAATTGCAAACACTGCGGAAAAATATTTGTCAGAACGACCATTGACGTTTGTCCAACTTGCAGAAAAGAACAAGATGAGAAGTATGAATCAGTATATACTTATATTCGTAAGCAGGAACATCGGGAAGCAACAGTGAATGAGGTCCATGAAGCCACGGGTGTCGAGGAAAAGCTCATCTATGATTGGATCAAAGAAGGACGTCTGAAAACAACCGAGTTCAGCAACCTTGGCTACCCTTGTAAATCATGCGGCAAGCGGATCCAAAGCGGATCACTTTGCCTCTCCTGCGGGGCGAGGCTGCAAAATGATTTGAAGACAAACAATGAGCAACAGGAAAAGAACAATCGTGGATCAACAACATATTTCACAAAAAGCAAATAATAGTTCAAAAGACATATATCAGCTTTTAAATATATAGTAAAACATGCCTGTTTTGGAGCTGGAATTAAACAAAGACCGATTTACGCCGATAAGTAAGATAGATAAAGGTGAACGGATTTAATAGTGAGGTGATAAGACTTGAAGATTAACGGTTATCAATCGATCCACAAATATCAATCCTATCAGCATCAGCAGCAAAATAAAACAGAAAATGCGGCGGGACAGCCGAAAAGTCAGAACGATAAGGTGGAAATTTCTGCAGAAGCCAAACATTTGCAAACCACCTTAAGGCTCGAACAAGAGCGCAAGGAAAAGATCGAAAAGTTAAAGCAGCAGGTTGAGTCGGGTGGTTATAAGATGAACCATGAAGAGACCGCAAAAAAAATGTTAGCGTTCTGGAATAGGTAAAGGAGTGCAGGCCGATGACAATTGAGAGAATCCAAAGCCTCCTAGCAGAGTCTGTTGGCCTGCTCAGCCGAATGGAACATTTGAGTCATGAAAAAACACAAGTCATTAAGGAGGGGGAAATAGAAAAGCTTAAGCAGCTAATGGCTCTTGAACAACAAGCCGTTATGGAAATGGGACAGCTTGAGGCCAGGCGTGGACAATTGGTAAGGGCTTATTTTAATGAGACTTCTGAAGGGAACAATCAGATGAATTGGGATCAGCTGACACTCGGGGGAAAGCCAAAGCGTCAGTCGGGTAATGACTCAATCGGGGGTAATTCGGATACATTTGACAAACTGATCGAAAGAGCGCCGGAAGACGTTCGGAACAGCTTGTCTGACCTTCGATTGGAGTTGGTAAAGGCTGTGGCTGCATTGAAGGAAAACAATCATCTGAACCAGCAGCTTTTGCAGCAATCGATGCAATGGGTTCAAATGAATTTGGACATGATACAGCCGCCGCAGCCAAAGCCTGCAAATTACGAACATCCAAATAAGAATCGACCCCGGGAGCCATTCTATTCACGGATTGATTCGAAGGCTTAAGGAATCGGAGGATTAAGACATGAGATCAACCTTTGGCAGTTTAGAGGCCCTAAGAAAGGCCTTATTCGCTCAGCAGGGAGCTATTCAAGCAACAGGGCATAATATCGCTAACGCCAATACAGAGGGTTATTCGAGGCAGCGTGTCAATTTATCGGCGACACAGCCGTTTCCCACACCGAGCTGGAATGCACCGTTCATTCCCGGCCAAGTCGGTACAGGTGTTGAAGGGGACTCCAGTCAGCGGATTCGCGACACTTTTATTGATGCACAAGTCCGCCATGAGACAAATAAGAACGGCTATTGGAATGCCAAAAGTCAAGCGCTTAGTAAGATGGAGGACATCATGAACGAGCCAACCGACGAAGGGCTCTCTCAAGTGCTTGACCAATTTTGGCAGGCATTGCAGGATTTATCGGCCAATCCGGAGAACGCTGGGGCAAAGTCAGTGGTCAGGCAGCGGGGACAAGCTGTTGCTGATACCTTTAACTATTTATTCAATTCCCTTAGCAACATACAGGGTGATTTGAAGCAGCAGATAGATGTATCGGTCGATGAGATTAATGCCATCGCTGGACAAATCAACAATATTAACAAACAAATTGCTGAAATCGAGCCAAGCGGTTATGTCGCGAATGACTTGTATGACCAAAGAGATTTGCTCGTCGATAAGCTGTCAGGGCTCGCAAACATTAAGGTAACAGCCGTATCGAGCGGAGGAAATGCGTCTGATGTTGCCGCTGGAAAATATACTATTGAGTTTCTTGATAAAGGCGGCAATTCGCTAGGAACACTCGTTGATGGGAACAATCTGACAACGAACAAGCTTGGCGTCACTTTTACAGAAACCAACGGGAATACCAAGGCTAGCCTAGCGCTGGCCGGCAAGGATTTGTCAGGGAAAAATGTCTTTGGTAAACTCCAAGGGCTAATTGACAGTTATACACTGGATTACCCCAATATGCTCGCCAAGCTTGATGATATGGCCTACACATTGGCACAAGCCTTTAACCAGATCCATAATGAAGAGTCGGGAAAAGGTGTTGATTTCTTCAGCGATGTAGATAATAAAGCGGGAGCAGCGGGCAACATTACCATTTCAGATGACGTCAAATCATCGGTTGAAAATATTGCAATTGGAAAAGAAGGCAGCCCATCCGGGGATCATTCAATCGTCCAAGCTTTGGCGAACGTCGTCTCCAATGGCACACTGAATTTTCAAGACGGGACAAAGACAACGCTGAAAAGCTATCTCCAGGGCGCGATCGGTGATATGGGTGTCGATGCCCAGGCGGCTAACCGGTTAGCTGAGAATACTTTGACATTAAAGCAGACAGCTGAGAACCGGAGAATGTCAATCAGCGGTGTCTCCATTGATGAGGAAATGACGAATTTGATCAAATATCAACACGCATACAGTGCAGCGGCAAGGATGGTTACTGTTGTTGATCAGATGCTTGATACAATAGTAAATAAAATGGGAAGGTAGGTGATGTGTGATGCGTGTTACACAAGGGATGATGTCACAGGACATTTTAAGGCAGCTTAGTAACAGCTATAGAAATTTAATCACTTATCAGCAGCAGCTTAACAGCGGCAAAAAGATTACCCGCCCTTCACAGGATCCGGTTGTGGCGGTCATGGGGATCTCGTACCGTACCGATGTGACCCATGTTGAGCAATACCAGCGCAATGTGTCTGAAGCATATAAATGGATGGACAGTTCGGATAGTAGTTTGGATCAGGTAAATGCTGTTTTGCAGCGGATTCGTGAACTGGCTGTCGAGGCCAGTAATGATACATATGACAGCGATCAAAGAAAAGCGGTTAACGAGGAAGTGGAACAGCTGAAGCGCCAGCTTGTCGTGATCGGCAACAAGCAAGTGGCCGGCAGATACATATTCAACGGTGAGCGGACATCAGTTGCCCCCTTGAAAGTTAATGAAGCGGCGGATAGCGGGGTGAGCACTGTTGTACTCACTTTTACGGGGGCAAATCCCAGGGAAAACAGCTACTCGCTTGAGGTTAGTGACGGTATCCAATTAAAGGTAAATGTTGATCCTACAACGGTCTTCACTCCCGATTTGTTTAAGGATATCCATGCACTGCAAGAAAAGCTTGTCGGTGGTGCTTCAGGAGAAGAAATCAGTAATTCACTGGATGAGCTTGATGGTCACGCCACACAGGTTAACGCTGCTAGGGCAGACCTCGGTGCCCGCTACAATAGGGTGGAAATGCTAGAAAACCGCCTTGGCCAGCAAAAGGAGATATCTGAGAAAATTATGTCCCAGAACGAAGACACCGATTTTGAAGAAGTGGTTATCAAGCTTAAAACCCAAGAGGCCGTCCATCGTGCCGCACTTGCGGTCGGGGCAAGAATCATGCAGCCGACATTGGTGGATTTTCTGAGGTGATTATAGAAGAAGGTGGTCTCAGGAGCGTCCCTGGTTGTGGGACGCTTTATATGTAGATTAATGGCGCGAAATCCTTCGCTGTCAATAAATGTTGTTGAACTTCAATACAATTTGAAAGGGTAGGATTTTAGTGAACATCGAGACAAAGTATTTCGGAGGGCAGGAGATTGAAGAAAAGGAGATTTTCGAATTTACGGGCGGTGTGCCGGGATTCTTGGATGAAAAGGAATTCATTCTTCAGCCGTTAGCTGATGACAGCCCGTTTCAAGTGCTTCAATCAGTAAATAATACCGACATCGCATTCGTCATCGCCCCGCTGTTTTTCTTTACAAAAGAATTTGATTTTTCTATTCCTGAAGCAGTTGTTGAGCAGCTCGGAATTGAAGCCGAGGAAGATATCGTGGTCTATGCCATTGTCACGATCAAAGACCCCTTTAGCCAATCAACCGTGAATCTAAGGGCGCCGATTCTATTAAACGTCAAAACATACCGGGGCAAGCAGCTCGTCCTGGATCAAGGCAACTATGATATTAGATATCCCATCTTCTTAGAGCAGCCAGCAGGAAGGGAGCGGTAGTATGCTAGTTTTAACCCGAAAAACCAACCAATCCTTCATGATTGGGGATGATATCGAAGTCCAAATCCTTGGCATAGACGGAGATCAAATCAAAATCGGCATCCAGGCCCCAAAGGATATTGACATTCATCGGAAGGAAATTTACCTATCGATTCAGGAGGAGAATAGTGAGGCAGTACAGGAGGCTTCATTAGAGAAAGTTATAAATTTTAATAAACAATTTAAAAGGTAAAATAATGTTAAAAGAACTTATTGTAGACGATCGGGCATAGATAGAGAGGTGAGGGCATGATTAATAATGATTTGAGAATCAGCGGACTTGCGAGCGGGATGGATATTGATAGTATTGTAAAGAAGCTGATGAAGGCGGAAAATATACCGCTTGATAAGATGAAGCAGGATAAGCAGATTCTTGAATGGCAGCGGGATCATTACCGGGATATCAATAAGCTTTTGCTGGATTTGAAAACGAAAGCTTTTGATATGTCGCTGCAAGGCAGTTACTTAACTAAGCTTGCATCGTCAACCAATGAATCCAAGGTAACAGCAACGGCAGGATCGAATGCCGGGAATGCAACCTATACTATGTCTGATGCATTGCTGGCTACATCAGCGCATAATCAAAGCATAGGTGTTATTACTAAGGATGGCTTTGATCCGGACAAGAGCTTGGCGGATATGAAAAGTTTTTTAAATGACGGAAGTACTCTTTCCGAAGATTTTACGATGACTACTTTCGATCAAAACGGACAGCCAAAATCCGAGACGTTTAATGTAGACCCATCAAAATCTTTGAACGATATTTTTAAAAAAATCAATGACTCTGACCTTGGGGTGAATGCCTTCTATGATTCCGCCACGAAGGTCGTCTCCATTACGCGAACGGATACGGGTGATATGAACGCGAACGGTTCGGAAATGGCATTCTCCGGGGATTTTTTGACTGCAACTTTAGGTCTTGATTCATCCAAAGAAGAGGGCGGGACGGATGCTCAGTTTACGTTGAATGGCCTGGCTACCCATAGGCATTCGAATACGTTCACTGTCAACGGTGTGACATTTAATCTGAAAGGAAACATGGCTGCTGGGGAGCAGGCGTCAATTAATACCACAAACGATGTAGATACAGTCTTTACCAAGATCAAGGACTTTGTTGATAAGTACAATGAAGTGATTGAGAAGGTCAATGATAAGCTGGCCGAAAAGCGGTACAGGGATTATAACCCTTTGACTGATGCACAAAAGAAGGACATGGATGAAAAGGATATTGAACTTTGGAATGAAAAGGCCCAAAGCGGTTTGCTTAGCCATGACAATATGCTTTCAAGTGCTTTAAGAAAAATGCGGATGAATTTCTACAATCCAGTAAAAGGTGTCAGCGACAGCGGCTTTGACCAATTGGCTGAAATTGGCATCAAAGTATCCAGCAGCTATCGGGATAACGGCAAGCTAGAGATTGATGAAGCGAAGTTAAAACAAGCGTTGTCTGAAAATCCACAAGCTGTTAAGGAATTATTTACAGCAACAGGGGAAAGTGATGATAGGCAAGGGATCGCCCAAAGGCTGGATCAAACGGTTAAAGATGCCATGATCGGCATCGAACAAAAGGCTGGAAAATCAACCATGACTGATACACAGTATTTTATCGGCAAGCGCCTTGATAACATGGATGATCGGATAGATGCCTTCCAGGATCATTTAACAGATGTGGAGAACCGCTATTATCGGCAATTCACCGCCATGGAACAAGCGATTCAGCGCGCCAACCAGCAAGCAGCTTATTTAGCGAATCAATTTGGGGGCGGCCAATAAAAATCCTATAAGGGGGACACTAGCACATGTCATTCAGTCCATATCAGGCCTACCAGCAAAATACGGTGACCACAGCTGCACCGGGAGAACTGACACTAATGCTTTATAACGGCTGCCTTAAATTTATAAATAAGGGTCGTGAGGGCATCAGCGGACGGAACATTGAAATGAAAAATACGAATCTGATTAAGGCGCAAGCGATCGTCCAGGAATTGATAGTAACGCTAGATCAGGGCCAGCCAGTTGCTGATATGATGTTGCCGCTCTATGACTATATCAATCGCAGGCTAATGGAAGCAAACGTACAAAGTGACGCCGCCATTCTTGATGAAGTAGAGGGTTTGGTAACGGAATTCCGCGATACATGGAAGCAAGTCATCCAAAGCAACCGTGTCAAGCAGCATGCCGCTAGAGGAGGCGCCTAATGAGTGTCTTAACTGGGCTTTATGAAAAAACCTTAATCTTAAAAGAGCTCGTCTCCACTCATCACCCAGGAGATCGTGATCAGACAATCGAACAAGTTCAAAGGATTCTTGATGAACGCGATTTGCTTCTTGTCCAGCTGCCGGCAAATCCCACAGAAGAGGAGCTGCGGCTTGGTGCCATGATAGTTGAAATGGACGATGTCATCATTAATGGTTTGGAACGCATATTAAAAGGGGTCACACACGATCGTCAAATGATTAAGGAGAAAAAGTCGATTTCCCAGCGTTATCGCAATCCTTATAGTAATATAGCAGGTGATGGCATGTTTTTGGATAAGAAGGAGTAAATCATGAAACCGATTTGATGATTGATATAAATCAATGTGGTAATAGGGTGATCAAAAGAACCTTTTTCTAAAATTAGTGCAACAATAGCAGACTCCGACAAATTGGGCGGTTTTTATTTATATATTTCCCTCATGCGCTATTTCCCGGGAAATCTCGACAGTAAACAAATTATTTCCCATTATAATAGAGTAAAACACCACATCAGATATTAACCCCAAAAATAATTTTATCCGACAAAAACTGTCATTTGCCGCGGTATCATAGGTTTGTTAACTGGGTGTATAAATATTATTAAAAAATCATATGTTTTAGCAGGGATAATTAAGGGGAATAAAGAATATGTATAGAAATCGAAAGGAGGAGTTCTATATGAATTTCAACATACGTGGTGAAAATCTTGAGGTGACTCCCTCTCTAAGAGATTATGCAGAAAAGAAGGTCGGCAAATTAGAGAGGTACTTTGACTCACCGCTTGCATCGGATGTTCATATAAACATGCATGTGCATAACAATGAACAGGTGATTGAGGTCACAATTCCAATGCAAGGACTTCTCTTAAGGGCAGAAGAATCACATGATGATTTGTATGCCGCGATTGATTTAGTAGTTGAGAAATTAGAAAGGCAAACAAGGAAGTACAAAACCAAGGTGAATCGCAAGAACAGACAAGCAACACGTGAGGAACAACTTGAGGTTTTAAATGGCACATCGCCGATTGCCACTCAGGTTGAGGAAGAAGTGGATGAATTTGAAGTCGTCCGTAAGAAGCGATTTAACTTAAAACCTATGGACACTGAAGAAGCCATCCTACAAATGGACATGCTTGGACACGCGTTCTTCGTCTATTCCAATGCGGAATCAGGTGATACCAACGTGGTTTACAAACGTAAGGATGGACGCTATGGGCTGATTGAACCGGAGTAATCCGCTGTTCTCAAGGCTTTTGTCTATTTTGCAAAAAAATGAAGCGAAACGAAATACACCGTCTGCCGCTATCATCCGGCAGACGGTTTTCCCGTTAAAAGACATTGGTTAAATCGCAGGGAATTTTTATCTGTTTTGTCTATAGAAGTGAGTTGTACCATAAGTTCGTTGTCATTCGCACCATAAGTTGTTAAAATATATAAGTGACTAAATGAAATATGTTTCAAAGAATATGTATGTTCTGCAAATCCACCGTTGGATCCAAATGGTTCTTCGGTATAAGCGTTCCACTCTATAGGACGAGGTGTATAGATTATGGCAGGATTATTAAAGAGAATTCTAGGCGACCCAAGCCTAAAAAAATTAAACAAAATGGAGAAAATCGCTCATCAAATAGATGCGATAGCAGAGGATACGAAAGTTCTAAGTGATGAACAACTAAGGGAAAAAACTGATGAATTTAAACAGAGACTTCATGACGGGGAAACCCTCGATGATATTCTGCCCGAAGCCTTTGCGGTTGCCCGTGAAGCATCAACGCGTGTTCTTGGCATGACACCGTATTTTGTTCAGCTAATAGGCGGTATTGCACTTCATGAAGGGAATATCTCAGAAATGAAAACGGGTGAAGGTAAAACACTCGTAGCCACCATGCCGCTTTATCTAAATGCATTATCTGGAAAAGGCGCACATTTGGTTACAGTCAACGATTACCTGGCATCACGCGACGCCGAGCAAATGGGTGAGCTGTTCAACTTTTTGGGGCTGACTGTTGGTTTGAATATCCCAGGCATGTCCCATGATGAGAAAAAAGAGGCTTATGCCGCTGACATTACTTACGCGACAAACAACGAGCTTGGCTTTGATTACTTGCGTGATAACATGGTCTTATATGAAGAAGAAATGGTTCAGCGCCCGTTAAACTATGCAATTATAGACGAAGTCGACTCGATCTTGATTGATGAAGCCCGGACACCGCTGATTATATCAGGTTCAGCTGAAAAGTCGACAATGCTTTACACCCAAGCGAATCAATTTGCCCGCCTTTTGAAAGATGAAGAAGATTACACGATTGATTTAAAGACGAAATCGGTTCAGCTGTCTGAAGAAGGTATGACAAAAGCTGAAAAGTTTTTTAGTGTCGAGAACTTATATGATTATGCCAACGTTCAGCTTAACCACCATATTCATCAAGCGTTAAAGGCTAACGCCATTATGCACCGTGATACGGATTATGTTGTTCAAGATGATGAAATTGTCATCGTCGACCAATTCACTGGCCGGCTAATGCAGGGCCGCCGTTATAGTGAAGGGCTTCATCAGGCGATTGAAGCGAAGGAAGCTGTGGAGATACAGCGTGAAAGCAAGACACTTGCAACGATCACGTTCCAAAACTACTTCCGTATGTATAAAAAGCTTGCCGGGATGACCGGTACAGCGAAAACTGAGGAAGAGGAATTCCAAAGCATATACAATATGGATGTTATTGTTATTCCGACTAACAAACCGGTTATTCGTGATGACCGTGCTGATTTAATCTATAAATCAATGGAAGGCAAGTTCAAAGCAGTCGTCGATGAGATTGTCAGGGCCTTTCATGTGGGGCAGCCAGTGCTTGTCGGAACCGTGGCGGTTGAAACGTCGGAATTAATTTCAAAAATGCTAAAAAGACGCGGAATTACCCATAATGTCTTAAACGCGAAAAACCATGCCAGAGAAGCTGATATTATTGAAAACGCCGGCCAGCAAGGTGCTGTGACCATCGCCACTAACATGGCTGGCCGTGGTACTGATATCAAGTTGGGCGAAGGTGTGATCGAGCTCGGCGGATTATATATCGTAGGTACTGAGCGCCACGAGTCTCGAAGGATTGATAATCAGCTGCGCGGTCGTTCAGGACGTCAGGGCGACCCAGGGGTTTCACAATTTTATCTATCAATGGAAGATGAACTGATGCGCAGGTTCGGTTCTGAGCGGATGCAGGGCATGATGACCCGCTTGGGAATGGACGATGACCAGCCGATTGAAAGCAAGCTTGTCAGCAAATCGGTTGAATCTGCACAAAAACGGGTAGAGGGCAACAACTTCGACGCCCGTAAGCAATTGCTGCAATTTGATGATGTTATGAGACAGCAGCGTGAAATTATTTACAAACAGCGGGCTGAAGTGCTTGAATCTGCCAATCTCAAGGAAGACATCCAGGAAATGATCCAGACGGTGATTGAGCGCCATGTTAATGCCCACACACCTCATGAGGAAATCCCTGAGGAATGGGATTTGCAAAAAATCATTGATTATCTCAATGCGCTGATTTTCAATGAAGGTGAAGTCACCGAAAAGGATCTTAAAGGAAAAGAACCTGAGGAAATGGTTGATCATATTACCGCGAAAGCCCTTGACCAATATGATAATAAAGAAGAAAGTTTTACAGAAGAAAGAATGCGTGAATTTGAACGCGTCATCATGCTTCGTGCGGTTGATATGAAGTGGATGGACCATATCGATGCTATGGAACAGCTTCGCGAGGGCATTCACTTAAGAAGTTATGGTCAAGTCGACCCATTCCGTGAATACCAATTTGAGGGCTTCAAAATGTTTGAAGAAATGATTGCTTCAATTGAAGAAGAGGTTGTTAATTACTTGATGAAGGCTGAAATTGAAGAGAACCTTGAACGTCAAAAGGTTGCAGAAGGTCAAGCTGTAGATCCAAGCCAAAATGAAGAAGAAAAAAAGCCGAAGAAAAAACCAGTTGTCAATCATGAAAGGATCGGCCGGAATGCCCCTTGTCCTTGTGGCAGCGGCAAAAAATATAAAAACTGTCATGGGAAATAAAATAAGTTGATCGGGGCTCCCCTCGGCGGTGAAAAAATAATCGCTGAGGGGAGAAACCGTGTTTATAAACAATGAAAACTGTAATGAAAAGAGGATTTACTATGGAATTATCAGACATTAAGAATGAACTATCCGAGATGGCAGAGCGTCTCCAAGATTTTAGGGGGTCTCTTTGACCTAGAAGAGAAGCAGGGACGGATAAATGAGCTTGAAGAGAAAATGACGATGCCAAATTTCTGGGATGACCAAAATGAGGCACAAAAGGTTATTAATGAATCCAATGCATTAAAGGGGAAAGTTGATGACTTTAAAGAACTCGAAGAAGGATATGAAAACCTGGAGATCACTTACGAACTGGTAAAAGAAGAAGGGGATTCGGATTTAAAAAAGGAACTGGACGAAACGATTGGTGAACTGGTTCAGGCCTTTAACAGCTTCGAAATAACGATGCTATTAAGTGAACCACATGATAAAAATAATGCCATCCTGGAGCTGCACCCTGGTGCTGGCGGTACCGAGTCTCAGGATTGGGCATCAATGCTGCTCAGAATGTATACAAGATGGGCGGAAGCCAAGGGCTTTTCCGTCGAGACACTTGATTATCTCCCCGGCGAAGAGGCAGGTGTGAAAAGTGTCACGCTGTTAATCAAAGGTCATAATGCTTATGGTTATTTGAAGACGGAAAAAGGCGTGCACAGGTTGGTTAGAATCTCGCCATTTGACTCATCAGGGCGGCGCCACACATCATTCGTTTCCTGTGAAGTGATGCCGGAAATGGACGATGATGTAGAAGTTGAAATTAAGCCTGATGAACTTAAAGTAGACACGTACCGCTCAAGCGGCGCTGGAGGTCAGCACGTCAATACGACAGACTCTGCGGTCAGGATCACTCACACCCCGACAAACACCGTTGTGACGTGCCAATCCGAACGCTCGCAAATTAAGAACCGCGAGCAGGCGATGAAAATGCTGAAGGCCAAGCTTTACCAACTGGAAATTGAAAAGCAGCAGGCTGAATTGGCTGAAATCCGAGGTGAGCAAAAGGAAATCGGCTGGGGAAGCCAAATCCGTTCCTACGTCTTCCATCCCTACTCGATGGTCAAGGACCACAGGACCAATGTTGAAGTGGGCAACACCCAAAGCGTCATGGACGGTGAGATCGATATCTTTATCGACGCTTACCTGCGTTCCCAATTGTAATAGTGCCTGGCACCACGGTGCCAGGCACTATTTATAGGATTCATCATCCACTTGCTGTTCCAGAGGCGAATCGGCTGGGAATGTTTGGTTTAGATCCGTATTTTTTTTCTCTGAGAAAATCGCCATTTCTGGGTTTAGAACAGTATTCATTTGTAATTCCATTTTTGAATAATTTTCTTTTCTTTTATTTGTCATAAAGGACCTCCTTGGAATCGGTTTCTTAATTGAGTTGTAATGCGAAACAACAGCCCAAATCTTCTTTCCAACATTGTATGATGCACACAAAAAGATGTTCATCATATTAACTTGGAATTTATAACCACTTTTTCCCCGATCACACCTATCATATATTTTATCCATATTGGATTATAATTATGACAATTATTTTTACCGCAAAAAAAGCGAAATAATACAAAAGTATTAAGAATCCTTATCCTAGATTATTCATAGAAAATCCTTAATAAGACGGAAAATGCTTATCCATCAAGCGATTTCACAATATCTGTTACGCATCAAATAAATGAAAAAA
>NZ_SLXK01000021.1 GCF_004341035.1 Scopulibacillus darangshiensis
AGCTAGAAAAACACCTTCAAATTCCGAAATAAATGAAGGCGTTTGCCAATTTTCATCCAAATTGCTTCTTCGGTTAGTCCTATGAATAATCCGGGAGTATAACTTTCTGACGCACATAAGTGCAACTACGCCTCTGACTTCGCCAAAGGCTTGCCAATCGGCAAGTTTTCTTTATCAGTTAATCAGTTGTTATTGACATTATACTCTTTCCTCCTTTCCGTTAAAGGGGTGTCCACTTTTTATTCTAGCAGCAGTGGTTCCGTTATCCGGTCATTCAATAGGTCATTTGAGTTAATTTTTTGCAAATAACGGAATCTGAGTCCTATAGTCCTATAATGAATTGGTGAATTAAGAGTATTCGTATCCTTTATATCGGAACATTCTAATAACTCATAAATCCAAATTGAACATGATATTAAACTGTCAAAAGTTAAAATAAAATTGACAGTTTATTATCTTTAGTGTTATAGTCGTGTTAGAAAGTTTGAAAGCGGTTTACATGATTTTTGGGAAGCAAGGTGACAACTATGAATTTTCTTGAAAGGGTTCACAAGAAACTCATTGTTTCTTGTCAGGCTTTGGCTGACGAACCGTTGCATAGCTCCTTCATTATGGGGAAGATGGCGCTTGCAGCCAAACTCGGCGGTGCATCGGGGATTCGGGCGAATACGGTCGAGGATATTAAGGTGATCAAACAGGAGGTGCAGCTCCCAATCATCGGCATCATAAAAAAGGACTACGCCGGCAGCAATGTTTTCATTACGGCGACAATGAATGAAATTGATGCGTTGTATGAAGAGGGAGTAGATGTCATCGCATTGGACGGGACCAAACAAGAACGTCCTGATGGTAAGACATTTGCTGAATTTTTCGCTGAGATCCGCGAGAAATATCCAAAGCAATTGTTCATGGCAGATACAGCAACATTAGAAGAAGCCATCGAAGCCGAAAAAATCGGCGTGGATATTGTAGCGCCGACTTTGGCAGGCTATACGCCATACTCGGAAGGGGCGGTTCCGCTCGCGTTGCTGGAAAAAATGGCCGAGCATATCACCATCCCTATTATCGCCGAGGGAAACTTTGATACTCCGGAAAAAGCAAAAAAGGCATTGGAACTCGGTGCCCATGCCGTGGTCGTCGGCAGCGCCATCACAAGGCCAAAAAGCATCACAGAAAAATTTGTAAATGAAATTCAAAAGATAAACCAAATTAATTAAAAAAGGGTGATGAAAGTGAAGGGTATTTTTACAGCATTAATGTGTTCATTTGATGAAGAGGGAAAAATTAATGAAAAAGGTCTTCGTGAGATGGTCCGCAACAATATCGACGTCCAGAAAGTCGATGGATTATACGTAAACGGAAGCACCGGGGAGAACTTCCTGATTTCCACAGAAGATAAGAAGCGGATTTTTGAGATTGTAAAAGATGAGGCGGGGGACGATGTCACTTTAATCGCCCAAGTCGGTTCATTGAACATTGATGAAGCCGTCGATCTGGCTAAATTTACAACTGATTTAAAATATGATGCTCTGTCCGCTGTGACGCCATTCTATTACAAGTTTGATTTTGATGAAATTAAAGATTATTACAATACCATCATGGCCAACGTTGATAATCAAATGATCGTTTATTCGATTCCAGCCTTGACTGGAGTCAGCATGAACCTCGAACAATTTGGAGAGCTTTTTGAAAATGAAAAAATTATCGGCGTGAAATTTACCGCACCGGACTTTTTCCTCTTGGAGCGTCTGCGGCATGCTTATCCTGACAAACTGCTTTATTCAGGATTTGATGAAATGCTATTGTCGGCAAGTGTCTTAAATGTTGATGGCGCAATTGGCAGCACATTCAATGTTAATGGTGTACGAGCCAGGAAAATTTTCGAATTGGCACAAGCCGGAGCTGTCGAGGAAGCAAGGGCTGTCCAAAAAGAAACAAATGATTTGATCGCAGCTATCCTTGATAACGGGCTGTATCCAACGATTAAGGAAATCCTAAAGCACGAAGGCGTCGATGCCGGCGTTTGCAGAAAGCCGATGAAACCGTTAACAGAAGCTAAAAAGGCGCGTGCGCATGACATCGCGAAAAAGTATCTGTAATTAATCAAGGGAGGGAATTAAAATGACGGGACATTTTCAAGTTATAGATTATATTATCTTGTTTGCCTATCTTCTGTTCATCCTATATATTGGCATAGCCGTAGCCAAGAAGGAAATGAAAGGAAAGGAATTCTTTAAAGGGGACGGATCCATACCATGGTGGGTCACTTCTGTCAGTCTGTTTGCGACACTCTTGAGCCCTATCTCCTTCCTGTCTCTGGCAGGAGGTTCATATGCTGGAACGTGGGAACTGTGGGTGGCACAGCTCGGTCTCTTTATCTCTGTACCCATTGCTATTTATTTCTTCTTGCCGGTTTATCGCAATCTCAATCTTGATACCGCTTACGAGTATTTGGAAAGGCGGTTTGGCAAAAGCCTAAGGATTATTGCGAGCATCCTGTTCATTGTCTATCAGATTGGCCGGATGTCGATCATCATGTATCTCCCGGCTATCGCTCTTTCTGCCGTGACTGGAATCAATGTAGTTTTGATTATCCTATTCATGGGTATTATCGCCACTATTTATTCATCCTTTGGCGGGATCAAATCCGTGCTTTGGACAGACTTTATCCAAGGCGTCGTCTTGATCGGCGGCGGTGTCTTCGCTCTTATCGTTCTTATTGTGTCTGTCAAAGGCGGTATTCCTGAAATTATCCAAACAGGCGTACAGGATCATAAATTTTTTAGTGACACCGTTGTTTTTGATCCGAACTTATTGCATAGCAGCTTGTTCATCATCTTCCTTGGTGCTGGTTTATCAACAGCTTTCTCGTATATTTCCAGCCAGGATATGGTGCAGCGTTATTTAACGACTACTGATTTGAAGCAAATGAACAAAATGACGATCTTGAATGGCGTATTATCCCTAGGTACGGCAACGATGTTCTTTTTCATCGGAACGGCATTATATGTCTTTTACAAACAAATGGGCGGCGAGATGCCAACAGGGAAACCCGATTTGATTTTTGCGAACTACATTGTCGGTCAGCTGCCGGCAGGTATTTCAGGTCTATTGATTGCCGGGTTGTTTGCCGCAGGGCAATCGACATTATCGACCGGTTTAAACAGTGTGGCGACAAGCTGGACACTGGACATTCAGAAAGTTATGAAACCTGACATGTCTGATGAAGCAGGGACGCGAATTGCCAAGATTGTGACGCTTGTTGTTGGCATATTCTCAATCCTGTTTGCGATTGTGCTCGCTTATTCCGATGTTGGTTCAGCTTATCAATGGTTTAACGGTTTGATGGGGCTCGTGCTTGGTATTATTGGCGGGACCTTCACACTTGGCGTTATGACCAAGAAAGCGAATGCCAAAGGCGCCTTGACCGGATTTATCGTAACAACGATCATCGCCATCTATGTTTCCTACTTTACTGATACGACACTTTGGGCCTATTCTCTGATTAACCTTGTTTCTTCGTTAGTATTCGGCTATCTGTTCAGCCTCATTTTTCAAGAGAAGAGCAAAGCTGAAGACAATCATCTAACATATTATGATCACAAACAAGCACAATGAAATTGGTGTGATGAAGATGACTATTAAACGAATGATAAAGACAGATGTATTGGTCGTCGGAGCCGGTCTTGCCGGAATGAAAGCGGCCAAGGAATTAGCTGATAAAGAGAAACAAATCTTAATGATTACCAAAACAGAGCTGGCTTCAGGGGCAAGTTTCTATCCCCTGAAGGCTTCTTTGGGTACACAGGTGACCAAAAGTGAAGAAGACAAAGCGTTGTTTTTGGATGATATTGAAGAGATGAGCTGCGGCATGGCGGAACCGAAGCTTGCCAAAACTTACGTGGATGAGATTCCAGAACAAGTTAAAGAATATGAAAAGATTGGGGTCAATGCCAAAAAGCTTGACGGGGAACGGAAAGCCTGTTTTGCCGGCCATGCCAGGAATATATATTTATTAAGTGATTGGGATGCTATGCGCCAGAACGCCAATCAGATTTTCAGCGACTATGACAATATCACGTTAATGGAAAAGACGATCGCGGTTTCATTAATCAAAAGGCAAGGCAAAATTGCCGGGGCTATTTTATTAGACGACAACAACGACTATGTCTTGGTCAGCTGCCATGCCGTTATCTTGGCATCAGGCGGGTTTTCCAATATCTATAAGCATAATCTCTATCCTGCCGACGTGGATGGTTCCGGGCATTTGCTTGCCCTTGAGGCAGGGGCAAAGCTTGTGAATATAGAATTTATCCAATTTATACCAGGTGTTGTCGCGCCGAAGTACAAGACGCTATTTGGGGAGCACACCTTAATGTACTGTGATGATATGGTCGCTGATAATGGGGAAAGCTTGCTGGATCCCTTATTGCCGCTGGGTCTGTCCAAAAAAGAGTGCCTTGAGATCCGGAGCACGCATGGACCGTTTACTGATTCATTTGACTCCAGATATTTTGATATTGCCATGATGAAGGCTATTTTGGAGACGAAGTATGAAAAGGGTTTTAAACTGCTTTATAACAAAAAACTCTATGAAAACAAGGAAGAATTTTATACCGTTTACTTGGATTGGTTAAAAGAAAAAGGCATCAATATGGTTAAGGATGACATTCGGATTGCCCCATTTGCCCATGCGGCGAATGGCGGTGTGGTGATTGATGAAAACGGCAAAACTGACGTTGATGGCCTGTATGCGATTGGCGAGCTGTCATGCAACGTTGAAGGGGCAAACCGGCTCGGCGGAAATTCAACCGGGGCATGCATGGTGTTCGGCAAACGGGCGGCAGAGGATTGTGCGAGCTATATGCAAGATAAAAGCTTGCAGCAAATCGGCGGTTCGGAAGCCGAAGCCCAATTGCAAAGCATTTTCGCAAGGTATAAAACGGGATCGGACAATCACGCCGGCATGTCAGCAGGCGGAGTGATTGAGAGGATTAGGGAGATCATGTGGTATGATGCCAATATCATTAGGACTGAAGAGGGCTTGCTTCGGGCAATCAAAGAGGTAGAGACATTGGCATCAGGGTTTTCATTCCCTCAAGCGGCTAAGACGGCATCATCAAGGAAAACGGCGTTTAAAGCGAAGAACTTTATCACTCTGGCGCAAATCCTGCTTTCCGCCATGCTGGAAAGGAAAGAAAGCCGCGGCGCACATTACAGGGAAGATTACCCTGATCTCAATCCTTCCTACAATAAACGCCTCTTTATTTCCATGGCTGGAAAAGGCGAGGCGGTGTTGACCTTTGATCAAGGAGGACAGTGACATGCTAATAGGCGCAGTGGATATTGGCGGAACGGCGATCAAATATGGTGTTGTTAATAGTGAGGGTAAGATTATCGCTCATGCATCTATGCCAACGGAGGCCGCCCTTGGCGGAGAACATGTGATCAAGCGGGTGATTGCCTGCTGCGCAGAAATAAGGGCATCCTGGCAGCTTGAAGGGATTGCGATCAGCTCTGCCGGACAAATTGATAATGTTCATGGCGAGGTCGTTCATGCTACTGATAATATACCAGGGTTCACCGGGATGGCTATCGCTGACATGGTCCGTGAAGCGACAGGCTTGCCTGTCAGTGTGGAAAACGATGTGAATTGTACGGCGCTTGGTGAAGCATGGATGGGTGCAGCCAGCCGCTATGATGATTTTTTGTGTGTCACGATTGGCACAGGAATCGGCGGTGCGCTGTTTTTGGATGGCGAACTTTATACCGGCGCCAATTTTTCAGCAGGTGAACTTGGCCATATAATCTTATATCCGCAAGGTGTGCCATGCACATGTGGAAGCAAGGGCTGCTACGAGCAATATGCATCAAGTAAGGCATTAGCCGATTTGGCGGAAGCGGCGTTTGCGAGACCGATCGCTCTGCCAGACTTTTTTACTCTGGTACGTGAGGGTGATCTTAAAGCCATCGAGGTTTTTGATCATTGGCTCGATGATTTAACAACAGGCATGCAAACGCTCGTGCATATTTTTAATCCGTCATTGATTGTAATTGGCGGCGGCATTTCCGCACAAGGGGAATGGCTGCGGGCTTCGATCCAAACCCGGTTGGAGGAGAAAGTGATGCCGAATCATCGCCGATCACTTGAAGTCAAACTCGCCGAGAAGGCGAACGGGGCAAATCTGCTCGGCGCTGTCTGGCACTATTTAAAAAGAGAATATCATTGTATAATGGAGATAGATCATAAAACTTGCAAAAAGGGTGAAAAAAATGGGAGAAGCCCAACTTAAAGGAACAAAGCCTTCCATTTTAATGGAGCAGTATAAACAGAATTTCACGAAGTCCGAAAACAAAATCTACCATTATATTATGGAAAATCCCGAGGATGTGCTGTATCACTCGCTGACAGAGTTATCCGAAGCAAGCGGTGCGGCAGAGGCAACCGTCCTCCGCTTCTTTAGAAAGCTTGGCTTTAAGGGGTTCCAAGATTTTAAATTCTTGTTTGCCCAAGAACAGACGATGGCGTCCGTTCAGGAAAGTCATGGCACTTATATGGAGAAAATCCGGAATAACATGACGCGGGCTATTGATCATTCCTATGAGTCGGTGAACGAAGAAACTTTAGAGCAAATCGTTCAGGTGTTGGACGCGTCCCGTGATGTTGTCCTCTTCGGCGTCGGTTCTTCCGGGATTGCTGCCCTCGACATGCAAAACAGGCTGATGCGAATCGGCAAACAGACGGAAGTTACCACTGATCCCCATTTCCAGGCGATGCGAGCGACATCCATGACCAAGGATTCTGTCGTTGTCGCGATTAGTATCACTGGGAGCACGAAGGATATCGTCGATTCCACAAAAATAGCGAAAGATAACGGAGCGACGGTTATCGCCTTGACGAATTACATCAAGTCACCTTTGACCAAATATGCTGACCACATCCTTTTGTCGTCAGCAAAAGAGAGCCCTCTCGACAGCGGCTCGCTTGTATCTAAAATCGCCCAGTTATTTTTGATTGATCTGATTTGCACCGGTTTGACTATTAAGAATTACCATAAAGCCGAGGAAACGAAAATGAAGATCAGCGAGAATATAGCAGAAAAATTGTATTGAGGAACGGAAAAGCCGGGCCCGATCTTTGGGGATCAGGTTTTTTCTATCAAGTTATATGATTAAGACTTTTATCGGACTGTCGTTCCGCTATCTGTGACAAAATGCTATATTTTATGAGTGTATGGGACTGTGATTCTGTTATTCGGTTATTCAAAAGGTCATTTGAGTCCAACTCTGTTGGGTGTGCACCCCCTGCTAATTATAGGATGATCCCTTTATTCCTGACAAAATGATAGAATTTGTCCGTTTTTTACAATCAAAACTAGGGTAAATAGGCGATAATAGGTGCTAAAGCGAAAAAAAGGGGTGAAACACATGAAGGTTAAGTTAGATATGGTCGGTATAGTTGTTATGGATATGAAAGCGTCATTAGAATTTTATCGTGTTCTTGGGTTCGACATTCCCGAAAAGATGAATGAAGAGCCGCATGTTGAAGTGAATCAAGATGGCGTCCGGCTTGCCTTTGATAAACAAGAGATGGCAAAAGAAATCTATGGAGGCTGGGAAGAACCGTCAGGACATCGAATTGAGTTAGCCTTTTTATGTGAAAGCGATGAGGCCCTAAATAAGCTCTATGAAAAGATTATTGGCCACGGGTATACTAGTCATCGTGAACCTTGGGACGCTTTCTGGGGTCAGCGCTATGCTATTGTCATAGATCCCGATGGCAATCTGATCAGTCTGTTTGCCTGAGATATTTATTGAAAGGGATGATCATGTTATGAAACCGCGAATGACAGTTTTGACACTTGGTGTGGATGATTTGGAAAGGTCGCTAGCTTTCTACCGCGATGGACTGGGATTGCCGACAGAGGGCATCATTGGCAAAGAATTCGAGCATGGCGCTGTTGCCTTTTTCGACTTGGAAGGTGTCAAGCTTGCCATATGGAATCGCAAAGATCTTGTACATGAAACAAAGGTTGGGCAAACTGCCCCAAATCCCGCTGAATTTACTATTGGCCATAATGTCGGCAGTAAAGAAGAAGTGGATCAAGTGATGAATCAAGCAAAAAAGGCGGGTGCAACGATCCCCGATCCAGCGCATGATACCTTTTGGAGCGGTTACTCCGGCCATTTCCAAGACCCAGACGGCCATTTGTGGGAAGTCGCCTGGAATCCTGCTTGGGAGACGGAGGAATAGGCCTTAAGCCGTGATAAAGCAATTTGCAGATACAAGAAGAGAATCCATTTTAATCACTCTCCTATCAAAATGGATTCTCTTCAATAAATGTTAATTGAATTGTCTGCTACATCAATCCGCCAAAGATAAGGGGAACAAAAAAGTAAACAATAATGACGGAAAAGATAATTCCGCATAAGTTTAACCATACCCCAGTCTGTGCCATTTTGCCCATTTTTACATACCCTGTAGCAAATACAATAGCGTTTGGCGGGGCAGCAACGGGGAACATAAATGCGAATGTTGCACCCATACACGCAGCTACCATGAGCATAATTGGATCAGTCCCCAAGGCAGCGGCACCCGCGGCAACAATTGGATAAACCATCGTTGATGTCGCAGTATTTGATGTAAACTCCGTTAGTAAGGTGATAACAGCAACGATTAGTGCTATTGTGATAAAAAATGGGACATCGCTGAAGTTAACAAGCTGACTCCCTATCCATTTATCCAAGCCCGAACCCGTGATTCCCGCGGCAAGAGCTAGTCCTCCGCCAAAAAGCCATAAAATTCCCCATGGGAGTTTTAACACAGTATCCCAGTCTAAAATTTTGCCTTTTTTATTTTTAGCCGGTATCAAAAATAAAGCAAAAGCGCCAAGTAAAGCAATAATGGTATCATCAATTCCCGGAATGAATTTTTCAAGCACCAAGCTTCGCGTGATCCACGCAATTGCTGTCAGAGTAAATACGGTTAGCACAATTTTTTCTTCATAACTCATCTTCCCGAGTTCCTGAAGTTCTTTTTTAATAACTCCGCTACCTCCAGGTATATTTTTTACCTCCATCGGATAGGCGATCTTAACAAGGTAAAACCAGACCATCGGGATAAGTAAGACAACCATGGGCACGCCAAAAAGCATCCATCTTGCAAATGATATCTCTATGCCGTACAAATTATTAACTGTTGCAGCTAAAATTGTATTGGCTGGGGCACCGATTAGAGTACCGAATCCACCTATAGTTGCTGAATAAGCGGTTCCGAGCATTAAGGCAGTTCCAAAAGGAAATTTTCCCGGAGAGGTATCGATCGTTGCACTGTTTTCAAATGATTCAGCCACATGTTTAGTAACAGCTAAGCAAATCGGAACCATCATCATTGTCGTAGCAGTGTTTGAAATCCACATGGATAAAAATCCAGTAGCAACCATAAATCCCAAAACAATCATACCATTAATATAGCCTCTCTTGTCATTCCCTCTGGGTGAACCAACAAAGCAACACAAAGGAACATTAAAGGACCGACAAACAAACCATTTGGGATTGCCTAAGGAAGCAAGGATGATAAATGAAGCTGTTCGAGCTACTACAAAAGATGGAATATTAACCGCTGACATCGGGGGTGAAAATTCCACGAAAGAAGTTACCGATTCAATCATATCTCATATATCAAAAATGTACGCGGGTGTTTAAAAAGGGGGATCCCCCTTTTTTTATAACTGCTCCTTCCTAATTACTTGTAATAAATTTATAATTAATATCAAGATATAAACGTCGGAGTGGTTAAAAGTGAAAGAACAAAACGCTAAGAGCACAGAAACATCAATTGATATTCAAAAAGTTCAAGAAGAATTAGAGCACATCATGAATAACGTAAAGGATACCAAACTTCCGCAGCGTGCTTACCATATATTGCGATTAGCGATTAGAGATTTAAAGCTAATGCCGGGAAAAACGATTCTTGAACGGGAAATAGCAGATGTTCTGGAAATGAGTCGTACGCCAGTAAGGGAAGCATTAGTTCGCCTGCAAACAGAAGGGGTTGTAAGGCTTATACCTCGAAAAGGCTTTATTGTCGAACCCATTGAGAAAGAGGATCTGCGTGAAACATACGAAGTGGTAGAGGAGTTAGAGGGCTTAGCTGCAAAATTGGCAACTGATAAAATTGGTGAACAAGAATTAAATGAACTGGACAGCTTAATTGATTGCCAAGAACAGGCGATAAAGGAAAATAATCTAACTGAATGGGCTAGACTCGATGACTTGTTTCATTTCAAAATTATAAATTACGCCGATAATAAAAGATTATCGAATGTTATCGAAGTACACGCTGATCAATTATTTCGAGCTCGTCTATTTACAATAAATAAGCGGCCGCTGCCTTTTCGTTCTATCGTTGAACATCAGGCAATAATAGCCTGCATGCGTGCAAATGACGGTGAAGCCGCTCAGGTATCTATGCAATCTCATCGAAAACGAGCTCGAAATGAGATCCTTAAAGTTTTATAAAGATTCATGCCTCCATCCTACGCGGTTAAGTCAGTCGCATATGCCACAAACTCTGACGAATTTGTTTTCGCCAATGAACGAATATGGCAGTATCAACATCTGGTGTACTTTGGAGAGTTAAGCAACTCTAACCGGAAGGAAGGTGACCCGCCGTTTATTATTGATTCCATGTAAAACGAGTAAACACAGTTTTAAGTTGATATAATTTAAGATGTAGGGGAAAGGCGGTGTTTTATGTGTTAGAAAATCATAAAGAATCTCAAAAGAGAAAATTTGCTTGGGCTGATAAATGGGTGAAGATGACTGGTGAACGGGCAAAAATTGATGCCAAGGCTAATAACACATATATTGTTTATGAAACAAAAAAAGGACTCGTTAAAGAATATCCTGATGGGAAAATTGTAAAAATCGATAATAAGATTACTGAGGAAAAGAATGAATTACGATGATCTCCCACCAATGATGTATGTTTTTGCTGGTAACAATGGGAGTGGAAAAAGTACATTACGTAACCTTTTAGTGGATAAATTGGGGATTGAGATAAATGTTGATCCAGATGCTATTGCTCGTAGGTTAGAACCTAGGGAACCGGAAAAAAAACATTTTGCAGCTGGTAAAGAATCAGTAAAAATGATTTATGAATGTATTAATAAAGAAAAGAGTTTTTCTATTGAAACAACTCTTGCCGGGAAAAATGCCATAAATCAAATGATCAAAGCAAAGCGCAGATATTCCTTGCAGGGGTAGCCAGCGCGAACAATGGAGTGGTAATATGATCCAAATTATCAAAAAGGATAATTAAAATCAACTTTTATTCTAAAATAGAAAAGGGCCATTTTACTTTGTCCTAAAAATTAACGGTTGGTGGGAGTCATTGCAATTATTAGACTGGGGGTATACATGGCGGCGTGGGATAAAAGCGAGATTTGATACTTTCCCACATTCGGTTGTTACCTTAAGATTAATAAATGATTATTATTTTGTTTATAGTGTCGAATGGTCAGAGGATGATCAAGTTGTTACGAAGGCAGACTCGGAGAAAATGGGATTATTAATTAATAGGGAATTAGGTATGGAAAGAGAATATTTAAGACGGAAATCTGTGGTATAAGGGTTGGGTAATAGCATAACATTATAATGCCTAATTCCTTTCGATTGTCTGATTGGCAGTATTTAAAAAGAGGGGGGTAATCTCCTCTTTTTAAATACTGCTTAAATCTTTTAGGACCATTATACTTTACTTCCAGTTTCATTACACTTAAAGAACATGACGTCATTTCAAAAGTTGATGCTGCAAAATACGCAATCAGCTATATGCCAAAAAGATGGCATGATGTCATATATTGCAATGATATGTATAAAAGCCAAATAAAGAGGGGAGTGATCCTCTCTTTATTTATCGTTTTTGCATGAGTCCAATCTGACCCAACAAGACGTAAATGATTCAAGGTTGATGAATTGGAGAAACTGAGAATGATCTTTCTTGACTGTCAGCTGATCGAAAAATTGAAAAGAGGTGTTCCTTGATGACAAACAGTAGATTGAATCCTAAGGTTGATGAATTTTTAAGTAAATCCAAAAAGTGGAAGGAAGAATATGAGAAGTTGAGAAGTATCGTTCTCGACTGTGAGCTGACTGAAGAATTTAAGTGGATGCATCCTTGTTATACGTTTGAGAATAAAAATATAGTGTTAATACATGGATTTAAAGAATATTGTGCGCTTCTGTTTCACAAAGGTGCCTTGTTAAAGGATGCCCATGGGATTCTAATCCAACAAACGGAGAATGTACAGGCGGCGCGTCAGATTCGGTTCACAAATGTTCAAGAAATAGTTGAAATGGAAACCATCTTGAAAGCCTATATTTATGAAGCCATCGAAGTTGAAAAAGCCGGTTTGGAAGTGAATTTTAAAAAGAATACAGAATTCACAATTCCTGAAGAACTTCAAAATAAATTCGATGAAATCCCTGCCTTGAAAACTGCTTTTGAAGCATTGACGCCGGGGCGACAAAGAGCATACATTCTTTATTTTTCTAAAGCCAAACAATCCAAAACTCGAGAGTCAAGGGTTGAAAAATATATGGAGAAAATTCTGGGTGGAAAGGGATTAAATGATTAGAAGCGGGTAGCTTTAGTTGAACAATCCAATCTAAAAAGTCGGTTCCTTAGCATACAGGAATTCGGCTTTTTTTAGGTTGAATTTCCCTTCTTTAATGCTATTTTTGATATCGTGTCATTTGGAAAAAACATGTGCAACACCTAAGTTGCACATGTTACAAGCCATGTGCTACACTTTGGTTGCACATATAAAATCAAGGAGGAACAGAAATGGCTAATGATCGAATCGAAAGGGAAATATTCATTGAAGCTTCTCTTCAAACGGTATGGGAGTTGATTAGCGAGCCGGCATGGTGGGTTGGCGATAAGCCGGGTCCCGACAAAGTACAAGTCGATGGATCACGCATAGTGGCAGACACAAAGTATGGTACGTTCCCGGTTTTAATTGAAAAAATGGACCCGCCGAACTATCTTGCATGCAGATGGGCAAGTTCATTTCCTGGAGAAGAACCAAGAAAAGGGAACTCTACACTAGTTGAGTTTACGTTGACGGCAAAGGATGGGGGAACTTGGCTTCGTGTCGTTGAAAGTGGCTTTGCCAGCCTCTCCGTATCAGAGGATGAACAAGGAAAGTTCTTTCAAGGAAATGTCAAGGGATGGGGCCAACAACTGGAAGCATTGCGGAAGCGTGCTGAGAAGTGACATGTTGTCTACAGATGAAAACAATCTCGAAAAGGTTTTGATTGCCTTAGCAGACCCCACTCGCCGTCAGTTGCTTAACCTCATTGCCGCAAGGGGACAAGCTACAGCGACGACATTAGCGACGACGGTGACAGTATCTCGTCAAGCTGTTGTCAAACACCTAACCGTTCTCAATGGGGCAGGACTTGTTGCATCCAACCGTGTCGGACGGGAAGTGCGATATAAGGTATGTCCAGATCAATTATCTGAAGCAGCAGAGTGGATGGCGAATCTGGCAGCGGATTGGGACAAACGATTAGGGTGGATTAAGCGTAAAGCGGAAGCAAACAACAAAACCGATTTGACCTGACGCATTTTAAAAATGGTTTTTCAGGAACATATAAATTTATAAAGGGATGATTCAGAATGAATACTCAAGTCACAACGAAATTAAAGATTAACAAACCGGCGAATGAAATTTTTGAAGCTATCGTAGACCCTGTGAAAATCGGGAACTTTTGGTTCACATCAAGTTCTGAAAGATGGGAACAAGGCAAGAGGGTTACGTTGAGATATGAAGAATACAATGCGGAAGGAGTTATAAATGTATTGGAAGTCGAGGACAACAAGAAAATAGTGTTTTCATGGGGGGAAAATGGCCAAGAAACGATTGTTGCAATGCTGCTGAAAGAAGAGGACGATAGTACACTTGTTGAAGTAAATGAATCTGGTTTGAAAGAAGATGACCCTGATCTTATAGCTAAAATGTTAGGACAAAAAGAAGGTTGGGTATATACGTTAACCTGTTTAAAGGGTTATATGGAACATGGGATTAATAATTTGAGAGCATCGTTAGTTCACTAGTTAATAACAGTGCAGCATAAGTTGCATTATTTAAGAAAAGGACGCTTTTGTGGTATAAGGAAGCGCCCTTTCTTGTTTTATTGGGACATTTTGAGCATGGATTAATTATTGCAGACCATAGTGATCATGAAATACATAAAGACAGACCTGACCTCATTATTCAGTGTTTACCGAATTCTTGCCACTTTGGACTTATTTATGCTGGTTTTATAAAATTAGGCTAAATTTTAGGAATAGTGACAAATTAGTATTGTAAATATCTAAAGATTGTGCTATTTTAAAAAAGAAATCGATTACATTTTTGAAAGGTAAATTGCTTATGACTAAATTAAGAGATGTGGCAAAGTTGGCGAAAGTCTCAACAGCAACAGTATCCCGTGTCCTTTCCAATGCAGGGAACGTTACTGAGAAGACAAGACGGAAAGTATTAGCCGCGATGGAGGATCTGAACTATCAGCCTAATTTTTTGGGAAGACAACTTCGCAAAATGGAAACCAAAACAATTCTTGTGGTCGTTCCTGATATCGCAAACACTTTTTTCTCAAAAGTTCTGCGAGGCATTGAATCAGTCGCCAATAAAAATGGTTATCAAGTTTTGATGGGAGATTCACAAAATAAAAGTGAAAATGAGTCAGAATATCTAAATCATTTACGTTATAAACAAGTTGATGGTGTGATTTTACTTACCGCACGAACAACGCCCCATTTGGTTGAGGAGTTATCTGACAGTTATCCAATCGTTCTGGCTTGCGAATATTTGGAGGGTTCGAACATTCCAACTGTTTCAATTGATAACATTAGCAGCGCTCGAAAAATAACAAGCCATTTGATTAAATTGGGACATCATAGGATTGCTCATATAGCGGGGCCAAAGAATGTTATTCTTGGCCGGGATCGGTTAAAGGGTTTTGAACAAGCATTGGCCCAAAACAACTTGGAGATTGATCAAATTTTAATACAAGAAGGTGACTTCACCTACGAATCGGGCTATCGGCTGATGAAAAAATTATTGGCTCTGCAAAACCCGCCAACGGCAGTGTTTGCTGCAAATGATGAAATGGCTATAGGTGCGATCAAAGCAATTAAGCATTGTCAGCTTTCTGTACCCGAGGATATTGCAGTTGTTGGGTTTGATGATATTCAAATGGCTTCAATATTTGAGCCGGAGCTCACAACGGTCGCTCAACCTACATTTGAAATTGGCAGCACAGCTATGGCATTACTTCTTAGCCTTATGAAAAAAGAGAAGTTAAATATGAAGCAGTTTGTTCTTGAAGAGCAAATGATTGTTCGTGAATCTTGCGGTGCAAAATCGAACGTGATCGATTCCTCTTAAAATAACAAATATATTTTTAGAAGAGGAAATGTAATCGATTACAAATTGGTTAATAGGTTTAGTCATTCCAATGAAATAATATATGGAGGGGTACTTTTGATTAATGTTGCTTTATTAAGTAAATGGCATGTACACGCGGAGGATTATGCAAGGCAGGCTGAAGAAAACCCGAACCTATCAATTCAAATGGTGTGGGATGAGGATCCGGTGCGGGGGAAGCAATGGGCGAATGCGTTAGGCGTCCCTTTTGAGGAGGATTTAAATGCTGTGCTATCAAATCCGGACATTGACGCGGTTATTGTCAATACACCGACAAACCGGCACAAAGATGTGATCCTTGCAGCAGCCGAAAATAAGAAACATATTTTCACAGAAAAGGTATTAGCATTTACGGTAGAAGATTGTAAGGAGATATTCTCAACCATTGAATCAAATGGCGTTAAACTCATGTTGTCTCTGCCTCGGTTAACGGAAGATTATTATTTATACGCCCAGGAAGCCATCGACAAAGGCTGGCTTGGAAAATTAACGATGATTCGATGCCGCCTCGCGCATAATGGGGCTGTGCCGCCTAAGGGACATTCCAATGGCTGGTTGCCTGAGCACTTCTTCAATAAGGAACAATGCGGCGGGGGAGCATTGATTGATCTTGGTGCACATCCGATTTATTTGACAAACCGCTTGGCTGGTCCGGCAACTGCGGTCACTGCCCGGATGCAATCAACATTAACCCACGAGGTCGATGATAATGCGATTGTGCTAGTTGACTATGAGTCTGGCGCGATGGGGGCCATTGAGGCAAGTTTTGTTTCAAGCGGCAGCCCCTTCCAACTTGAATTATATGGCACGGAAGGGGCGCTATTAATCGAAGACGAGACGATCCGGATTAAGAGCAGTCATTTTAATGATAAGGGCTGGGTTGTCCCGGAAAGCTTGCCTTCTCCATTGCCTATGGCGATCAACCAATGGGTCGAAGCGATTAGCAATAATGTTGCATCCTCAATTACAAAAGAGGATATGCTCAATTTAACATTAATTAACGAGGCTGCGGCGCTATCAGTTCAAAAAAACACTACGGTGAGATTAAGCGATATGAAGTGAAAATGAAGACTTAGCAGATTTCATTAAAAAGGCAGATTAAAAAATGACTTATACGGAGGGAATAACAGATGAGTGAAAAATTAAGAATAGCGATTATTGGCTGCGGCGGGATTGCGAATGGAAAGCATATGCCAAGCCTTTCCAAGATAGACCAGGTTGAAATGAGCGCTTTTTGCGACATTGTTTTGGAAAAGGCAAAACTTGCGGCACAAGACTACGGGATAGAGAATGCCAAGGTATATGAGGACTATAACGAACTGTTACAAGATCCATCCATTGATGTGGTTCATGTCTGTACACCAAATAGTTCACACGCTGATATTTCAGTAGCCGCCTTGGATGCTGGGAAACATGTCATGTGTGAAAAACCTATGGCGAAAACATCGGAAGAGGCCCTGCGAATGGTTGAAGCCGCCAAGCATTCTGGCAAGAAGCTGACCATTGGCTATAATAATCGCTTCAGACCGGACAGCCAATATTTACATAAGGTGGCTGACAAGGGAGACCTAGGAGAGATTTATTATGCCAAGGCTCATGCGATCCGCCGCCGCGCAGTGCCAACCTGGGGTGTATTCCTTGATGAAGAGAAACAGGGCGGCGGCCCGTTAATTGATATTGGCACCCATGCGTTAGATTTAACGCTATGGATGATGAATAATTACAAACCCAAGGTTGTGTTAGGAACAGCCTATCACAAATTAGGGAGTAAAAAAGATGCCGCCAATGCTTGGGGCCCTTGGGATCCAGAAAAATTTACGGTGGAAGATTCGGCATTTGGATTTATCACGATGGAAAACGGTGCGACCATCGTTTTGGAATCAAGCTGGGCATTGAATTCATTAGACGTCGATGAGGCAAAATGCTCCTTAAGCGGCACTGTTGGAGGGGCTGATATGAAGGATGGGCTGCGCATCAATGGGGAAAATCATGGCCAATTATTTACAACCAACGTTAAACTAGATTCTGGCGGCGTGGCTTTCTATGATGGAAAACAAGAAAGTGATTCAGATCTGGAAGCCAGACTTTGGATTGAAAGTATACTAAATGACACGGAACCTACTGTAAAGCCTGAAGAAGCTCTTGTTGTCACGCAAATTTTAGAAGCAATCTATGAATCTGCCAAAACGGGCAAAGCTGTTTATTTTAACGAAACGAATGTTTTGTTATGAAGCAGTAAAGACGAAGAGGAGAATTGTCATGGCTTTATCTATTCAGATAAGAAACATGGAGAAAAGAAACCGGAATAACAATTGGGATGAGGGTATACATTTTATGGCATCGATATTAGCGTATCGGTGCCTATTTTTTATGGACTACCATAGAAAAGTCATGTAGGGTTTGAGTTTTAAAGGCAATAGTTTCAACAGAAAATAGAGATCAGTATGCAATAGAGGAAGCCCTCGACTTGTGTTTGGATATTTTCGGTGACGGCATTGCAAAAAAATAATATGTCATGCTTGGTCTTTTATATTGTACATATTAAGATAAAGGCATTATAGATACTTCTTTTAAGGAAACCAAATAAACTATTATTGATTATTTTTTAATAAAGCTATGAAAGAGGGTGAGTGAATATAATGGAAAAATATGTGCTGAAATTCAATGAAATAGACAAGTCATATTTACCTTATGCAGGTGGAAAAGGGGCAAACCTTGGTGAAATGACAAAAGCAGGTTTTCCAGTGCCCCAAGGTTTTTGCTTATCAACATTTGCTTACCGTACGTTTATTCAAACGAGCAAAGAGATGAGTGATCTGTTTCGCCAGCTGAACCAAGTTCGATATGATGATTTAGAGCAAATTCGTGTATTGGGGCAACGGATTCGGGAACACCTCACATCTATTTCCATGCCTGATGATATCAGGTCAGCCGTATTGAAGGCTTGGGAAACAACAGGTAAGGATAAAGCCTATGCCGTTCGCTCAAGTGCGACGGCTGAGGATTTGCCGACAGCCTCCTTTGCGGGACAGCAGGATACCTATTTGAACGTCTGTGGGCCGGACCAACTTCTCAAAGCTATCCAAAATTGTTGGGCCTCCCTGTTCACTGATCGGGCCATCTCCTATCGTGCAAAAAATAATTTTGATCACCGTTCTGTTTTTCTATCGGTTGTTGTTCAGGAAATGGTGTTTCCCGAGGTTTCCGGTATCATGTTTACGGCAGATCCGATCACGGGACATCGTTCAACCATATCCATCGACGCCAGCTTTGGACTGGGGGAAGCCCTCGTATCCGGTTTGGTTACTGCGGACTTATACCAGGTGCGGTCCGGTGAAATAGTAAAAAAACAGATTTCAAAGAAAGAGAAAGCAATCTATTCTGTTCCCGAAGGGGGAACTGTAACTAAGAATCTTCCTTATGAGGAACAAGAGCTGCCGGCATTACCAGAAGATAAAATTCTTGAACTGGCAAGATTGGGCCAGAAAATCGAAGCTTATTATGGCTTGGAACAAGACATAGAGTGGGCTTTGGTGGACGGACAGTTTTACATTCTTCAAAGCCGGCCAATCACATCCCTATATCCCATACCACCTGTTGCAGATCATAAATATCATGTATTTATTAATTTTAACTATATACAGGTCATGACCGACCCAATCAAACCTTTGGCCATATCCATCTTGAGTAACATTACAAATTTTTTAAAGGAAAATCCAGACTCTTTAGAAGGTCAATTGCTGCATGGTGCTGGAGGAAGGGCATTTGCCGATTTTACAGGTGCTCTTTCATTAAAACCGCTTCGAAACCGAATGGTGAAAATACTCAGCGGCATGGATGAATTATTGGCGTCGGCTTTGGCGGAAGCAACGAGCCGAGAACAATTTAGGCAAATTTCCGTACCAAAGAAGAAAGTCTTTCGAGTTGGCAGAAAAATCGCGCCGATCATCATTCCCGCAGCTTCAAAGGTTGTGAACAACTTGTTTTTTAAAGATCCGGAAAAAGCGAATCAACATGTGTTAGCTTTTATTGAAAATACTGTTAAGGAAACCGAGAAAAAAGTATTCAGTGTGACCGGTTCGGATCGGATTCGCATGATAAAACAAGGCATGGGAGCCATGGTGCCAGACGTGCTCTCCAAAATCGCCGTTTATTTAATTACAGGCGTTATCGCTTCAGGAATGCTTGAAAAAATGCTGGAAAATAAAGTGGGAGATGAACAGGCCGCTCTTTTATTAAGCCAATTATACAAATCATTGCCTGGCAATATCACAACCGAAATGGGTTTGGCGATAGGCGACCTTGCAGACGAAGCAAGAAAGTATCCGGAAGTCATCGATTATTTACAACAAGCAAACAGCAGCACTTTTTATGAAGGACTGATGAAGATTCCCGGCGGAACCGAATTTAAGCTGCAATTAGAACAGTTTTTGCAAAAATACGGGATGCGATGCGCAGGTGAAATTGATATCACAAAACCGAGATGGCATGAGGATCCCACACAGCTCATCCCTTCCATTATCGGCAATATCCGGACAGCATCTCCTGGGGAACATCGAAAAAAATTCAAACAAGGCGAACAGGAGGCAGAATCCGCGGGGCAGGAGATTGTCTCGCAGTTTCGTTCCTTTGAAAAAAGAAGGGTATCCCGGTTAGTCAATTTGTATCGCCATCTAATGGGGATGAGGGAGCACCACAAATTCGCAGTGATTCGAATTCTGTATGTGTACAAACGCGCGATTCTAGATGAAGCGAAAAGCCTCGTAGGAAAAGGCGTATTGCGGCGCGAAGAGGATGTGTTTTATTTTTCGCTGGAGGAACTTAGCGACTTAATTGAAAACCGTTTTTCAGGGAATGTTCAAGAAACAGAAGAAGACAGAGAAAAGCAGCATGAGTTGAATCAGAAGCTAAAATCGCCACGCGTGATGACAAGTGACGGCGAAATGCTTACGGGTAAACGGCGTGATGCAAAAGCACCAAAAGGAGCTATTTTAGGCACCCCTGTATCTGCCGGAATGGTAGAAGGGGTCGCAAGGGTTGTTCTCAGGCCGGAAGATGCAAAGCTCAGTCCTGGTGAAATACTCGTTGCTCCTTTTACTGATCCAGGTTGGACGCCTCTCTTTACCTCGGCGGTCGGGCTCATTACCGATGTCGGAGGAATGATGACACATGGATCGGTTGTTGCCCGTGAGTATGGCATTCCAGCCGTTGTAGGCATCGAAAAAGCGACGGAAATCATTAAGGACGGTGCTAACATACGGGTAGATGGGACCAACGGATTTGTGCAAATATTGGACGATGTGGCTAGTGAATAGAACTTGTCAACAAAAGAGGCTACAATTAACCTAACCGATTATCCTTATGATTTTCCCAAAGAGATTGATGAAACATGCAACGTTTGTAAACATAGGAGGCTGTCATTGAAAATGGTAACAATTAGAGAAGAAAAAAATATGATTTTCAAGGAAATAGGTGATGAGAAGTTAAAAGCTGATGTCTGCTATCCGGCTGAAGCGGAAAAACACCCAGGTATTATCCTCATTCATGGCGGGGCCTGGTTGCAAGGCTACAAAATCAAAGGTGGAACATCCATTTAAGTGAAACAAAGCTGTTACAGAACCAATCAGGGTACTTACGGAAAATAACGATCTACTTACGAGAATGGGGATGAAGCGTTTTATGAAGGTCGTGGTAAAAGAACATAATGAAAAATGGCAGCAAATGTTCAATGAAGAATCGCAAAGGATTAAAGATATCTTTGGTGATGAATGTAAGGCTATTCACCATATAGGCATCACTTCCGTTAGCGGTCTAAAAGCTAAACCAATCATTGATATGATGCCGGTAGTAAAGCAGATTGAAAAAATCGATTCGTTTAATGAGCAAATGAACGGGATTGGCTACGAATCCCTGGGTGAGTTTGGCATTAAAGGAAGACGGTATTTTAGAAAGGGCGGGGATAACAGAACACATCAAGTCCATGTATTTCAGGTGGATAATAATGAGGATATTAATCGCCATTTAGCTGTAAAAGACTATCTTCTAACGCATGCTGAAGAGGCTAAGCTGTATGGAGATCTAAAAGAGACCCTTGCCAATCAGTTTCCGAGGGACATTGTGTCTTATATGAATGGCAAGGACCGATTTGTAAAGGAATTAGAAAGAAAGGCACTCCTTTGGTATAAAGGTCTATAGCGCAAATCTTGCCACTCTTCTCATTGTCTCCAGACATAAATCAAAAACCGGTTGATGAGCCAAACGGCCGCAAAAGCAATAGCCAAATTGGAATGTCCGGAAGCGGAAAGGCAGGCGGCGGCTGAAATTAAGAGGATAAATTCTAAAATCAGACGAACTTGCCAGGTGACCGTTACAGACGCGCGCTAATGCCCAGTACAACTTTTGCGGTCATTCCCGCATCAATCTGAAATCCCCAATAACCAAGTGAAGCAAGCAAACACAACTCTAAGAGAAATCGCAACAATAGATTAGCAGATTTTAAAATGATCATCAGACTGCACCTCTTTGAAGAGCCTTTGTTCATCCCAATTTATCTCCCCATAACGAGAACGATTCAAGTGTTGATCATAATATATCCGACAGTAATCTAGGTGTCAATCATTACTTTTTGTTTGGAGTTATATCGTTAATGAATTGGTAGAGGTATTTATGTCATTATGGCGAATACCTTTTTAGAACTTTAATTATGGGGAGATGTAAAAATGGAAAAGACTGCTTTACTTGTTATTGATGTTCAAAATGCCATGTTTGACGAGTCAGGCCCGATATACGATGGCGAACAGCTTCTCAAAAATCTTCAGGAATTAATTCATAAGGCGCGTACCGCCGGCGTCCCCGTCTTTTTTGTGCAACATAATGATGAAGAATTCGTCACTGGAACACCTGCTTGGGAAATTCATCCGTCTATTGCGCCAAATGAGGAGGAAGTTGTCATCCAAAAAGAAACTCCGGATTCTTTTCATGAAACCGATCTTCATGAAAAACTTCAAGCAGAACAAATCCAAAATCTTGTTATTGCCGGAAATGCGACCGATTATTGCGTCGATACGACGACTCGCCGGGCATTTAGTCTCGGCTTTCATGTCACACTAGTCAAAGATGCCCACCGGACTTGGGATTCCAATACCCTAAGCGCCAAACAAATCATTGATCATCACAATGAGGTGTTGGGCAATGCTTTTGCTGACCTTAAGGAAACAAGAGAGGTTGAGTTTTCAATTGATGTCCTTTCAAAAAATAGAGTCTAAAAAAGTGTCAGAAGCAACAAAGCGAGTAAAAAAGGTAGCATCTCTTTTTAATAGAATGCAATTTACGAGGAGAGTGACGCATTGGAGAGAAGATCATTGCAAATGACTCCGTTACCTGAATATGAAGAAGAAATTGGCCGCTGGCTATGGGCTTTGGAAGATATCCGCAGTACGCTTATAACAGGATTAAAGGACGCGGACTGGCGGATACTCGACACCAAAATTGATGAAAGGCAAACAATTGGTTCACTATTGTATCACATTGCGTTAATCGAGGCGGATTGGTTATATGAAGAAGTCCTTTGTTCGGAATGGGACCCGCTCATTCGCTTACTGTTTCCGTTAAATGTCCGCTCTGAAGATGGCTCTTTAACACACTTTGAAGGGGAGAGCATAGAAGAGCATGTTTACCGTCTTGATATGGTTCGGGAGGTATTTCTTTCCCACTTTCTGTCAATGGACTTAACCGATTGGCGTACGTCGAGGGTGCTTGAAAAGTATGACGTCACGCCCGAGTGGGTCGTTTACCATTTGATTGAGCATGAATCCCATCATAGGGGCCAGATTTTTCAAATGCTCAGGGAATTGCAGAGGAAATAGAAAACCAATTTGATGGCCTTTGTGCTTCTGACATTTTATTTTACTGAACGGTGAAGGGGAAATGAAGATGGCGGAGAAATTAAACAAAGTAAAACCGATTCCAGACGGCTATAACACAGTCACCCCCTGGATTATCACTAGGGACACAGAAGAGCTCATTGATTTTATAAAAGAAGCTTTTAACGGGCACGGCGACTTTTTGGTTCATAACGAAGACGGCACGATCGGACATGCAGAAATTCGAATTGGCGGCTCGGTTGTGATGATGTTTGACGCGGGCAAAGAATGGCCAGAGACACCGGGCTTTCTCCGATTGTACGTTGAAGATGGTGATGCTGTGTACGAGCAAGCACTGAAGGCTGGTGCTGCCCCTATAACAGAGATGACAAACCTTTTCTGGGGTGACCGAGTCGGCCGTGTCCGCGACCCGTTGGGAAACATCTGGTGGATTCAAACAAGGGTGGAGGACCTGGATCAAGAAGAGGCGGAAAAACGCTCTAAGCAAAAAGAGTATATCGAAGCCATGAAGTATGTTCAGAACTCCTTAACCACCGCCCTAAAAATGAAATAATCTGAGGTCATTTATCCTGTTGGTAAAATCGAAAATCAGAGTGGGAGTTGGCACCGTGTTTATCGTTCTTTTAAAATATATCAAACCACTAAGCGCAGTCGACGAATTTATTCAGGAGCACACAGAATTCCTTGATAAGCATTATAAGAGAAAGGAGATTGTATTCTCCGGTCGGCGCGAACCTAGAACGGGCGGCATTATGCTCGTTAATTTGAATGACGCGGATGCTGTGAAAGAAATGATTGCAGAAGATCCCTTTTATAAAAACGACATTGCTGAGTATGACATCATTAAGTTCACACCGACGAAATATGATGAAGCGTTCTCATCATTTATAAATAACTGATGGAGGATAATTATGAAAGAAAACTGGGAAAGGATGAAACCGGCTCGTCTACTATCTGTGCAAGAGATTGAAGAGATGCTGCAAGCTTTTATGCCAGGAAAAAGCCTTAAGTCTACTGAAGTTTTAGGTGGAGGCTTCAGCAATTCAAATTATAAATTGCAAATAGACTCATTAGATCATCCGTTGGTTCTTAGGGTATGCAACCAAAACATTTGCCAGGTTGAAGATGCCTTGCACGGCAGATTGCACAAGCACATGCCTGTTCCGGAAATCTATTATAGTGAATGTAATGGGGAAAAATCGTTTGCCGTTATGGAATGGAAGGAAGGGATTCAGCTTAAAGGTGTGATGTATAGCGGCGATGTTAAGCCGATAAGACAATCGGCTTTTTCTGCCGGCTATTGGCTGTCTGAAATAAGGAAACACATGTTCCCAAGATCCGGATTTTTCAATGGAGCATTAGACATAAACGAACCACTGAAAATAAAGCCTGATACTTTTCATACGCTCATGGAGCAATTTTTAATTGATGGTCATACAAGTCACTGGCTGGGAAGCGAGCTGACGAGCAAATTATGGGATTTTATCCGGACGAATAAGCACCTTTTGGAAGATATCGATCCTGCGCCTGCTCTTGTACATAGTGATTACAATGGGTTAAATATACTAGTCTCGGAAGATAACTCTCAAGTAACCGGGATTCTTGACTGGGAATTTGCATTCGCCGGCCCGGTCTATGTTGATATTGGCAACATGCTGCGGTATGAGAATATCCCTCATTTTGCCGAATTTGAACATGCCTTTATTGAAGGCTTGCAGTCGGGCGGTATCGTACTGCACGATGAGTGGAAAAAGGTCGCAAAGCTGGTTGACCTCATTGCCTTGTGCAGTTTGCTTAATAATCGTCACGGCGGAATCAATAGGGTCCGTGACATTAAGCAATTAATCACGCAAACGATGGAAAATTGGGGTGGTTATTGAAAAGCTAAAATGTTCAGCAACGAAAAAATAACTTATCAAAAAGCCCTATTATTTCAGTAATGGTGGGGCCGTTTGTTTTAAATAATACTGCGCTCATAATGCATATGAGCGCTTTTTCGCAAGAAGCCTTTAATTCAGTGGAGGGCATTGCAAGTTTTTCCTGAGGAAGTGTTATTTAGACCGGGCACATTGGAACTGAATTTTTCATGATAATTTTTTATGGATTGGATAAAAATAGCGCTAGGAAAGGAGGGATGTTCGAATGTCTATGAAAAAGTGGATAACGGTATCGGCTATGTTGCTTCTGACGATTGCACTTCTGGCAACTTCAGGCCCACTCAGTGCATTTGCCAAATCCGGCGCTTATAAAGAGACTATGGAGAAGACGAAAGCGATCGAAGTCGAGCTGAACGATGATTACTTTAATCCGAAAGTCATCACCATTCCCCAGGGAACACCGACAACGATCGTTTTGAGTAACAAAGGAAAAGAAGAGCACACCTTCACTGTGAAAAAGCTCGGCATTGACGCCGAGGTTGAGCCTGGAAAAGAGAAAACCATTACTGTGCAACCGAAAAAGCCCGGTACATACAAGCTGATATGCCGGTACCATTATAAAGAAGGAATGGTCGGGAAAATCGTCGTCAAATAACAAGCCAAAAAAAGCAGGGCCCGTGGGCCTTGCTTTTTGGGTTATTGGATTAAGAGCAGGATAGCAGCACAGAGTTTTAAACTACCAAAAATGGGTAATGATATGGTAATCTTATACATAGATTAGTAAACTGGCAATGACAGTCCGATAAAAATCCTAAAATCTTAATCAATGTCAGAAGAGGGGGCAAAAGAATGATCTTTGAGAAGGAGACAGCGGGGATTGAAAGCGTTCGTGTACTTGTTAATGACATGCTGCTGACTATGGAAAGCTCAGTAAAAAAACAAGAAGCCACTATTCATCTATAGAGGGAAACAGGGATAATAAGAATTACTCCAGCGTTTTTCGCAGGAATAGGCAACACTGCATTCTCGGTTACATCCGAATCGACAACGACTACCAGTTTAATTTTGATGGAAGCTATGATCCGGTTTGTCAACGGAATACAGTTAACGGGAAAGATTAACTTGAGGTGAAGGGAGAAAGCAAATGAACCTAGAACTGATGGATATTTTTCGCATGGAATATGACTTTAGTTGGGATACTGAGACCTGGTTTTTACCTTTAGAATCTGCTCTTAAGGGTTTAAATTCCACAGATGCAAGCTGGCAACCCCCTGGAGGAGGGAATACAATCTGGCAAACTGTGAACCATCTAAATTATTACAACTCCCTACTTGTTAGACAAATCAGTTGCACAACGCCTAGAAAAAAGGCATCTAATAACAAAGCTACATTTGGAGATGTCGGGGAACCAGCAGATTCTGAAAAATGGGAGGCAGTCTTGGCAGAAACACGCCTAATTTGTGAGAATTTGCGTAAATCACTAGCACAAGTTAATGACAGTCAGCTGGAAGAGGAACTTGTTGGGGGTCTGGCTCGTCAGATTTTGCACAACGTATACCATATAGGGCAAATTGTATTAATTCGCAAACAACAAGGCTCTTGGCCAAAGAAGCGAGAATAATTTGTATATTCCGCGGGAAAATATTAAGAAGTAAAAGGAGAACAAGAAAAGCACGTCCCCTTTTACTTACCTTTTTCCCTAATTCTATTCTTAATAAGCATGTCAGTCATTAACGATAAAAGGTTTTTCATTGTTTTCGATCCTGCTTTTGTTGCTTGTAAGCAGGCTAACAATGATTAATGCCAGCACCGAAAGAGGCAATGCGAACAGGACACTGTTCCAATCAAACGGCTTGTCTAAAACAACTTCCCAAAGAATAGTACCCACAGCCCCTGTTATCATTGAGCTCAAAATGCCAGCTTTAGTAGCCCTTTTCCACATCACTGTCGCCAAAATGGCCGGTGTCAGCGCGGCGCCATACATGGTGTAAGAGTACATTTGCAGCTCCAATACAGTCGGGAAATACATGCCCAGGACATAAGCGAGCACACCCACACCGATCACCGTAAAGCGATTGTACTTTAACAACTTTTTATCACTTATATCTTTCTTGCTGTATCTTTTAAATAAATCATAGATAATATTGCCGGAAGCAGACAGCAGGTAAGACGTAGCTGTTGTTATAATAAAGGCCACAGTAGCACATAAAACGATCATCCCTATCGGTAAAGGCAAACCTTTTATCGCCATATTTAATACTGCTGTATCAGGGGCAATGCTAGGAAATAAGACAATGGCTGACGTGGCAATAATGATGGTTAAGCTTATAACCAAACAGCTGCCGAGAAAAAAGCCGATTGTTGATTTTCTTGCAACGTTAGGATCTTTAGCCGCGCCAAAACGCTGATACATATTTTGGTCACCCAAAACTAGAAGGAATAAAGGCAAAAAGAAACCTAGAAGTTGAGGGACGCTAAGTCCGCCATTCCATGATTTTGTCGTTTCTGGCAAGGATGCAGCCAATCCTGAGAAACCATCAACTGAATGTAAAATAAAGGGGAGACCGAGCAAGAAACCGGCTACGATCAATAATGCGCTGATAGCATCTGTATATGCGACTGAGAACAATCCGCCGCTTACTGTTAAAAAAATGACCAATACGCCTATAATGATCGACCCGGTTTCTATTGGCAGCCCGGTTGTTATCTGCAAAACATAAGCTCCCCCGGTAAATTGATATGCTGTAATACCGATAAACGCCAACAAGATAATGATAGAGGATACTAATCTAGCAGCGGTTCCGAACCTTCTTTCGATCAATTCAGGCACTGTAAAAGCTTTGCCTGTTCTGATCTTTCCAGCCAAGAAGTATAGTACAATTGTGCCTACAATGCCGCCTGACAAGTTAAAAATGGCAGCAAAGGGGCCATACTGGTAAATAAAGCTTGCCCCTCCGACGACAGTTCCAGAACCTACAAACGTTGCCAAAAGCGTCCCGCTTACGATCCAGAGCGGCAAAGACCGGCCCGCAGCTATAAAGTCTTCATTGCCTTTTACAGATTTTCTGCTGAAATATACACCGATAAGCGCCATGATCAATAGGTAGGCCCCAACCCCAACTAAGTATGCATTCATTATTACCCCCGCCTTATCCATTTTGTGTTATAGAGTTAAAGCTTCTAATTCCTTAGGGTGATGTGTAATTAATTGAGAACCTTTCTTTGTAAGCACCACAGTGTCAGAGTGGCGGAACCCGCCAATTCCGGGCACATATAATCCAGGCTCAACGCAATAAACCATCCCTTCCTGCAGGATAAGGTCATTATCGTACCTTAAGGAAGGTTCTTCATGAAGGCCGATGCCAATGCCATGACCCGTTCTATGGATACTGTATTGTTCGACGTCAGCCTTTTTGAAAATTTGCCGCGCCACTTCATTCACTTCCTTCGCAGTAACGCCGGCTTTGATGACATCCAAGGCTGCTAATTGCGCTTCGGATGCGATTTTAAAGTAATCCTTTTGTTTTTCCGTCGGTTCGCCAACAAAAAATGTCCTTTCACACTCGGCGCGATAACCGTTAAGGCCGACTTGACGGCTATGAATGACAATGTCATTTTGTTCTAGTTTCCTTGTGTTCGAAAAAACATGCGGCAAGATGCTTCTCTTTAAGCCGGAAGGGGACATCACAAAGAAATCGAGTGTCGAATCGGGATGTTGCTGTGCCACTTCAGTAAACAAAGCATGGTTGCCAAATTGATCAAGTTCTATTTCAGTGATTCCTGCTCTTGCATTCTCGAGGGAAGTTTTAAGCGCCAAACTGACCAGACGTCCTGACTCTGTGATTAAATCAATTTCATCTTGATCCTTAATGTATCTCATTTTTGCAATCTCAGCATCGAGGTTTACGAGCTCAAGTCCCGCATCCCTCATGATATTCCCTAATTGAAGAGGCAGCGATGAAAATTCAACACCAACCTTTGTTCCTTGTGGATATGAGGAGATTAGCGATTTTAAGTATTCGATATGGGATCCCCCGTTGCCATCTTCCATGAAGGTCTCATGGTATACATATAGCTTGTCGGCTTTTGTCACCGTTTTGGCGTGTGTCTCTTCTAATGAAGGGACGATTAAGCTAAGACTATTATCATTTACGGCAAGAACAATCGGCCTTGAATAGGTAATCGCTTTTAAACCGCTAAAGTAAAATTGGTTTTCAAAATTTGTTATAACCGATAAATCTATGCCTTTATCCGCCATGATTTCTCTTAGCTTCTCTACTCTTTTCGTTGTATCCATAGTTTTTCACCTCGTGAAAATAGTATTATGATAAATACTGGATATCCTAGATGACAGCGCTATCATTAAAGGTTTCATAACTTGTCTCATTTTATGAAAAGTCAGTATTTATCATGTGTTACTATTGACTCTAATATAGTGAGGGTATGAATGCATTAGTTCAAGAGAACAAAAAATAGCCTGGTTTTTGTCCTCTCGTAAATTGTTCCGCTGCTAGATGTTCTTTTCTATCTCATACAATCTTAATGTTGAAGAGAAAAGCAAGTAGGTTTCCGGATCTTCAAAATTGACCCCTTTGTATAATTCCTTAATTTTGGATATTCTATATTTCACTGTATTTTTATGGACAAATAGCTGCTCTGCACTTTTCTTTAGACTAAAGTAGGTATTTAGATAAACAGCTAAGGTAGCGATCAATTCAGAATCAAATGTTTTATCGTGCTCGATCAATGGCGCCAGCAAACTTTTAGCAGAACGCTGTAAAATGTTCTTTTGGCTTAAAGTGAAAAGACATTTATCATAGCCCAAACTGTCCCACTCGTTGATCATTGTCTTTCTTGCTTTCCCAATTTCTAAGCCAAGCTTGGCCTGTTCATATTTCTCTTGGATACTATCAGCATTTGCACTTTCTGATTTTTCGCTGACACCGCAATAGACATCCTTAAATGTCTCACTTGAATCAGTTAGTATGTCAGAAAGACTTTTGCTCTTCAAGAAGCATATAATTTGATTGTCGTAAATCCATATTAAGGCGTCCGGTTCCCACTTTTCAACATGGTTATATAGGGCTTCGAATGCCCTATTTAAGGCAACCGAATTGTCAGTGGCAATTAAATAAATGTGGCAAGGTTGCTTAAAATGCGCTGAGAGATCATGAAAATTGATTGCTTCTTTTTTTGGCGGCTCTAAAATCGATTCAATGATTTTCATGTCCTTATTCTTTAGATACTTTTCCACCGAGTTGCGCTTTACCGAATCTAAAAGAAGTGCTGTCTTGCCATAATTAATAACTGACCAATCCGACAACGAAAAGTCATTTTCCATCCCAATAACTAATGCCCCATAAGAACTTTTGCTATCCATGATCGGCAGTGACTTAAAGGAATAGTGACCGCCATTTCCTGTTAATGGCTTATAATCTATTGTTATTTCTTCGCACATAGCATCCTTTTGTTCTAAAAGCAGCTTGTCTACAACGTCCTGGATGTCTGTTTTGCTAAAATAACTGGCAGACCAATATGATTTCATATTCAGTGACTTATCCAGATGGATAATGGGTAAATTCAAATGCTTTCCCATTATTGAAATGATATATTGTGAATCCTTATCCAAAGCCACCGCTCGTAACATACTAATATTCCTTTGTTCCAGCTCCAAACGGACTGTATTGGCATCTTCCATCAGCAGTTCACTGTAGATTTGCATAATTTGCTGGTACGACATGTCTTCAGGCAACAAAAATATAGGAAAATCATTAGCGTTCGAGAAATGAATGACCTCCTCCGGGATGTCCTTAATGAAAACAGTGTGGATGCCAATCGCACGAATTTCTTTTGATGACAACCACTGCAAATGTTCGATGATGTTTCCCGATTCAAGGAATGAGGTAAACGTAGTCAATATAACGCCATTCTTTTTTATCCGTTCGCTCCTAAGTGCAAATTCTTGAATGTTAATATATTCTAACGGCTTGTCCACGCCGCCTTGGCCGGATATTAGCCTTACATCGTACGGGTTAAGGTTTTCTAATAAGCGGTTGACTGTGATCATGTTTTGCACCTCGTTTTCTCCAAATTAGTTACATTTTCTAATTCGTGCTGTCCTCTAAAAATTGCTTGTCATAATTGTCCTTCTATTGTAATTCAAATCAGTTGTGAAATATGATGATGGGTTAATGGATTTAGCCATTTTTATGAATGGCCTTCCTAGTTATATTAAGGCTTATTTGCCGATTTCACTGTGAGGAAGTTGGGTAAGTAATGTTCGGATATGTTTAAATATTCATGCTTTTACTGTAAGATAACCTTATATTGAATAAGCTCCGACAAAATCTTTTTCTCCAGAACAGATGAGGTTATATGATTATTCTATCAATTAATACTATTGCTATTAAACTTGAAATGAACAAGGGGGGCTAATGGATGAGGCATACAGAACAGTGGTTAGAAAACATCCCGTTACCAGTAGTAGTAACAAATCATGACGGGGTTATCAGGCGATATAATTTTAGGTTTGCTCAACTTTTCGCAAAAAAGGCCGACGGGATTAACATACAAGAGTTGTTTGACCAATGGACATCTTATGAACACAACATTATTTCAGCCCAACTTGAGGGTAAACCTTACGCTCTGAATTGCAATGAATGTGAAGATGATGGACAAGCAAGCCTCTTTTATGTCGTTAACGATGGTGCTTATATCCAAAAAGTTCAACAAAAAATCCACGAATTAAGTCAAGTCAACCAAGAACTAGACGCAATCATCGAAGATTCATTTGATGTAATATATATTACAGATGGAGAAGGAAACACTTTAAAAGTAAATTCGGCAATCGAAACATGCACCGGTTTTTCTAAGGAAAATTTTATCGAAAAAAACGTAAGAACTCTTGTTAAAGACGGATATCTGAAAGATTCGGTAACTTTAAAGGTTCTAGAACAGAAGCAGACAGTCACTATCTTGACGGTCAATAACGCTGGTAAAGAAAGGTTGTCAACAGGAAAGCCAATTTTCAACGAAGAGGGGGAAATTGTAAGAGTTGTCACAAACGCCCGTAATTTTTCAGAACTGGATGAGGTCTATCAAGAACTGAGAAAGGCGTTGGAGTTAAATAATTACTACAAGAAAGAATTGGAGAAGTTAAAATCGAAGAATCGTCGGGATCCAGATGCGATTATCAAAAGCGCTGACATGTTAGAAATATTCGATTTGGGGGAACGGATTTCAGAAGTAGACGCTACCGTTCTAGTCCTCGGAGAAACGGGAGTAGGAAAGGATGTTTTGGCAAAACACATCCACCGTTCAGGTCGTCGATATGAGAATGGGAAATTTGTAAAGATCAATTGTGGCGCAATCCCGCATGACCTATTAGAATCGGAACTGTTTGGGTACGAAGCCGGGGCCTTTACCGGTGCCAAACGAACGGGGAAGCAAGGTATGTTTGAACTGGCAAATAACGGTACTTTGTTCTTAGATGAAGTAGGCGATTTGCCATTAACATTACAGGTTAAGCTGCTCCGGGTCTTGCAGGAAAAGAGCATTCAACGGGTTGGTGGAACAAAGATGATTGATGTAGATGTTAGATTGATCGCCGCCACGAACCGCAATCTCAAACAAATGGTGAAAGAAGGAGAGTTTCGTGAAGATTTATTCTATCGGTTAAATGTCATACCGATTCATATCCCTCCTTTGAGAGAACGGAAGGAAGATATTTTACCACTCGTTTATCACTTCCTTCATACGTTGAACACGAAATACTTAATGAAGAAGGAATTTGACCGGGGATTAAAAGAGTTTTTCTACAATTACAATTGGCCGGGAAATGTGCGTGAATTGTCAAACCTAGTGGAAAGACTGATTTTAATGGCTACTGAAGACGTCGTAACTGTGAAGCATCTTCCGGCTGAATATGGTCAACAGGAATATAGTGAACAAGAATATGGCCAACCGATACATGATCAAAAAGAATATGATCTAAAGGGTGAATATGAGAAGGAGATGACTTTAAAAGAAGCGAAAGAAATCGCTGAACGGAAGGTTTTGATCGCTGCCGTTCAGAGGTATGGCAGTACGTATGAGATAGCCCATAAGCTAAGAACTAGTCAAACGACGATTGTCCGGAAGTTGAAACAATATAAACTGCATGCCAATCAGTGACATCCACTTGTCGTTAAAATCACCCATCCCTACCAGTCTCCTATAAAAGGTAGTTAGCATAAATGAGTCATTTTTGGTTTGCGATTCAAAAAAAACTTACTGAAATGCCAAAAAAGCACCCGCAGGGTGCTTTTTTGAATTGTTTTGTTTGGCACACCAGTATAGACCATTAGGAGGAAGGTCCATCTACATTAAGAATTCTGTGTATTCTTGTTTTTTGTTAGTTGTTGAGCTGATTCTTCATTGTTGGCATGGAATTTGCAATTAGAAAGAGTGTAAGGAGGAGGGGGAAATGTATAAAAATTTGAAAAACATGTGCAAGTGTTTTGGGAGAAAAGTTTATTTTAAAGGAATTTAGATGGGAGGAAGTTAGATGAATATACTAGTTTTATTGAAGCAAACCTTTGATACTGAAGAAAATATAGTGATTGAAAACGGGCAGATTAGTGAAGAAAATGTTGAGTTTATTATGAATCCTTACGATGAGTATGCCGTTGAAGAAGCTGTAAAAATCAAGGAAGAAATCGGAGCAGAAATAACGGCAATTACCTTAGGTCCGTCACGGACGGCAAGTGCGTTGCGGACAGCACTTGCGATGGGAGCGGATCAAGCTGTATTGATCGAATGGGACGAACAGGAAGCTGATGAATGGACTGCTTCCAATTTGATCGCTGCGGTTGTCAAAAATCGTGATTTCGATTTGATTCTGGGCGGTAATATGGCCATTGATTCTGGTTCTGGGCAAGTGGCGATACGTGTTGCCGAAAAACTAGGTATCCCTCACGTATCGACAATTACGAAACTAACATTGAACGATGGGACAGCAACCGTAGAAAGAGATGTGGAAGGGGATGTGGAAATAGTCGAGATTCAATTGCCTTTTCTTGCTACTACTCAACAAGGGTTAAATGAACCACGTTATCCTTCACTTCCTGGAATCATGAAAGCAAAGAAAAAACCGTTGAAGACATTTTCTGTAGAAGAATTGAGTCTTGAAAATGAAGATGTGACAACGGCTACAGTGATCATTGATCAATATTTGCCGGCCAAAAAACAGGCAGGACAGATTTTAGAGGGAGAGCTTCAGGATCAGGTCAGTGAGCTCGTTCAAATTTTGCAAAATGCAGCCAAGGTAGTATAAAAAACAAAGGAGGGGAAGGACATGGGAAAAAGAGTATTTGTTTTGGCAGAAACCAAAGACGGAAAGTTAAGGCATGTATCATATGAGGCATTAACAGTGGCTCGACAGGTAGCCCAAGGTGGAGAAGTTAATTGTGTCTTGTTTGGCCCGAGTTCAGTAGATTTCACAGATGAAATCAGTAAGTACGGTGCAAACAAACTATATATTGTGAACGATAATCGGGTTGATATATATACTACGGATGCATACGTACAAACAGTAAGCCAATTAGTTAACGAAATAGAACCCGACGTTATACTTATGGGTCACACGGCGATAGGAAAAGATTTGGCACCACGGTTGGCTGCACGATTGAAGTTTGGATTGATATCCGATTGCACGGAAGTTGTTCCTGACGGTGATAACATCGTCTTTTCCCGTCCAATCTATGCAGGTAAAGCATTTCAAAAAAGAAGATTCCGTAAAGGTCTTGTATTTGCTACCCTTCGTCCCAACAACTTTGAAGCGTTAGAAAAGCCTACTAAAACAGAAGTGGTTTTATTTGAACCGACGATCAAAGATTTGCGAACGATTGTAAAAGAAATTGTCAAAAAAACAGCTGGTGGCGGGGATCTCAGTGAAGCAAAAATCATTGTCTCAGGCGGTCGTGGTGTGAAGAGTACTGAAGGATTTAAGCCGCTCCAAGAATTAGCAGATGTACTTGGGGGAGCAGTCGCGGCTTCAAGAGGGGCGTGTGATGCTGAATTTTGCGATTACTCTTTGCAAATCGGCCAAACAGGGAAAGTGGTTACCCCCGATTTGTATATTGCCTGCGGTATCTCGGGGGCCATCCAGCATCTTGCTGGTATGTCAAATTCTAAAGTCATCGTTGCGATCAACAAAGACCCAGAAGCTCCAATTTTTGAAATTGCCGATTATGGTATTGTCGGTGACCTATTCGAAGTTGTGCCGTTGCTCACAAAAGATTTTAAAAAAACACTTACGGTAAATGCATAAATAAAATTTGAAGACTTTATATTCATGCATTATATCAAATTTTTAGGGAGGAAACTCTATGAGAGAAGCGATAATTGTATCCGGAGTAAGAACCCCGATTGCGAGACTTGGCGGGGCATTAAAGGACCTTCATCCATCTATTTACGGCGGTCTCGTTATGAAAGAAGCACTAGATCGCGTCCAAATACATGGAGAAGAAGTGGATGATGTAATTCTCGGGAACTGTCTGGCCGGTGGCGGAAACGTAGCACGATTGACCGCGCTTGAGGCGGGGTTGCCAATGTCGGTAGCGGGACTTACGATTGACCGCCAATGCGGTTCGGGAATTAATAGTGTTGCACTGGCTGCTGACACCATCATAGCTGGGAACGGAAAGATCTTGATTGCAGGCGGAACCGAAAGCATGACGAGAACACCTTATTTAATGGAACCGCCAAGCAAGCCTTTTGACCGTGTCCCTCCTCGTCTTATCGGGAAACGCAGGCTTTCTCCTGAACAAATTGGGGATCCGCCGATGGGGATTACAGCGGAAAATCTAGTAACACAATATAAGATTAGCAGAGAAGAACAGGATCAGTTTGCTCTACGGAGTCAGGAGAACATGAAACACGCCGTTGAAAATGGACGTTATGAAGAACAAATTGTTCCCGTACCAGTAAAGAACAAAAAAGGTGAAACTGTACTATTTGAGAAAGATGAACATCCCAGACCGGATACGACAATTGACGGATTGGGTAAGCTCCGCCCGGTTTTTAAGGAAGGCGGAAAAGTAACAGCGGGGAATTCATCCGGTGTGAATGATGGGGCATCGGCTCTTGTGATGATGTCGGACAAAGAGGCTGAACGCAGAGGATTGGAACCGCTTGCTCGAGTCACAAGCTGGGCGGTAGCCGGTGTAGATCCGAACATTATGGGAATCGGTCCTGTTCCTTCTACCCAAAAGCTGTTGCGGAAAACAGGATTAAATCTGGACGATTTTGATTTGATTGAAATCAATGAGGCGTTTGCCGCTCAAGTTCTCGCCTGCGATCGTGAACTGCATTTTGATTGGGAGAAGGTAAATGTCAACGGTGGAGCCATTGCCCACGGACATCCGATTGCGGCTACTGGCGGAATGCTCGTAATGAAACTGGCGTATGAAATGAAACGCCGTAATGTGAAGCGGGGACTTGTGACAGCATGCATCGGCGGTGGGCAGGGAATTGCCCTTATGTTAGAACGGTAAATGTTTGGGGAGGGACTTTAATGGAGTTTCAAAACATTTTGTTGGAAAAAGAAGGGGAAATAGGGGTTGTCAAAATCAACCGTCCAGAAGTGAGAAACGCCCTGGACCCGTACACCGTGGAAGAAATCATAAACGCGGTGAAAATCTATGAACAAGATGAAAAAGTTGGTGTTATCGTATTTACCGGCGCCGGAGACAAATCATTCGCCGCTGGAGCTGATATTCGCAGACTTCAGGAAAAAAAGAAGCTTGATGCTTTCCTACCTGGGATGTCCGATGCATATAGAGTGATCGAAAACTGCAATAAGGCGACGATTGCGGCGATTAATGGTTTCGCTCTTGGTGGCGGTTGCGAACTCGCAATGGCGTGTGATATCCGTATCGCTGCTGAACATGCAAAGATTGGTCTTCCTGAACTTAATTTGTCCATTATTCCGGGTGCGGGGGGCACTCAGCGATTAGCGCGCATTATCGGAAAAGGAAGAGCCCTTGACTTGATTTTGACCGGAGAAATGGTGACAGCTGATCAGGCGGCAACTTATGGATTAGTTTCACAAGTGGTTCCATTAGAACAGTTGTTGCAAGCTGCAAAAAATAAAGCGGATAAAATTTTGGCAAAAGGACCTCTCGCAGTAAGAATGGCAAAACTTGCGGTAAATAAAGGATTTGACTTGGATATGGACACTGCCCTAATGATAGAAAAAATGGCTCAGGCAATTCTTTTAGAGTCAGAAGATAAACTAGAAGGTACACAGGCATTTTTGGAAAAAAGAAAAGCCGTGTTTAAAGGGAGATAAAGTCGATGTGAGGGATCCAAATCATCCCTCTCCCCCTTTGTATTTTGTGCACTAAAGTAGGTGAGGAATAACTTGTTTGTAAGGTTTGAGAGGGTGGAAAGTCATGTTAGAGTTGCTTAATTTTTTTCTCTTTCTATCAATAACAGCGTATGCTCTGTATATATTCATAAGTGTCGTCTATAACCGTATCATGTTGATTAAGCTCGGAAAAAAATCAAATTTGCGGAAAGATACAGCTCGCCGTATTAATGAAGTGCTCGTCAACGTATTTGGGCAAAAAAAGTTGCTTAAAGATACTAATAGCGGTATTATGCACGTCATTATGTTTTATGGATTTATCATTCTTCAATTAGGTGCAATTGAGTTAATTATAAAGGGATTAATAAAAGGGTACGAACTTCCAATAGGGTCTGCACATAAGTACTTTAGCTTGTTTCAAGAGATCACGGTCTTTCTTATATTATTGGCGGTTGGTTTTGCCTACTATAGGCGTTATATAGAAAAACTAAAGAGATTAAAAAGAGGTTTTAAATCTGGACTAGTCATTATCTTTTTATCGTTGTTGGTGATTTCCATTTTTATGTCATTAACCTTTGAACAGCTTTGGTTAGGCCATGGGGGTAGCTTATACACGCCATTCTCTTCTTCAATTGCCTATTTATTTACTGGAGTGAGTCAAACTGTTGCAGGTGTTCTTTTCTATATTTTCTGGTGGATACATTTACTCACTTTACTTGCTTTTTTAGTTTATGTTCCACAATCAAAACATGCCCACCTGTTGTTCGCGCCTGCCAATGTCTTTTTGAGGGATACAAAGCCGGCTGGCCAATTAACCTCGATCGACTTTGAAGATGAAACACAAGAACATTATGGTGTAGGGAAAATTGAGGATTTTAGACAGAATCAATTGATTGATTTGTATGCTTGTGTGGAGTGTGGGCGCTGTACAAACATGTGCCCAGCATCGGGAACTGGAAAAACATTGTCACCGATGGACCTAATCGTAAAAATGCGTGATCACCTGACGGAAAAAGGTGCCGTTATCACTTCTCGTACCTCATGGATGCCTGCTTTTGCATTCCAGCAATCCAACGCCGAAGTTGCAGCTACATCAGAAACATACGATACAAATTTGATCGGGGATGTTATTACAGAAGAAGAGCTTTGGGCCTGTACGACGTGCCGAAACTGTGAAGATCAATGTCCTGTAGCAAATGAGCATGTAGAGAAGATTATTGATATGCGCCGCTTTTTAGTTTTAACCGAAGGGAAAACGTCGCATGAGGCGACTCGTTATTTTCAAAATATTGAGCGTCAGAGTAATCCTTGGGGAATAAACCGAAAAGAACGGATTAAATGGCGTGAGGGACGAGATGATATTGATGTTCCCACAGTGAATGAAGTTGAGGATTTCGACTATTTATTCTTTGTTGGCTCTATGGGGTCATTTGACAACCGAAGTCAAAAAATCGCTCAATCATTCGCCAAAATCTTAAACGCAGCCGATGTGAAATTTGCGATCTTAGGGAATGAAGAGCGCAACTCAGGTGATTCTGCTCGTCGAATAGGAAATGAATTCCTGTTTCAACAGCTATGTCAAGAAAATATCGCCAATTTCCAAGCGTACAACGTCAAAAAGATCGTTACCATCTGTCCGCATACGTATAACACGTTTAAACACGAATATCCTGAATTCGGGTTGGAAGCGGAAGTTTATCATCATACAGAGCTGATTTGGAAGCTCGTCCAAGAGGGGCGAATTAAACCGACGAAGGAAGTAAAGGAAGCAACTGCTTATCATGATTCGTGTTATATTGGCCGATATAATGATATTTATGATATTCCGAGGCAAATCTTAAGTACTATCCCAGGTATTACTGTTCTTGAGTTAGACCGGAACAAGGAAAATGCGATGTGTTGCGGGGCTGGCGGAGGAATGATGTGGATGGAAGAAACACAAGGAAAGAGAGTAAATATAGAGCGAACGGAGCAAGCTCTTGGTTTAAATCCTACAACGATTGGGAGTAATTGCCCATATTGTTTAACCATGATGAGCGATGGAACAAAAGCGAAAGAAGTGGAAGATCAAGTTAAAACATTGGATATTGCTGAAATCGTAGAACGATCATTGGAATGTTAATAATGGCAGCTCAATAGTGAAAAATAACCTGAGATCATTAAGATTTCAGGTTATTTTTGTAATATTATAGGGCATTTATGAGTCGAAAAAAACTCAATAATTCAGAAATGTTTCAAAGTAATAAATATAATGCGGTATTTTAAGTTGATTTTGACTTGCATGAAGTTCCATCTATTGATTAAGAGCTTACTTTTAATAGTTTTAAAAATAAATGGCCAATGAAACCGTATGTTATAGAACGATAGATGAACGAGTTGCGTTTATTTTGTAATGTTGGCATCATTCTTGCAAGTGTAAAAGGTGAGGGGGAACAGGAAAGGTTGTTTTCTCGAATAAAGAAGATAAATACAAGGAGGAGCACATCATGATCGATTTTAGTTTAACAGAAGAACAAAAGGAGTTTCAAAAACTTGCGCATGAGTTTGCGAAGAAAGAAATTCGGCCGGTCGCTCATATTTATGATGAGTCGGAAGAATTTCCATGGGAAATCTTTCGAAAAGCCGCAAAACTGGGGCTGACTTCTTTTAAGTTTCCTGAAGAATATGGAGGCTTAGGAATCAATGATCCGGTCACCTCCATGGTGATTTCTGAAGAACTATATTGGGGATGTGCTGGAACTGCTGTAGCGATATTAGGTGGCACAAACTTAGCAGGAACATCAATTTTAGTCGCAGGAACAGAAGAACAGAAGAAAAAATATATTCCGATGTTTACTGATCCAGATAATCCAAAACTCGGTGCTATGGGGCTAACCGAGCCAGGTTCTGGATCTGATGTAGCATCAATGTCAACAACAGCTGTACGTGATGGAAATGAGTATGTGTTGAACGGTACAAAACAATTTATTACCAATGGAGGCATTGCCGATATCCATGTAATTTTTGCACAAACGGATAAGTCTAAAGGCTGGGATGGAATTGGTGCATTTATTGTGGAGAAGGGAACTCTTGGGTTACAGATGGGGAAAAAGGAACAAAAACTTGGCGTTAGAGCATCCCATACGGCTCAAGTCATCTTGGAAGATTGCCGGATTCCTCTGGAGAATCGTCTAGGTGGAGAAGAAGGTTCTCCCTCGTATATTACAGGGTTAGGTGCGTTGAAAATGTTGGAATCAACTAGACCGGGCGTAGGAGCAGCTGCTTTAGGTATTGCACGGGCCGCGTATGAATATGCACTGGAATATGCCAAGGAGAGAAAACAGTTTGGCAAACCAATTATTAAACAGCAAGCGATAGCCTTTAAGTTAGCAGACATGGCTACTGAAATTGATGCAGCTCGTTTACTTATATGGCGTGCCGCATGGATGGCGAAGAACGGATTGCCCTATCGCCGAGGAGAAGGAAGTATGTCTAAACTATACGCAGGTGATATAGGTATGAAAACAACAACGGAAGCGATTCAAATTTTAGGCGGGTACGGTTATATAAAGGAATATCCAGTCGAGAAATGGTTCCGCGATGCGAAAATCTATCAAATTTGGGAAGGAACGGCGGAAATCCAGAGATTAGTCATTTCACGTTTACTAGAGAAAAACGGTTAATAAAGGAGGGAATAATTTGAATAGACCGTGGCTTGGATTTTATCCGGAAAATGTTCCCTATGAAATTGAAATTCCGCCTTTGTCCGTATTTGATCTTTTGGAACGTACAGCTGAAGATTATCCAACCAATAAAGCTGTGATCGATCGAGACAAAGAGCTGACCTATGCCGAATTGAAACGTGTGACCGAACGTTTGGCTGCAGCTCTCCATTACCGGGGGTTTCGGAAGGGAGATCGACTTGCTTTAATGCTGCCTAATAGTATGGAATATGTTATTACCTATTATGCTGTCCATCGTTTGGGAGGTATAGTTGTCCAAGTAAACCCGATGTATCAGGTATACGAATTAGAGTATATTCTTAGAGATTCCGAAGCTGCATGGTTTGTCGGCCTTGAAGAGCAAAAGAAAAAGTTAGAACAGATTGGTTTTGCCCATAATCTTAAGGTTATTGCAGCTGATAGAAGAAAAGGCCAAAAGGATAGTCTGTATAGTTGGATTGCCGAAGAAAATAACGAACTTCCACCGCTTAATATTTGTCCTAAGGAAGACATTGCAGTACTTCAATATACTGGCGGGACGACGGGAAAATCTAAAGGGGTGATGCTTACTCATTCCAATTTAGTATGCAATATTTATCAAGCGTTTACATCTTTGGGAGGAATTATTCAAAGATCAGGTGAACGAATGCTTGGTGCCCCTCCGTTATTCCATGTATATGGGATGACAAATATGAATTTGGCTGTTTTTGCGGCAGCTTCATATATTGCTGTGGCAAAGTTTGAGGTGAATCAAGTTTTAGAGGTGATTCGGAAATATCGGCCCACAATGTTTCCGGGTGTTCCAACGATGTATATTGCTTTATTACAGCATCCGGATTTGACAGCGTCCGATATTGAATGCTTTAAATTCTGCAATAGCGGGTCAGCGCCTATGCCAGTAGAATTGATGCATGAATTTGAACGAAAAACGGGAGTTCCAATTCTTGAAGCTTATGGCTTATCAGAAACTTCCCCTGGTACTCATCGTAATCCGGTAACAGGCTTGAGAAAGCCCGGGAGTATCGGAATACCAATGCCTAACACTGATTCAAAGATTGTTGATATGGAAACAGGTACAAAGGAATTGCCTGTAGGTGAAGAAGGGGAGTTAGTTATTAAAGGTCCGCAAGTGATGAAGGGTTATTGGAAAAATCCAGATGAGACGTCGTCCGTGCTGCAGGACGGATGGTTTTATACCGGAGATATTGCAAGGATGGATGAAAATGGATATTTCTATATTGTAGGTCGGAAGAAAGACCTCATCATTGCCGGAGGCTACAACATATATCCGGTGGAAATAGAGGAGGTCCTTTATCAGCTTCCAGCAGTAGCAGAGGCATGCGTGTACGGTGCTCCAGATTCTTATCGGGGGGAGACTGTAAAAGCAGTAATTGTACCAAGAAAGGGAACAAATGTTACAGAAGAAGAAATTATTAATTGGTGTACAGAACGATTAGCGAAATATAAAATTCCCCGCATCATTGAATTTAGAGATTACTTACCGAAATCGACAGTCGGAAAAATTCTCCGGCGAAAATTGGTAGACGAAGAACGAGAGAAACTGCAATTTTGAAAACGATCATGGTAGAAAAGTAAATCATCCATAATTTGTAGTATCTCGAAGCGAGATATGAATGGCTAACGGGAATGGGAAATATAGAAACACTTGTTATGTTGATAGCAGTTGGAGAATGATGCTTTTAAATGGAGGTCTCATAGAAATGAAGAATAATAAGATTAAAAACATAGCGGTAATTGGTTCAGGAACAATGGGATCACAAATTGCAATGGTGTGTGCTCTAGGAGGGTATCAAGTTACATTGCAGGATATTAATGAAGACAGTTTGGCGAAAGCAAAACAGTCTCTTGAAGGTCATATGCAGCGTCGAATCAAGAAAGGGAAATTATCCGATGATCAAGTAAGTCAAGCGTTTGAATGTATGCGCTTTACTTCTTCCCTGGAAGACGCGGTAAAAGAGTCGGATTTTGTCATAGAAGCGATTGTCGAAAAATTAGATGCCAAGCGTGCGTTGTTTACGGAAGCAGATCGCTTGGCACCTGATCATACGATTTTGGCCACAAACAGTTCCCGTATTGTCAGTTCGGAAATTGCGGATGCAACGAATCGCCCAGAAAAAATTTGTAACATGCATTTCTTTAACCCGGTTTTAGTTATGGAATTAGTCGAAGTAGTGCAAGGGCCCCATACTTCAGAAGAAACTACTGAGATAACAAGTGAATTGATAAAGCGAATCAATAAGATCCCTATTCTTTTGAAGAAAGAGATTAATGGGTTTGTTGCGAACCGGATGCTTGGAAAATTGATGGACGAAGCCATTTACTTGTTAGAAAACGAGATTGCTAATGTTGAAGAGATTGATCTGGCTTGCACAAAAGCATTGAATCATCCAATCGGCCCTTTTGCTCTTATGGATTTAGTCGGAATTGATGTAGTCTTCAATGCAAGGGTGCAAAATTATGATGGGACGGGAGAAGAGTCGATGAAACCTTCCACGGTACTGATCAAGAAGGTTGAAAAAGGGGAGTTGGGTCGCAAAACAGGAAAGGGGTTCTATACTTATTCATAATCGCCGAAAGTGTGAAGGACAAGCCTTACATTCTATTTCTTAGATTCAGTTTCCGTTAACACCTATATAAGGGGGATTTTCCTATATGCGTTGGGGTATACTTGCCTTTTTGTTTGTAGCCATTTTTATAAACTTTGTTGATAAGTCTCTCATTGGGTACGCCGCTGGTCCGATCATGAAAGAGTTTAACCTTTCATATGTACAATGGGGACTAGTTGGCAGCAGTTTTTTCTGGCTTTTCTCAATTGCGGGTGTCTTTGGGGCTGGATTGTCTGATCGAATCGGATCAAAAAAAATGTTGAGTATTCTCCTAATGTCTTGGGCTGTTTTACAATTTGGTGCTTATGCTATTGTCGGTTTTCCGATCCTGATTCTTTATCGAGTTCTGTTGGGGATAGGTGAGGGGCCATTTACTCCTACAGGTTATGCACATTTAAAAAAATGGTTTCCTCCGCAATCACGTGGTATAGCATTTTCTATATTTAATTCGGGAGCAACGTTAGGTGCTTTAATATCAGCACCAATCATCGTTGCCATGATTGAGAACTTAGGTTGGCGTACAGCCTTTGCTTCTCTAGGTTTATTAAGTTTTGTTTGGGTAATCCTTTGGGTGTTGATAGCTAAAGAAAAGCCAAAAGGCAGTATGGGATGGAGTGAACCTTCATCACCCTCCGGCAAATTAAAGTGGTCGGAAATCTCTTCAATTATACTGACGCCTACTTGCATTCTTGTTTTATTTACATGTTTTGCAAGCTTCTGGTTTTCAACTTGGTCTGCCGTTTGGTTGCCTACTTATCTTGTTAAAGTCGTTGGGCTGACTCCAATGGAGATGGGATATGCTGCTGTAGCAATTGGAATAGCTGGGGCAGTTATATCAATCTTGGTTTCGTATGTTTCAGATCGTTTGTATAAAAAAAGTCGGAACAATAGAAAATCCCGTGTATTCATCGGAGCTATAACCATGATTATAGGTGCATTGTTTTTGTCTTCCTCCATGTTATCAAAATCAGCTGTCTTGACAGTCGCTTTATTATGTTTGTCAAAAGGGTTTATCGTTGCTGTGCTTGCAATTACACCACAGATTCTCATTCATTTGCTTCCTGAACGAAGTGGATTAATGTCAAGTCTTGGTACGTCATTTATGAATTTTTCAGGTATGATTTCACCGATTGTAAGCGGTTATCTTCTAAAATTAGCTGGCGATAATACAACTCTTGGGTTCAACTATACGTTTTTATGCAATATAGGTTTATTAGTGATTGTTGCAATTTTATTCAGTATCTTTGCTAGACCTGATAAACCGAAGAAAACAATGGGAACTTCAGCGGGAGTGTTTCAATAATCTAAATCGTTTAGAGGGTAATTAAAAAGGTAAGGAGAGGGAGGGTATTTTTTTGAAAGAAAAGGTTGTTATCGTTACGGGCGGGAGCAGTGGAATGGGAAAAGCAATGGCAATAAAGTTTGCAAAAGAAGGAGCGTTTGTCGTTATTACGGGTCGGACCTTGGAACGCTTGGAAGAAGCCAAGAAAGAAATAGAGCAGGTTAATGGACAAATACTTTGTTATCAAATGGATGTGCGTGATCCGGATAACGTTCACAATATGGTTCGTACAACGAAAGATACGTTTGGGAAAATTGACTTTCTTATAAATAATGCCGCCGGCAACTTCTTATGTCCTGCTGAAGAGCTTTCTAACAATGGCTGGCATGCTGTAATAGATATTGTTCTTAATGGTACGTGGTATTGTTCGCAAGCGGTAGGGAAAGAGTGGATTGCTAGTAATCAAAAAGGTAGCATTCTAAATATCGTTGCAACATATGCTTGGACTTCTGGAGCTGGAGTCATTCATTCGGCTTGTGCTAAAGCAGGTGTATTGGCGATGACGCGCACGCTTGCTGTCGAATGGGGATCGAAATACGGAATCAGCGCGAATGCTATAGCTCCTGGTCCAATAGAAAATACTGGTGGATTCGATCGTTTGATTCCGTCTTCTTCTGAAGCATATCAGCAAAAAATAAACAGCATACCTGCGAGACGATTTGGCCAACCGGAAGAGGTGGCTAATTTAGCTTATTTCCTCCTATCTCCACAATCAGATTATATTAATGGGGAATGTATAACAATTGATGGGGGACAATGGCTTAATCGAAAATAGTTGTTAAAGTCTAGATACGAGAAGGGAGAGAATCACCATAGAGGAACTTTTAGCGAGTACACACTACGGGGTTCGAACTTTGACACTAAATCGCCCCGAATGTTTAAATGCCATCAATGATACGTTAAGTTCACAATTGCAGCTAGCTTTGAAAGATGCGTCATCCGATGATGACGTTCGTGTGATTGTAATAACTGGTAAAGGGCGCGGTTTTTGTGCAGGCCTTGATCTAAAGGATCGTTCTGCTAGACTTCCGGAACGGAAAACTCGTCACAAGCAATTAGATGAATTAGGATGGGTTGGCCGTCAAGCAATAAGTTTAATCGAATGTGACAAACCAGTCATTGCTGCGATAAATGGTGTGGCTGCAGGAGCGGGATTAGCGTTAGCACTTGCATGTGATTTACGCTTTATGTCTGAAAGTGCGAAAGTTACAACAGGGTATATCCGTCGTGGATTAAGTCCTGATGCAGGCATGTGTTACTTTTTGCCTCGATTGGTTGGCCAAACGAAAGCGGCAGAAATGATCTTTACGGGCTGTGATATATTGCCGAATGAAGCTGAACAAATCGGACTTGTAAACAAAGTATTCTCTGATGAAGAGTTCGATGAACGTGTCATGACAGTTGCTAAAGAACTTGCAGAAGGCCCACCAATTGCATTAACTCTTTCAAAACGGCTTTTTAAAGCAAGTGAGGAAGTTGATCTGACAACATTGTTAAAGCAAGAACTTTCATCAATTAAAGCTTGTTTTGAAACGAAAGATGCAAAGGAAGGGATACAAGCATTTGTAGAAAAAAGAAAGCCCCTTTTCAAAGGTGAATAATGGTGTGCCATAAAATCGAGGAAATGACAGAATTACAGTTTGTTACGATTAAAACAGAATTATAAAAGAAGAAGTAAAGGAGGTAAGGAAGCTATGTGTTTTGCAAAACTAGTTTTTGCTCCGTTAAGTTATACAGGATGGGGAGCTTTGAAACAATTACTGACTGAAGTTGAAAAATACTCACCAAAGAAAATTCTTGTCGTAACAGATCCTATTCTTGAGAAGATAGGATTAGTAGAGAAAGTAGCTAAGCCCCTTAAAGAGGAGGGGTATGATATTACCGTATACACTGAAATTGAACCAGAACCACCACTAGAAATTGGTGAAAAGCTGGTGTCTTTTACACGTGAAGGTCAATTTGAAATGGTTATTGGTGTTGGCGGTGGGAGTGCTATGGACTTAGCTAAGTTAGCCGCCGTTTTAACAGTACATGAAGGGCCAGTGGCTCATTACTTAAACTTAACAGGAACAAAAAAGGTTAAAAAGAAAGGGTTACCAATGATCCTTATCCCTACAACTTCAGGAACAGGATCGGAAGTTACGAATATATCTGTCCTTTCCTTAGAGAATACAAAAGATGTGGTAACTCATGATTATCTTTTAGCAGATATTACAATTGTTGATCCAGAATTGACGGTCTCTGTACCTTCAAAAGTAACAGCAGCTACAGGAATTGATGCACTAACACATGCGGTAGAGGCCTATGTTTCTGTGAATGCAAGCCCAACGTCTGATGCATTAGCGATTCAAGCCATTCGTTTAATTGGGCGTTCACTGCGGAAGGCAGTAGAAAACGGAAATGACAAACAGGCTCGTATTGATATGAGTCATGGTAGTTATTTAGCTGGATTAGCATTTTTTAATGCGGGAGTAGCTGGTGTTCACGCATTGGCCTATCCTTTAGGTGGGAAGTTTCATATCCCTCATGGAGAATCGAATGCAATATTATTACCTTATGTCATGGGATATATTCGAAAAAGCTGTACGAAGAGAATGAAAGATGTTTTGGATGCTTTGGATGAGAGCTATCATTCTTTGTCAGAAGAGGAGGCTTCTTATAAGTGTATTGATGAATTTAAAAAGCTAATAGTTGATGTAGGAATTCCAAATACATTAAAAGGATTTAATATTCCCGAATCAGCAATTGATAGCTTAACTGAAGAAGGAGAGGGACAAAAGAGATTATTAGTTCGAAGCCCTTTACCATTGGAACGAGATGATATTTACCGGATTTATCAAGCCGCATTTGAAGGAGTAATCGTCGAACCTTGTCTGATAAAATAAGAATTTGAAAGCATGAGATTATTGAAACGATGAAAGAGGATAAAAATGTTTAAAACAACAATTCACCCACGTGTATCTGAAACCGACGCTTTAGGTCATATTAACAATACAACGGTTCCGGTTTGGTTTGAATCAGGTCGGCATGACATTTTCAAAATGTTCATGCCAAATCTATCATTTGATAATTGGAAGCTGGTCGTTGTAAATTTAAATATTGATTTTGTCAGCCAAATTTATTTTGGGAAAGAAGTAGAAATATTGACTTGGATTAAGAAAATAGGAAATAGAAGTTTTGTAGTTTATGAGGAGTTGTATCAAAATAATAACTTATGTGCAAAAGGAACTGCGACTTACGTTAATTTCAATCTTCATACACAAGAATCAGACCCAATCCCCGAGCCCATTCGTGTGCAGCTTGAGGCCCATATGTTAAATGAAAATGCAAAAGAGGAAGTATAAATTTTTTACCATAATTAGAAGAGAAGGGTGAAGTTATGACGAAATCAGATCTTCAACAAACGGTCGACGCAAAAAAAATATTTAGTGAAAAGCCCTCTCCATCGGAGTACTTATTAAATCATGCGAAACGATTTAATAAAAGAATTGAAAAAGTAACTGATGGCGTGTATTCCGCCATCGGTTATGCGATGGGGAATTGTATCTTGATTGCTACAGAAGAGGGGAATGTTATTGTTGATACGACTGAGAGCCTACAAGCTACCAAGGAAATAAGGGAGGAGTTTGATAAGATTTCACCTAAGCCGACGGTTGCCGTGATTTACACACATGGACATACCGATCATGTCATGGGCACTTCTGCTTTTTTAAATGGAGAAACAGAGGTTTACGCGAACCAAAAGACAAAAGAGTTCTTTGATATGCAATTTAGTCAGTTGCAAGACATACTTGGTCTTCGAGGAAGAAGACAGTTTGGGACACGTCTTCCTGAAGGATACGTCCCTTGTGCCGGTCTAGGCCCCACCCTTAGTATCGACAGGGGTAAACCTATCTTAGTACCCCCTACGAAAACATTCGAAGATTCAATGGCATTAAAAATTGGCGGAGTCAGATTTATTCTTGTTCATGCACCTGGTGAGACAGAAGATCAAATTTTTATTTGGCTGCCTGATAAAAAGGTATTAATAAGTGCCGATAACTATTATCCGTCATTTCCGAATCTATATGCTATCCGAGGTACGGCGCCGCGACCTGTGCATCAATGGATTCGATCGCTGGATAAGATGCGCGGCCTCGGTGCCGAATATATGGTACCCTGCCATTCGGAACCAATCCGTGGATCAGAAAGAATTGACGAATTATTAACGATGTATAGAGATGCGATCCAGTATGTTCACGATGCAGTTGTGAGAGGTGCAAACCAGGGTAAGACTCCTGATGAACTAGTAGAAGAAATTAAACTTCCGCCGCATTTTGATGACTACCCTGAGATCTTACAATTATACGGACAAGTGTCATGGTCGATTAGAGCGATTTATGAAGGATACCTAGGTTGGTTTGATGGAAATGCTACCAATTTGAGCTCACTTTCTCCAAAAGTTCGTGGGCAGAAAATTATTGATATAGCGGGTGGAAGTAATCGGTTACTTGAAGAGGGGAAGAAGGCGATAGAAACGGGAGAGTACCAGTGGGCAGCTGAAACTTCAGATATGTTATTGGCGGTTTCGCCGGAAAATACAAGCGCTTTGGAATTAAAAGTGGAAGCGTTATACAAGTTAGGGGAGTCGTCTCATAGCTCAACGGGCAGATCGTATTACTTTACCCAGGCATTAGAATTAGCTGGTGAACTTCCTATTAGACCAATTCCACTCAAAGTGAAGCTTGCAAATGCATTAGCAATGCCGTTGGAAACATTCTTTGAAAATATGTCTATACGCCTTGATCCTCATGCCAGTTTTGATAAATGGATTGCAGTAGGTTTTAAAATCACAGATACCAATGAAACGTATACAGTCATTGTCCGTCGTGGAATCGCTGAAGTTCGTGTAGGTTGTTCAGAAAAATCCGACTTGATTGTACATCTGCAGGGTGATTTGTGGAAGGAAATTTCTTTGGGAGCCATTAATCCCGAGGAAGCGATTAATGAAGGAAGTTTGAAAATAGAAGGAAATCTGGAATTACTCAAGGAATTTAATTCTCTGTTCAATGCGTGATTTGAGGAGGAGGTATAGAGAGCGGTTCACCTTGTGTGAATCGCTTTTGAAGCTTACAACGTTACCTTTAAATTGATAGGAAGCTATCTATCATATTAAAACAATATTGGTAAGCTTTAAGAAAGAGAGGGAGGTAAGAATGAATGAGAAAATAGGCCCTATTGAAATTATTATGGGGGATAACAAAAGTCGTGTTCCTTTCTCAACGTCACTCCTTATAGCAGGTCAAGAACATTCAACACTTATTGATTGCGGGGCAGGCCAGACAGCTTTTGAATACATGAAAAAGGAACATAGAGTCATGCAAATTTATTTGACTCACCACCATTTTGATCACATTTGGGGAGCACATCTATTCCCTGAAGCGGAAAAGTTGATTAATCATAATGATGTAAATAAAATATCCGATATTAATGAAATTGGCAAAGCAATGGGCATTTATGCTGTATTTAGAAAAGAAGAGATCGAGAAATGGATAGAATCCCAGCAAAATAAAAAGTGGCAGGGTAAGGTACTTGGAAAGAGAACGTTGGACGTTACTGGCTCGTATCGTTATGATGAAGAAATTGAAATGTCGGGTGTAAAAGTTAGCATGATCCATGCTCCTGGACATTCCGAAGGATTTTGCTGCCCTTATATACCTGATTACGGAATCCTCTTAGTTGGGGATATCGATTTAACCACGTTCGGTCCATTTTACGGAGATGCAGATAGTAATATTGATCAATTCATTGAATCAGCAAAAAAGACACTCGAATTCGATGTGAAATATTATGTAACGTCACACCAAAAAGGCATGTATTTAAAAAAGGAATATAAACACCAATTAGAAAAGTATCTACTGATTATTGAAAGAAGGGAAAAGAAAATCAAGCAAGCCATCCATAAAGGGGATTCTCCTCAACAATTAGTCCAACAAGACATTTTTTATTATAAGAAACAATACGAACGAAATCTAATATTTATGAAGAATGAAATATTAAGCATAGCCAAACATCTGAAACGTCTCATCGACCATGGAGAACCTTATGAGGATTATTATGAAGAATTTATCACAGCCCATAATCTGAACAGAAAGTACATGGAGTACTCCAGTGGCTAGGTGCCGAAAGAATAAATATCCCCCCTTTATACAGATTTACTGTTAATTTACAAAAAGACATTATATGAAAATGTTGTAGTGGGAGGAACGTATATGTATCTAGAAAGATTAAACCAATTTAGTTTAGGACCTGACCTATTATTTGGAGTAGGTGCTATTTCGCATGTTCCTGAAATTATTAACCGTGAAGGTTTCAAAAAAGTTATGATTATTTGCGATGAAGGCATCGAAAAAGCTCAAATTCTTGAGAAGGTACTGGAGAAAATTCGAAAATCAAATGCCCAGATTACTGTGTTCTCCAATGTGGAGGCTAACCCAACGACCGACACTGTTAAAACGGGAATGCATTTACTTAAAAAGTTTCGACCTGATCTCTTAATTGGGCTCGGAGGCGGAAGCCCTATTGATGTAGCAAAAGCACTGGGCATACTGGCTACTAATGGAGGTCGCATTACGGATTACGAAGGTATTGACCGATTTTCAAATCAACCACTCCCTCTTCTAGCCATCCCTACAACGGCTGGAACAGGCAGTGAAGTCACTATTTTTACCGTAGTGACCGATCCTATTAAAGAATACAAGTTAACAGTGGGTGGCAGCATGCTTGCTCCTAAATGGGCAGTCATAGCCCCGGCTTTAACGATAACATTGCCTCCAAAGCTTACAGCCGCCACCGGACTAGATGCACTCGTCCATGCTATTGAGTCTTATACATCTACTATGTCTTATGCTTTAACAGAAACACTGGCGTTAGATGCGATTCGTACGATTTCCTCTAATTTAAGACAAGCCGTCTTTAATGGAGAAAATCTTTCAGCCAGAAGAAAGATGCTATATGGAAGTCTTGTAGCAGGTATTGCCTTTAACAATACACGACTTGGAAATGTTCACGCGATGAGCCATCCTTTAAGCGCCAAGTATCACGTGCCACATGGTGTAGCGAATTCAGTATTACTTCCTCATGTGATGGAATTTAATTTGCCGGCTGCTCCAGGTAAATTTCTAAATATTGCAAAGTCTATAGGAGAGTATATTGATCCAACTCAAACGCTTATGGCAAATGCTTATAAAGCTATAGAAGCCGTTAAACAATTATCAAGGGACATTCATATTCCAAAGGATTTTTCTGAATACCAAATTCGTGAATCAGATATTTTACCAATGGCAGAAGATGCGATGAAAAGCGGGAACATTGCAGTAAATCCCAGAAAAACAAATATAGAAGATGTTGTCTCTTTATATAAAAAAACGATGGGAAGAACTTCTTTTGAAACTGATTCGGTTTTGGAATAAATAAGCATTAACGATAAGTGTACTAGCCAGACTGCTAATATGGATGGTCATTTACTCGGGTTTCATTTTGATGCTCAATTATTGCTATAGAAAATTCGATACTTATATATCTTTGGAAATCCGAGTAATTTTTCAATCTGAATATTATTAATCAACACGACCATCTATTTATTTTTAAGTGTCAGTTCAGCCTGTATATTTGTCATATTGAAAAAAGATTGAGCCGTCAACTGTGTGGCCATAGTATATTGGTCATAAAGTTGACGGCTCTTAATGAAAACAGTGTGGATGCCAATTGCACGAATTTCTTTTGATGACAGCCATAGCAAATGTTCGATGATATTTCCCGATTCAAGGAATGAGGTAAACGTAGTCAATATAACGCCATTCTTTTTATCCGCTCACTCCTAAGTGCAAATTCTTGTATGTTAATATATTCTAACGGCTTGTCCGCGCCCCCTTGGTCGGATATAAGCTGTACATCGTACGGTTTTAGATTTTCTAATAAACGCTGGACGGTGATCATTTTTTACACCTCGTTTTCTCCAAACTAGTTACATTTTCTAAACACAAATAAGTCTTGATTTTTGCTTAATAAATGATTACTATTTGATTCAATTTCATAATTGCTTTTGATTAAAAGGTCATAGAAGCAGAATTCCAGTTTTTCTTTAAAAAAATTGTGTGCTTAGCTTTGCTTGCGGAAATACGCTCGCTTTCCGCGGGCGATCCGCGAGCCTCCTCAAGCTCGTTCCTCGTTTGCGGGGTCTCGCTTGGCTCGCTGTTCCCGCAGGAGTCTCGCATATTTCCGTTGTTTACGACCATTTAGGCATTCCTTAGATATTAAAAAAATCAAGCTACCTGTTGACTTAACATAAGATTGATACGATCACAAGCCAATTTTGAAGCATTATAAACAAGCGTCACAAGGTCAAAGTGAACTTTAGCACGTTTACCCGTACGATAACGAACATTATCCAATTGGAAGTATTCCTTTAGATACGCATTAACCCGTTCAACAGCGGTGCGCTGCTTAAATAAGGTTTTCCAAGCTTTTGAACCACGGGCAGGCGCCGTGTACCTTCAAAGATTTGTCGTGATTTTGACTTTGTAGACCTTTTGACAAAGGTCATCATGTGCCAAAGGACAATCCTTACATTCCTTTGGATGTGTGTATTTCAGTGATTCGTATTTGGCATCAAAACTGTCATAACGATAGGAATGCTCCCGAACACAAGTCGGAGCGAAATGTTTATCAAACCCTATCGGTTCAGGCTCATTTCGCTTATTATAAGCAATCACAGCTTGGTGACCCATCCGATGGATCTGTTCATAGATGGGTCCAAAATCATACCCTGCATCCGTTATAACATACTTTAACGAAGGGAGAGATAGACGCTCAGAAATGCCTTTTAATAAAGGTATAGCGGCTTTCCCATCATTTAAATTTCCCGATGAAAAGAGGGATTGTAAAATGTATTTGGGATTTTGTCCCGACAGCTAAATGGGCCTTATCCCCATACCAGAAGACATTTTTACCTTCACTGTTTTTCTTAACACCCCATTGTGGGTCCAGTGGGACGCTTGTCAGAAGTTCGGCAAGAGGCACATCAAGTTGAGCCTCAATTTTCTTTTCAAATAGTGGGAGATTGGCCTCGCGCTCCGCCTTTTCAATCAACCATTGTTCACGTTCCGCTTTTGTTTTTCGTCCACATTTTTTAGGTGCCTTTTCAGGCCTTTCCTCCTTCGGGGGAGCTTGATCACGGGCTTCGAAGTGAGTGGCATCAACGGCAACGGCATCGTCAGTGATGAATCCCTCAGAAATAGCTTGGAGCACCACGGTTTCCTTCGCTTCTTCAAGGATGGGGGAATCATTAAGCTTAGTGACCATACGTGAGTAGGCTGCTTCTGAAGGTGTGGTATCTGATACAAGAAATCCACAATTCAATTTAAAAATGAAATCCTCGTCTAAGCGCTTGATTAAATGCTTTACTGTAGGGATGCGTTCGATGATCCGAATGAAAAGTGAATTTATCATAGCTCTATAATTGAGTTCAGTCGGGGCACCAAGCCATGACTTCTTACTCACTTTATAAAGAATGGAGTCCGTATTAATGGCGGATAAAATAGCGTCATAACGTTGGGTAGGTCCCAAATCATATAATTCTTGCAGGTCAAACAGGCTTCCTTGTCGTATAATAGACATAGGGAGTGTTCCTCCGATCTCATTAGTTTTGTGTGGTACTTAACTATTTCGAGATTTGGGGAGGTACCTCCTTTTTTATGTCCTGAAAGCCTTGTGGCTTAAGGGTTAGTATTTATGAAATTCATTCCTTTGATTAAAAATAAATTTTCTTTTAAGGCGATGGCTCATAAATGAAGTGTACCTTTTGCATGTCATGAGAAAAAAGTGTCTATAACAACGGATCCGGTGATTACACCTTCTTTTGTGATGATGGGAATATCAATTAAGACACATGCGCAAGTAGAGTTGATTCTGGTGAAATAAGGCAAATGAGATAGGAAAGATAAGAGATTTGTAGGAAGGGTGGGGACTGGGGGATTGATTCGGATACAGGTAGCATCGAGGACTCGTGAACGAGGACGACGTCTTCGATATAGAACTGTAATTCTAAAGAACGGCTAGCCTTTTTCGCGAACAAACCCTTGATTGGCAGTGGGCAGCATTCTTATGGGGCGCGACCACCCTGAAAATATGCTTTAATACAATTTTTGAGGTGATTACTGATTGTATACATAGAGAATGTGGCAAAATAAGATGGTAGGTTTATGACAAAAGGGTTCATTGTACTTAATGCGTATCATTAGAAAATATTACAATCCAAATTTTGTTACCTTTTGCTCGAATTTAAAGTATAATTTACCTTAACAAAATTAGTTATTAAGGCAGCTTTGAAAGAAGGATATAAATGAAAGATCATCTAATACACATGCGCGATAAGCTAAACAACATAAACAAAAGAAATCGTTCCATTCGCTTATTGAAGATTTATCAGAAATGGAGTTTTGACCTTGCAAATTTGGATTCCATAGAAGGTAAGGAAAGCGCACAGTCGATTATAAAGAAAATAGTAGAGCAAAAAGGGAAAGGAAAGATTACTTTATTACAGCCTTCCCTTGATGATGAGAAATCAATGAATTTATCAAAAAAGCTAACAGATCTCTATCGTCAAATTAAAGCAATGGAAGATGAAACGGGTGTACATGACTTTTACTTGGGTTACCCTTTTCTATCAGGTGTTCTCTACGATGGAACCTTTATTCAAGCTCCCCTTTTCTTGTACCCTATTCGGTTGGAAAAAGATAATATTACGATGAAAAAATGGGTGTTAAATGTGGAGGAAGGCGGACCACAGTTAAATCGGACACTCCTTTTAGCAATGAAGAAATTAAATAAGATCAACTTTTCTGAGGAGATTTTCGAAGAGGCTGTTTCAGTCGCACGTTCCATGAATTTTAAAGAAATTATATCCTTTTTGGGCAAGCAACAGGTGAAGGTGCAGTTTACCGAAACAGATCTAAGCCGATTAAAGGAATATAAGGCGAGTGACATTCCAGAGGTCTCCAATATGACATTGCTTGAAAATGCGGTCATTGGTGACTTTCCACAAGGTGGCTCTTCCATTGTTCGTGATTATGATGAGTTGATCACCCTTTCAGAAACCAGTTCTCTATCGTTAGTTGGAGAGATGATTAATTCAGAAGATGGTCTATCATTAGAGGCAGGTGTCTTACCCAGTGGTGTGGAAGAAGACGAGCAGACCATTAAAAAAGAAGATATTTTGAATCTATTACGAACGGACGGTTCCCAAGAAGAAATTTTAAGGGAGGTTCGTCATCAAAAGGGATTAGTCGTGCATGGACCACCGGGAACAGGGAAATCGCAAGTTATTGTAAATCTCGTAACGGACGCACTTTATCGAAACAAAAAGATTCTTGTTGTCTGTCAGAAACGTGCGGCCTTAGATGTCGTATATCAACGGATGAATAGTTTAGGGCTAAGTGACCATGTTGCCCTTGTGCATGATGAGAAAGTGGATCGAAAAGCGCTTTATAAAAAGATTTCTACCGTTTTAGAGCATAACGAGGTAAAGTTTGCGGAATCAGTTGAAAAGCTGATAACTTTTACTTCTCGGTTAGATAATCAAGAACAGTTTCTAAATATGATTGCTAAAGCGCTTTATGAAAAGCAGCCAAATGGGTATAAATTATACGAGCTTTATGGTACATCAAAACCGATAACTGATTCAAACAAGATTATCTCCTTAAATAGTGTGATCGACCGATTAACGAGAGAGTCATTACGGGATATATCGGAGGCAGTGTATACGTATGGAGAGTGGTACGATCAGTTTGGACAGGAAAACTATCCATTAAGTTGCCGAAAGAGCTTTGCTGCTTTTGACATGAAAGCGAAATTAAAAGGGATTGAAACATTAGAAGCATTAATCCAGAAAGCAAGGAAAGCAACGGACTATATTGAAGCACTTGATATCGAAAAGATTACACCTGCTTATACATGGGAAGTACAACATCGATTAGATAAAATCTATCCAGATTTAGATGATGACCAAAAACGTACCCTTCAGGGTTTGCGCATTTTTTGGTGGACGACGATCACGGGAAAGTCGATTATTGAAGAGATTACAAACGGGGAGAAGTTCAAAGGAACAACTTCTCCAGAGTGGTTGAAAGTTAAACGGTCATTAAAGATTATGCACGACTTAGGAAAAGTAACGAAAGCTATGGCAGATGACATGAAGATCCTGTCTTTCTTGATAAAAGAGGATCACCTTAAGATATTACAGAACCGCGTTGCAGAAGGGGATATTCCGTTAAAAGAGTTAGACTTGTTATTGGAGTATATTCATCGTGACTTTGATGACCTGAAATTAATGGATACGTTCTGGGAACAGGCTAGTGACGATACAAAAACTGTTATCACTGCCCTGCAGGAAAAAGATCTTAACACAGAAAAATCACTGTCAGAGTTTTGGGTAGATATCTTTAAAAACTCAGCATATATCCACTGGATTGATCAGATCGAAGCAAAGTATCCAGATGTGCAGAAGATCTCTACAAATGAATTTGGAAGGATACGCGATTCATTCGCTAATCTTTTAGAAGAAAAGCGAAAAGTAGCGGCAGAGTATTTAGTACACGAACTGAAGAACAAGGTAAAGTCCGTTCACGAAATACAAGGAAAGTCAGCAAAAGAGTTAAAACATCAAACAGGTAAAAAGAGAATGATTTGGCCACTTCGCAAACTCGTAAACGACTTTGCGGATAAAGGATTAGTGGATATTTTGCCAGTGTGGCTAGCTTCGCCAGAAATGGTGTCGTCCATTTTCCCGTTAACAGAAGGTCTGTTTGATATCGTTATATTTGATGAGGCTTCTCAGTTAACAGTGGAAAGCGGTTTGCCGTCTATATATCGCGGTAAACAAATCGTTGTAGCAGGGGATGAAAAGCAGCTTCCACCGTCTAATTTGTTCCGAGCGGGGTACGCAGATGAAGATGAAGAAGAGGAAGAGGCGAAGTTTGATACCGATGAGTCCGTTAGTTTACTAAACTTAGCTAAACGCCGTTTTCCGGAGAAGATTTTGCAATGGCATTACCGATCTAAGTACGAAGAGCTGATTAACTTTTCTAATCATGCCTTCTATAATGGCTATGTTCAAATTGCACCAAACGTCGCATCATTTAGAGAGCCACCTGGGGTTGTATGGAAGAAGGTAGATGGTCGATGGCTTAACAGGTCGAACGAAGTGGAAGCTCTAGAAGTCGTCGCGCAGTTAAAACGTATACTGCAACAACAGCTTGGTAAAACCGTTGGGATCATCACCTTTAACGCAAAACAACAGTCAAAAGTACAAGATGTGATTGATGAAGTTGCAGCTGAAGATGAAGAATTTAGAACCCTTTATAATGAACTAATGGGACGTAGCCTTGATGAACGACTATTTGTCAAAAACATTGAAAATGTACAAGGAGATGAGCGGGATATCATCATTTTCTCCATCGGCTATGCAAAAAATGAAGAAGGCAAAGTGTACAACCGGTTCGGGTCGCTTAACCAAAAAGGCGGAGAAAATCGATTAAATGTAGCGGTAACCCGTGCAAAAGAAGGGGCGATAGTGGTTTCTAGCATCGAACCGGAAGACTTAAATATAGCCAATACCTCCGAACGGGGGCCGAAGCTATTAAAGTCTTACTTGAAATATGCTAGGGCTGTTTCTGGTGGGAAGGTAGAAGATATCCAGGCAGTGATCCAGGAGATTAATGAAGCGGTAAGTACACATGCTGTACAACAAACTCTTCATTTCGATTCCCCATTTGAAGAACAAGTCTACAGGCAACTTCGTAATCTAGGATATGAAATCACCACACAAGTAGGGATGTCTGGTTATCGAATCGACATGGCAGTGCTCCATCCAAAAGATCGTTCAAGATACATCCTTGGAGTAGAATGCGATGGGGCCATGTATCATAGTTCTCCAAGTGCTAGAGAACGAGATGTTTATCGTCAAAGATATTTGGAATCGAGAGGCTGGACAATCGAACGAATCTGGAGCAGGAATTGGTGGAAGAATCCTGTAAATGAGATAGAACGTATTGATCAACGAATTAAAGAGTTAGTTCGGAATGAAGAAATTCGGGATGTGGTTCGATAAGTGCAATACGCGCCCTGAAGTATAATGAGTCAAAGCAGCACCGATTAAGTGCTGCTTATCTTCTTTTGGAGAGCTTTTTCATTGACAAAATTGAATCAAAAAATAAATCAGATGGTTATTAGGTTGTGAAAATGTAACAAAGTGCAATCCACCAACAGGAAGTTTCGCTTGCGGAAGACAAGCCCGAACAGATGGCGGATATTATTACAAACTGTTTAATGACACGCTGCCATGTAAAAAGAGAATTGAGATCTTTTTTATAGGGGTAAAGGCATATAATCAAGCGATACGCCTTCATACTGCTATATTTGTATATTTGATGGTAGGCTATAATTATAAAGAATACCCTATATACATGGATGGGGTTGGATTAAAGGGGATTAATTATGGCGGAAAATAACAGGCTTCGTTTGATCAAGGTTATGGAGATTTTGCGGACAAAGACGGATGAAGAAAATGAACTGTCGTTAGGGGAAATAAAGGAACATTTGAAAATGGAGCTGGGCGAGACGTTTGCAGTGCAGGATAAAAGCCTTAGGGAGGACCTCAGGGCTTTAGGCGACGGCGGCTTTATGATTGATGAAAATACGGGCAAGCAAGGCAGAAAGTTTTATAGGCACGAGGGTTTGTTCGAAATGTACGAGATCAGGCTGTTGCTTGACGCGGTTATTTCCGCACGATTTCTGACTGAAAAGGAAACGAAGGATTTGATCAAGAAGATTAAGATGCTTAAAAGTCAAACGACGGCGAAAAGGCTGCAAAAGCAAATTTTCCTTGATGGGGTGATTAAGGCGAAGAGTCCAGCCGTAAGATATGGCATTGATCATATACGGACAGCGATATCTGACCAGAAAAAGATCACATACCAATACGGAAGGTATAATGTTGACAAAGCGTTCGTCTTAAGCCACGAAGGTAGAGTCTATACGGTTCACCCTTACGCGTTGATTTGGAATAATGATTACTATTATCTTATTGGTTTTTATGAAGGTGCCGGGGAAGTAAGACATTATCGCGTGGATCGGATGCGGGACGTACAGGTAAAGAATGAACACTTTAATCATCATAACATTGACATTCCTGACTACGTGAACCGATCCTTTCATATGTACTCGGGTGAGGAGGATGTCATCAAGCTGAAATTTAAAAACGGTCTGATTAATGTTATCATTGACCGATTCGGCATTGACGCGGATATCAAGAGGGCAGATGACGATTCCTTTTTTATAAGGACAAAAGCATCAGTTAGTGACGGCCTTGTCAGATGGCTGCTCACATGGGGAAGTGATGTCGAGGTGATCGAGCCGGCATCGCTTCGTGAACGGATTAAGGCAGAGAATGAAAAGGTGCAAAAACTATATAATATTTAAGCATTTCCCAAAGTGTTCCTTTAAGGGAATGCTTTTTTTATTCATTAAACCATGGCAAATTTTTATCCACCTTGTTATTTATAATTCAGATATAGCAAAGATTACAAGGGGGAATTTTTAATGAAAAAACTTTTGTCAGTTGTAGGTGTAGGTTTGCTCGCTGTTGGTGTATTAGCCGGGTGCGGGGAAACGGATGTTGCAACGGGAGGATCCAACAATACCGAGAAAGCAAGCGGCAAAGAGCAAGATAAGAAGGCATCCACGAAAAAAGATGATGCTTCAAAAACATTCAATGCCAATGTATCAAAGGAAATGTTGGGACTGAAGATTAACATTGCAGAGGTGAAATTATCCGAAGACAAGATTCAAGTCGGACTAAATTTAGAGAACACAACTCAAGATAAGCTCTCGTTCTTTCCGGATCAAGGCAATGCCATCATTGGTGACATGCAGCTTTCAGCAAGTCTATTTGGCGGATCAGGTAATGTGTCAGGCGATATTAACGGTGGTGTGAAAATGGATGGTGTCATTGTCTATGATGTACCTGAAGCCAATACATTGGATGTGAAAGGGGTTAAAGAAATCAAGCTTGATATGGGCGAGATCTTCAATGATAAGACGATGGCAAGCAAAACGGTTACAGTGACCATTCCGGTTAAATAACCAAAGGGGGAATGACGAATGAAAGTATGGGTAGCAGTATTATCAATGTTAGGCGGACTATTCGGATTGGCGAGCGGTTTCATGGTAACTGTATTCGGAAGTGTCTTTGGCGAGGATGCCATGGCAAATAGCGGGGCCACGGTCTTTTGGCTGTCAGCCTTAGCCATTGTCCTTGGATTCCTATCATGGAAGTTCAAGAAAACCGCCGGCATCGCCCTTTTAGTTGTTGCTGTATGGGGACTGATTGCAAACGGGCTATTCTTCACCGTGGCCTTTATCTTCCTGTTCATTGCCGGCATCCTATCTTTTCTTATTAGGCAGAAACAAGGCAATGAAGCAAACTTAGCACAGTAAAAAATACTCCTGCTTGTGACGGCCGTTCTGCCTTCGTGGGCGGGAGTATTTCCTTTGTATTAAGAAAGCGTGTTAATTTTTTGGGACTATGGTCTTAATACGCGGTGCGTTCTTATAAATGTAATATCAAGCTAAAATGAAGGCGGATATAGTTCAAACCGATACAGGTAAAGGAAGCAATTTTATGTATGCAATATATTAGAAACGAAGGGGATGCTGTATGGATAAAAACTGGGGGTACTCAGAAAAAGATGATGAGGAACTAGATAATGAACTGAGTGGGATTGATGATATTCTTGGCAGAATATATCCCGGCGTGGAAGGTGAAGGGCTAACCTATAAACCCTATTTCAGAATACTTGAAGCCAAGGTAGTTGAAGATTTTCTCTGTATCTCTATCATTGCAGATGATCCTTACGACTTTGAACAATTTCAAGAAAAAGCATTGGATATGGCAAAACAAAAAGCTAATGCATTAGGCAATTTTGAATTAAGGAAAATCGGCGGAATTACAGTCAACGGACAAAATGAACCAGTAAAACAGGTCTTTCATTTTTCAAGAGCAGAAGAACTTTAATAATATTACAAAATACGCTAGTTTGTAATGAAATTGAAATAATTAGATGTATAATTGAGTGAGAATCCCATTTAATTAGAAGATCAAATAAGGGGTGCATTAAATGCTAGAACAATATCTAAAAGAGTTTGCAAGCAAAGCCGATATATGGTTTGGAAATTCTTCTTTCATTGAAGATAATTATCTTTTCTTTAAGCAGTTTAGGAAGGAAGTCTCACAAGGAGATTTAACTTGGGAAAAGATCCAGAAAATTGGTGATCATATTAATTCATTCAGTATGCCACTCGCCCGCAAGCGTGCCCTTGGCAACATGAATGGTCCATTAGAAAAGTATGAAAAAAGCCTTCGTCACTTAATCAATCATTCAATACCGGTAAATGAGATTATCGATGATTTATTAAATTCGGATGAATACAAGCTATTTGGATTTGGCGGCAGCGTTATTGGCGAGATGGTAGGCAACCTATACGCTGATCAATATTGTTTTTACAATCAACGTGACAGAGTAGCAGCTGAAAATATTTTGGATATAGATCCCCAGTTATCTAGAGGGGATTCATATGGGCAAAAGTTTATGAAGTTTCAAAAGGCGCTTCAACAATCTGGAATAAAAGAGCAATACTTGACTATCGTCAGTAAAAGATCCGATGTGCCGATTTGGCTGGAAATAGATCAATTTTTGAGTTACTTATACGAGACTTATCGGGAGAAACAAACATCTGAATCTAATAAAAATGAACAGCAATTAACATGGGTTATATCCCCTGGTGAGAAAGGAAAGGAATGGGCGCAGTTTTACAAAAGAGGGGAAATTGCAATAGGCTGGCCAGAGCTAGGAGACTTAACAAAATATACAACTAAAGAATCTATTAAAGAAGCATTAATAAAAGCCAACAACCTCAACGTTAATCCATATAATGATACCGGAACAAACTATGATTTTGTCTATAAAATGAAACCGGGTGATCGCCTGATTGCTAAAGGAGGGGCAACCAAAGTACTTGGGATTGGTGAAGTTGTTTCAGAGTACACATACGATCCTGAAAGAGACCATTTCAAATCCATAAGAAAAGTCAATTGGACGGATAATAAACTCACAGAACTGTCAAATCACAAATTTCCAGTTAAAGCCCTGACAGATATAACATCCGACGAAGAATTAGTTTCCGACATTCTGAGTAATTATACTCGAACAAACTTAGATAACAGATTACAAAAACAAAAATCGTACGGACGACAAGATGTTTTAATGGATCTATTTATTCCTGAGGATAAGGTAGATACAATGAAGGCATTGCTTGACAGGAAGAAGAACATTATTCTTCAAGGACCTCCCGGTGTGGGGAAAACTTTTGTGGCTAAAAGACTAGCATATTTTCATCAAGAAAAAATAACGGAAGACAATATCCTTTCCGTTCAATTTCATCAGTCATACTCTTATGAAGAATTTGTTAGGGGCTATAAGCCGACAGAAGATGGAAAATTCCGCTTGAAAGATGGCTTGTTCTATACCTTTTGTAAGAAGGCACAAGAGGATCCTAACAATACCTATTATGTCATTATTGACGAGATTAATAGGGGGAATTTATCCAAAATTTTTGGCGAATTATTCATGTTAATTGAAGGGGATAAAAGAGGACCCGCACACAAGGTACATCTTGCATATCAAAAGGATGATGACGAGACTTTCTTTATACCAGATAACTTGTACGTTATCGGGACAATGAATACGGCGGATCGTTCCATAGCTCTTGTTGACATCGCGCTACGCCGCCGTTTTGCTTTTGTCAGTCTCGAGCCCGGGTTTGAACAGGATGCTTTCGAAGCATTCATGAAGAGCAGACAATTCTCTGATTCTTTTATTAAGCACCTGGTTGTGACAATGAAAGAGGTAAATCAAGAAATCACCTTGGATCTTCGGAATGCAGGAAAAGGCTATGAAATTGGCCATAGCTATTTCTGCAATAAAAAGCCTGAAGGTGAAGATGAGCATGACTGGTTGGCATCAATCCTTGATTTCGAAATTAAACCTTTATTAGAAGAATACTGGTTTGATGAGCCTCAAAAAGTGGGGGATTGCATTGCGAAGCTTAAAGCAGGTACCCGTTAAAAACTTTTATTATATGTTGATGTATGCTTTTAGATACCCGCTTGATCAATTTCAAGAAGTCATTCAAACCAAGGAACCAACCTCACCGATTGATTTGTGGGCAATGCTGTTTAACAGAGAAGTTGGCCGGTTGATTCGTCAAGGCTTGGTAAAAGAATACCAGCCAGTTAAAGAAGAAACGGGCACGATTCGGGGAAAGATCCAGTTCCCCGAATCCATACAACATCAATCATTCTACCGGGCGAAAATGGTGTGTGAATGGGATGAAATGGATGCAAATGTGACTGCCAACAGGGTATTAAAGTCAACACTTGAACGAATTCTGAATGACAATTCGGTAGGTAAAGAGATACAACTTGAATCAAGTCGTTTACTTACATACCTTTTGGATATACCAAGCATTGAGTTGACTAATAGAACATTTCAATCGTTAAATGTGAAAGGACGCTATAAGGCCTATCATCTTGCCTTCTACTTAAGTGAAATGATTGCTGCCGATGCTTTTATAGAAAAAGGGCAAAGCCAAAATAGATTAGATACGATTGATGAATCAAAAAACCTAGGCAACCTGTTTGAAGACTTTGTTCGAGAATTCTACCGGCTTCACTTACCAGGTTTTTCGATTGGTTCAGAAACCTTTACATGGGGCAATCATCCCATGCTGCCAAAAATGATCACTGACATATCCATGAAAAGCGCAAACCGTTATATCATCATGGATACAAAATATTATGTCTCAGCATTGTCGCAACAATTTGATGTAGAAAAACTCCGCAGTGCCCATCTTTATCAGCTCAATGCCTATTTGCAGCATGCTAAATTGATGGCGGGGGCTGAGATGACTATAGAAGGTGTGCTGCTATATCCCAAGGTTGATAAGGGATTTGATGAAACATTTGAATTGCTTGGTCATAAGGTTCGGGTTTGTACGCTTGATCTGACGGCATCATGGCGACGGATTGAAGAAAGGCTCATGACAGTTGTCTCAGGGTGTATATAGTACAAAGACAAAGAAGGGAGATAAGGAAAATTAGCATTCCCCAATTTAAGTACAATCCTAATCCTTTTGAATTGGATGTGTTTGAGAAAGTTAAAACAATTTGCCCGGTTTGTAACAAGGAGCGTGGTGTCTGTTATGTTGGATCTTTTTATTCTTTGAAGAGATTGAGGGTATCTGCCCATGGTGTATTAAAGATGGATCAGCTGCCAAAAAATTCGACGGTGAATTCCAAGACATCATATGCTGCGAGGAGATTGACAAATTGGAGTATGTTGAGGAACTTATCTTTAGAACACTGGGTTATTTTGGATGGCAACAAGAAAGTTTTTATGCATTATCTCAAATAATAAAACTGGAAGAAATATGATGGATATACAAAGACACTTTATAAAATATTTATAAAGAAACTCCCTTTTATTTCATAAATAGGAAATAATTCATATCGGAAAAATGTACTGAAAATTTCAAAAGAGTACTATTTAATTAGTAATAAGGCAAATCATAGTCTATATTTAAGATGAATCACTGACAACCGTATCATAAATAGTGGTAAAAAGAGAGTGGAATTAGTAATAGAGAAAGAATAGTCGGGAAAGTTGGGTTTATAAAAACATTAAGGGAACAAGTTATTGTCAACTTGTTCCTTGTCAGTATCTATAGACATGCAAAAACTCTCGCATTTTCCACTTGAATACGGAAGTATAAAATATGGGAATTTATTTTCTTGTAGTTTTATTGCCGAATGTACTAAAAAATTGCCTAAAAAAGAATAAATTTGGAAAAGGTTAAATTTATTTATCAAACGATGTGATAACATTACTAGTATAAGATAATGAACAATTTACAATTTTGGGTTATGAAAGTGGTGAATGGAATGACCATTAAGAATTTAAAAGTTCTTAGAAGAAAGGTTCCCATAGATATACCTGACTGGATCAATTTTGCATTCGAATTAGGCGCTTATATAAATGACCATGGAATTAAGTATAAAAAATCTATTAACCTCATACTATCTCTTCCCAGTGAACAGTTCTTTCCATTATTTATTGCAATGGGAATAGCAGACAAAACATTTTCCAAAAGTAAACAAATGCAATCTATAAGAAAAACAATAATTAACTTAGAAAAGGGCAGTCGAATTATTTATCAGGATGAACAGTCTGCCAGAAAAGCATCAGTTATCTCTGTAGAACCTAGCCCTGTTTTTGAAAACGAAATGATACTTAAGATAAAAGACGGAAAGATTGAAAGAGGGATTCCTGAAAGATATTGGATTGATAGAGTTATTCTTTTAGATGAAGAATTTGATGAAATTAAAAGAACACGAAAGGTAAGTAACAAGCAACAAGTTGGTTTAGAAAATAGTCGATTGTTGAGTGTTTTGTATACATCAAGCCAATTAAATAAAGTTGAGTTTTATCCCGGAGACTCTTATTACTTGGTTGGAAATTTAGGTCAAATTAGTGGAATTATGAGTATGGAAGTTTTTATTTATGAGGGTGTAAAAGGAACAATAAAAGACTTCCTTTATTTTGATAACAGTAATAGTTACACAAACGGGAAATTTATTTCATCTCAGATGAAAAGAAATGATGTAGAAATTAATGGGGAGGTTCCGGTAATTTATTCGGGTCTATATAGTTTTATTAAACAAGACAAGCATTTCACTAAAAATCCTAAAATTATTTTATCAGGCAGGACTGACAACGAAAATCGACTGCATGAAGTGAAGGAAGAATTAAGAAGAGAGTTATTGCAAGGTGATCACAAAATAGTTACTGAGGAGGTTGTCGACTATTTAAAATCCATTGATGCTCCAATACCTAATGGTATTGAATTTCTTGCTTGGAGGTAATTATTATGAACTTTAATAATTTATTAGACCAATATAGTTTGGGTGATAAGACTGTTTTATTTAAACAAGTAGAAAGTAATGAATTATTACATTTTGCAAATAGCATAGAAAAGTTCAGATTAGAAATTCAAAATAGATATGAAAATGACGATCATTTGGTAGAAGTTCTGAATTTGCTAAAGAAAATGTTTTTTAAGATAGCAGGTAGTTTACTCCAGTATAATAAGGTGATCAATAAAGATACTGAAAACCAAATTCTTTCAAAATTTATTCAGGTTAAAAAGAGTTATCCTGAACTATTCACAAAGGTTGTAATTCAAATAGCAAAATCATTTAAGCAAGTGATAGAAAGTACAAATAATAATTTGTATGAATACTTATGCAATTATATAAACAACAAGGCGGAAGCAGGCTTAAAGGTAGCAATAGTTACAAAAAGGGCAATTACAATTGAGGAAAGATTATTAATCCAAAATGGGTTGAAATCATTCTTAAAGGTAAGTTATTTTACTGAAAACAGTTTTAGGAAAGATATAGAAACTTTTGATGAAGTTGTTTTTGTAGGTAATCCCGCTTATTTTGGTGAGTATGTTAAAAACACCTTTAAAGGTAAGACGGTTGCTTTTATATCCTATGATATTTTTACTAATTCAATAAGCCCCAAAAAGATATTTGAGGATATAGACAAGAAAGGTGTGTATAGCACAATATTTGATAATATTTCTTTTGGAGAACCAATACAAAAGAAAAGCAATTTCACCTTAGAACAAGCGGAGTTATTAAATATGGCAGTAAGTAGGTTTCTAGAAGAACAGAAGAATACATTAGAAGTGAACTTTCAAGATGCTGTTGATTCGTCCATCGTTTATCTGGAGAATGATCGTTTCTTATTTGCACCAAATGATTCAAAAATACGGGTATTTTCCCCAAATGAAAAAGGTAATTTTATCAAACAAATTAGTTTTAAGGACATAGAAGAAGATGATTATATTGTAATTAGAAATGATAGGGATAGCAAATTGATTGCTGAAGTTGCTGACCATGATGTTCTAACGAAAAATGCTAAAAAATATCGCCTTCTTCAAAATGAGTGGAAGGATAAGTTGCGCTTTAATGTAAAGAAAAAAGGAATAAGAAGAGTAAGTGACATATTAGTAAATAAGTATAATATTAACACTGCCTCTATGGCTTCGTTAAGGTCATGGTGTAATGAGGATTCAATTTGTCCAACTGAACTTCCGAAAATACTAAAGGCATTAAAGTATGATGAGGATAAAATAAAGGAAACTTATAAAACTATGAAGATAATCCAACTTGCGCATAGGAAAGCAGGAAGGATTATTTCCTATAAATTAATGGCTGAATTATCAAATGATATTTTAAAAGAGTTACAAGAAAAAGGGTATTACACTTTTATGTCAAAAGAGTTTAATGGGGCGTCCTTTAATATTGAAAGAATTGTATCAATAGATCGTTCAAGACATTTAATTGCACCATACAACCTTATGAAGCCAATGAACATAGATTAACAGAAAAGGAGTTTATTACTATGGCAATTTCGTTAGAAAAATCGCTCTACAACCGTCGAAAAGTAATGGATAATGTCAAAGAAGAGATAATAGGACCCGGTCAAATAAGAGAGCATTATACAAAGTTAAATCCGATTGGTACTACGATATTTGATTCAAAAGACGAATTGTATAAACCTTATTATTGGGAAGTTGGCGGGGTAAAAGAAGAAATTCTTCAAAGAGAAACTCCGACCCAAAGATACGTAAGCGGCCATTTGTTTCCATTAGGTACAAGTGAAAATGACGAAGTTGCCCTTGAATCCCCAATTGGTGAGGAACCTAATGAAGTTCAGGAAGACGATAAGATAGATAACTTATTTGAGCGTAAAGAAGGCTTGGAAACGACAGAAGACGATGGTGAAGTAGAATTGTTTTCTCAAAGAAATGATTTTATGCCTTCAACTATGGGGTTAACGTTTTGTGTTAATAAAGATCTTCCTAAATTAAAAGTTAGAATAGAAGGTGGAACCTATACACCGCACAATGTAAAAGTTAAGGGTGAAAGTAATAGTGTTCAATGGTGGTTGAGGGAAACTGTAGAAGGAATATGGCATTTACCTTTGAGCGACCTTATTAATCATAGACAAATGGAAAAACAAGTTGAAATAAAAAATAAAAAAGGGGAGAAAATCTCCCATTATCATATTCAATTTTAGGCTCGTCTTCGTGAAGTTAAGGATAAGTATATAGTCACCATAAGTGTTACAAACCGTTCGTCGGTTTTAAAGTTTAATAGACAACAGTTAATATTGTTTCAAGCAATAATGACTATAAGTACACCAGTTGAATACTCTTTTTCTGTTTATCCAAAACAGTATGAAATGAAAAAGTTGTTGAGTGATGAAGAGGCTTCAACCGAACTTCTTTATCGAAACGAAGGAGTCTATGCTTTTGGTCATGGATGTGCTGCAGACTGGGAACAAAATTCTAAGAATGTCCAGCAATTATTGACAACTTTTATGCCGGAGTATGAAGCACTTAGTATGACTCCAAACGTTTTTGTCGATCAGGATGGGAAAAAAGTTGAACTAGAAATTAAAATGAGTGATCTTGCTGGTCTTTCGAGTAATGAATCCCCTGAAAAAATACTAAAGCCTTTAATTGAAGGTTATAGGAAGTGGATAGAAAATAAATCAACAGGGGTTGATAATGTCCCGGAACTGTTACAACCCATTGCAAGAAAGCATTTAAAACTATGTAAAGAAAGTCTAGATAGAATGAAAAATGGTCTTAAATTGCTTGAGGATCAACAAATTCTAGAAGCATTTCGTTTAGCGAATACAGCAATACTTCTCCAACAAGTTAATGGTAAAGACAGACGTTTCGGGTGTGTAGAGGACAAACAAATTATATTTAATAAACCGTTTAAAGAAAGTGTTAAGGATGAAATCAGTCTAAAGAATGCAAGTAATACTTGGAGGGCATTCCAGATTGCATTTATATTAATGTCAATTGAGTCATTGGTTGATGAAAAGTGTGATGCAAGAGAAGTGGTTGATTTAATTTGGTTTCCTACAGGGGGAGGTAAAACGGAGGCCTATTTAGGAGTTGCAGCGTTTCAAATGATACTAAGACGTTTAAAAAACCCATTGGATTCCGGTGTTGACGTTATGATGAGATACACACTAAGACTTTTAACTGCCGACCAATTTCAGCGATCTTCAAGGCTTATTTGTTCTTTAGAGTATCTCAGAAGCAAAAACAGTAAAAAATTAGGTGATGCACCCTTTTCTATAGGGATTTGGGTGGGCTCAAATACGACTCCTAATAGTAACAAGGCTGCAAAGACCTCTCTAAATAAACTTCAGAAAAACGAAAAAAATGCACAGCAATTTATTGTTAATAGTTGTTCATGGTGTGGAGCAAATTTAGGTTATTACGATGAAAAAGGTAGCAAGAAAAGGTACTACTTTGGGTACAAAATTAAAAATGATAGGTTAGTTGTTCATTGTCCGGATAAAAATTGTCATTTCCACGAGGAATTACCTATTTACATTGTTGATGAAACTATATATGAGAAACACCCGACCTTCTTAATTGGAACAGTTGATAAGTTTGTACAATTAGTATGGCAGCCCAAGGCAAGAGCGTTATTTGGTATTGGACCAAACGGAGAAAGGTTCAACAGTCCTCCATCATTAATTGTGCAAGATGAATTACATTTAATTTCTGGGCCATTAGGAACATTAACAGGTCTATTTGAGGCCTTAATTGAAGAATTATGTTTAAAGAATGTAGAAGGAAAAGTAATCAAACCAAAAATTATAGCAGCAACAGCGACAATTAAACAATTTGAAGAACAGGCTCGTGCTTTATTCGGTAGAGAAAATGCAAGATTATTCCCAAGTCCGGGACTTGAAAATGAAGATTCCTTTTTCGCAACTCCAGCAATAAATAAGGAAACAGGAAAGCCAATGCCGGGGCGGAAATATGTGGGAGTTTATACTACATCTGTTCGTATTATGATGTCACAGGTTATGGCATTTTCATCTATTCTACAATCAACTGCCGAAATTAATGAGCGGGAAAGAGATCCTTATTGGACCTTACTTTCATTCTATAATACATTGCGGGAATTAGGCGGAGGTCTGACATTAACTCAAACAGACATACCTCAATATTCAAATTCAATGGCAATGAGAAAGGGACTTCAAAAGGATATTAGATATATTAATAATGTTCTTGAGTTAACATCAAGAAAGCAAAGCCATGAAATCTCAAAAACTATTGATGATTTAAAACTAGAATATAGACCTAATAAAGATCAAAAAGATATGAATTCAACAATTGATTTATGTCTAGCATCTAACATTATTGAAGTTGGTGTAGATATTGATCGTTTATCGGTAATGGCCATAGTAGGACAACCAAAAATGACAGCCCAATATATTCAGGTTAGTGGTCGTGTTGGACGTCGTTGGTGGGAAAGACCGGGACTAATATTTACCTTATATTCAAATACAAAATCAAGAGATAAATCCCATTTTGAACATTTCAGGGAATACCATCAAAAATTGTATGCTCAAGTAGAACCTACAAGTGTTACTCCTTTTTCTGATTCATGTTTAGATAGAGGTTTGCATGCTGTTGTTATTGGATTTTTGCGCCAAGCATTAAATGATGATATTTCTAGAAGTCCGGATTGGAAAGAAATTCGGAAGAGCCTAAATAATAAAATAGTCCCTTTTTATAATCGCTTAATAGAAAGAGCAGAACTTGTTGATCCGGAACAAGTTGAGGAATTGAAAAGCAGATTTATGGAGATATTGAAACGACTTGAAAAGGGAAATTATACTGCGTGGAGAGTAGACCCTAAGGTAAATGGATATATGTATTCGGCAGGTACTACGATTCCCCATGCATTAAAGGTAAATGCCAGGTCGATGATTAATTCAATGAGAAATGTAGATTCAGAATGTAGAGGAATCATTGCGTCAGTATACAGCAATGAAGAGCATAATGAAAGTGAAAGTGGTTGGGAGGGTTTGTTTTCATGAAAGATTTACCTTTAAGAAGAGGGCAACTTGTTACAACATTTGGACCCGGTGCTCTTGTTATTAGTCCTGAAGGGGAATCAGCAATGATTGGCGCCCTTGATAAATGGTATCATGACAAAAATGAATATCGTATAGAAATGTTTGATGAATATGAAATACAAGAACCTAGATTAAGATCATTATTAAAGGTAAAACAATTACTGATGCCTCCAGATTTTAGACCAAGTTATCAATACAAAAATGCAGGAGGTGCGATAACTCAAACAAACACGGATTTGTATATCCCATTGTTACGTTTCCCTACTTGGCACTATTGTCCGAAATGTAAAACATTACATCAAACTTCTATGTCATCAAGAACAAGTTGGTTAGATTGTAAAGAATGTAAAAAACAAATGAAGATGATTCAAGTTCCATTTGTAATAGTCTGTAGTCAAGGCCACATATCTGATTTCCCATGGAGGGAATGGGTTCACGGTGATGAGAATACCTCTTGTGATGGGCAAATGAAACTTCTTTCAACAGGAGGAGCAACCCTCGATTCACTCAAAGTTAAGTGCACTTGTAATAAAGAAAGGCCACTTAGGGGAATAATGTCCAGAAAAACTACTTCTGATTTGGACGAGGATCGAGTAAGTGAATTAAGTAAAATGCTAAATAAAAATGATAAAAAGTTATACCAATGTCCTGGTCATAAACCATGGTATGGTTCTGAAAATGATAAGGATAGTTGTTCTTCTTATCCAATTGCAGTATTAAAAAATTCTATAAGTGTGTATTATCCTAATACAATAAGTGCAATTCATTTACCGGGGGAAAATCCTGAAGTAGAAAAACTTATAGATATGTTTGAAAAAAATGGGGTTACTTCATCTTGGCTAGATATGGCTAATAATATGGATGGGAAAATTAAGACGGTGAAAAAATTATGCCCTCCTGAAATACAAGAATATAAGTATTCGGATATTGAACTTGCTATTCTATACGTTGAGGGTAGAATTGAGGAAGAGCAAACTCAAGAAAGAGTAAGTACCCAGAATGCTGAAAAAGAATTAAGGAAAAAGGAATTTGAAACACTAACACAGGAAATTGATACAAAAAACCTAAAGGTTAAAAAAGAATGGACTTGTGAAGAAGTAAATGATAAAGATGCCACTACTTTTTTTAGTATGACAAACAGAGTAACCAAATTAAAAGAAACGATAGTTTTAACAGGATTTAATAGACTATCAAATAATGATGATGAGGTGGCACAGAACCAAATAATTAAAGGTAAACAATTATTATTTAAAGACCCAAATTTTCCTGAAAATAACTGGTTGCCTGCTTATAAGGTTTATGGAGAAGGAATTTTCTTTACTATAAATTATGAAAAATTGAAGTCGTGGGAACAAAGAGAAGATGTCCAACATTATTTCAATAAGTTACTTACTCGTGCTGAGAAAAGAGAAGCAAATTTTGACGATGATATTTTAAAGCCAAGAAATGTGCTCCTTCATACACTATCACACATTATAATCGATGAGTTGGCTTTAACATGTGGCTATAATTCCGCTTCTATTCGTGAAAGGCTATATCTAAACGAAGAGCAATGCGGGATATTAATCTATACCTCCTCGGGTGATATAGATGGTACGTTTGGAGGTCTTGTAAGAATGGGGAGACAAGAAAACTTCTTTCCGGTGGTCTATAAAGCAATTGATAAGACACGATGGTGCAGTTCTGATCCTGTTTGTTCGGAAATTGGTAAGTCCTCGGGTCAAGGTGTTAATAATCTTAATGGTGCAGCATGCCATAGTTGTTCTTATCTGCCTGAAACTTCATGTGAGTTAGGGAATCTCTTTTTAGATAGAACATTACTTATTGATCCAAGACTAGGGTTCTTTAATAATTAACTTTAGTATAAATATAGGGTAGTTATATGAAGTGACCCTTGTTAAGTAGACAGGGGTATAAAAGCACAATTATGAAACTTGAGTCCTGTATTGATATGGACTCTGGGAGTGACACTTTAAAAAAATCCTCAAAAATACTCTAGTATTATTATAAATATTCAAATAATGGAGAACTCGAATTAAAAGATTAAATACTTTAGTTCACTAAAACCTCTCGAACTGACGTAAGCGGGAGTGTTATTACTGCCAGTTATGTAATAAGATTACTCCAAAGCCAAGCCAATTCGGTTAGCGTTTTCAACTTGTTCACGTATAACAATGATAGATATAGATCCCTTATAGACTCCATATTCGGAGTCTTTTTTTTAGTAAGACTTGTGTATTCCCAATAAATCGTGTATAGTGTATAATTTAATTTATCGAACAAAAGTACGAACATTTGGAGTTGTCATAGATGATATTTAAAAAAGGTGAGCTGTTTTGTGGGCCAGGCGGTTTAACGCTTGGGGCAAAATTAGCACAGTTTGAAAAGGATGGAGTAGTCTATAAAATAGAACATGAGTGGGCGAATGACTATGATGAATCAACTTGTGAAACATTTCGTCATAATATATGTCCAGATAAACCAGAAACAGTTATATGTGAAGATGTACGTAAACTAGATATTACTAAACTTTCGGGGATAGACTGTTTTTCCTTTGGTTTTCCATGCAACGATTACTCAATTATCGGAGAATCTAAAGGATTAGATGGAAAATATGGACCTTTATATTCATATGGGATAAAGGTTTTGAAACACCATCACCCAAAATGGTTTATAGCTGAAAATGTTGGTGGTCTTGAAAGTGCCAACGAGGGACAGGCTTTTGTTAAAATACTACAAGAGATGGAGGATGCTGGATACAACATTACTCCTCACCTATATAAATTTCAGGAATACGGAATACCACAAAATCGCCATAGGATTATTATAGTAGGTATCCACAAAGATTTTGGATGGACTTTTAAAGTACCAAAAGCCCCATTCAAAGATCCTTCACTTTGGAAGACTACCCGTCAGGCGTTGGAAGAACCACCTATTCTGAATAATTCCTTTAATCATGAGTTTACAAAGCACAAAAAGAAAGTAATTGAGATGCTTGAGAATATTCCTCCAGGAGAAAACGCATGGTACGAAGGTACACCTGAACATTTAAAATTGAATGTTAAAGGAGCCAAATTATCAAATATTTATAAGCGTCTAAATCCTGATGTACCAGCTTATACTGTGACAGGCTCCGGTGGCGGTGGAACACATATGTACCATTATGCTGAGCCACGAGCTTTAACCAACCGTGAAAGAGCAAGATTACAAACGTTCCCAGATTGGTTTGAATTTGTAGGCGGCAAAGAGTGTGTACGAAAGCAAATTGGAATGGCTGTTCCACCAGAGGGATCCAAGGTAATTATTGAAGCTATTTTAAAATCCTTTGCTGGAATAAATTATAAAACAGAGTCTTCAAAGTGGGGAGAAGAGCTGAGTGAAATGTTATCGAAAGGAAAAACGAAGAAAGTTAGAAAAGGTTCATTGTTAAATCAAAGGAGAAACAAACAAAAAAGTAATGAAATTCTTAATGAAAAGCAGACTAAATTACCAATATAATTGTCCTCTAAGCTTTGGCTTTTCCAAAGTTAAAGCTTATTTTTTTTGTTTTATCCCATTGATAAAACTAGTTATATCTTTTACAGTAGCGTCTAAATCTTGTTTTATATCATGCTCCCATACTCTTTTTAAATTCCAGCCATTCTCTATGTAATAATTATTAACCTCAATATCCCGTAATTGATTACGAAGCAGCTTCTTTTTCCAATATTCTTGATTGCTTTTTGGTTCTGTACTATGGATAGGGCATACATGCCAGAAGCATGAGTCAATAAAGATAGCTATTTTATATTTCTTAATAGAGATATCAGGTTTTCCGAATAAGGTTTTTTCATTTTTTCTAAATCTAAAGCCTTTTCTCCAGAGTTCTTTTGTAAGGCGATTTTCAAGTTTTGACTGTGAGCGAATGGCTTTCATTGTTTTGGTTCTGTCTGCTTTAGACATATTATCAGCCATTTAATATCACCCCTTTATACGTACTTTATCCTTTACTTAGATAAAATATTACTTAATTAGGAACTTTTAATCGGTATTTAGGGCTTTGTGAAATTACGGGTTTCCGTTTAATTCGGAGCAAAATTTTTAAATGGTGTTATTGTTTTGAATATCGGTTATCATTTATTCTATCAATATTTGATTTAATTATTGTCGATGAAAGCCAATGTAGTATCTATAAAAAATACCGTGCCATCCCTGAATACTTTGATGGGATATTATTAGGCCTAACAGTCACACCAAAAGATGACATTGAACACCTATGATATCTTTGAGTTTAGAAACGGGGTAAGCGTAAATAATCCCCACCTAGGTTTTTAGATGAGGATTAATTATGATTTAATTATTCTTTTTAAACACGCGACAGCTTAATGGGATAGCTGATGACCAAGGCATAAGTTTATCTAACGCGTCTCGATCTTCGATATCCATTTTTGGTAGTTTCTCAAAGAGATAGGTGAGATAGTCAAATGGATTTAAGTTATTCTCCTTAGCCGATTCAATAACACTGTATATTATGGAGCTAGCATGAGTACCTCGTGGTGTGTTACTGAACATCCAGTTTTTCCGACCGATGACAAAAGGTTTAATCGAGCGCTCGCTACGATTGTTATCTATCTCTAGCCGACCATCCTTCATAATGGAGGCGAGTTTATCCCATTGGTTTAAACAATAGTGAATGGCCTTGCCAATGGCACTTTTAGGGAGAACTTTTGATTCCTGAACTTTAAGCCATGCCAAAAAAACATCCAAGATGGGCTGGCTGCGCTTTAATCTACCTACATAGCGTTTTTCTGGGGTTTTGTCCTTCAATTCACGTTCAACCGCGAAGAGTTGGTTACAGAACTCGAGTCCTTCTTTTGCGACGACGGGTGCTGATTGCTTTGATGCTGGAAGCGCCTTTAGGGCTTCATCAAACTTTCGCCGGGCATGGGCCTTATCCGAGAACTTAGATAAGGCCCATTATCCTAGAAGATTGATCATCCGAGAAGAATTACCGTATGTCTTAACATACAACAATTCTTCTCTTTTTTCTTAGATAATCGTTTGACAAAAGTTTCAGTCTTTAGTTCAGAAAATCGGGAATTCTATTTGATGTCTTAGAAGTTTTCCCTTCTGATATATTACCTGGGAACCATTTTTCATTCCATTCTTTTAAATGCTTGTTCACCGTGTCTTGGGAAATTTCCGCATAAATCTGGGTCGACTGCAATGATGCATGACCTAAAAAGTTCTTAATCACAACCAAAGGGACCCCGGCTTCAAGCATATGACTGGCGGTTGTATGTCTCATAGAATGAGGTGGTGTATATGGCAAAATAAAAGTACATAGTAATGCAGCGTAAAAATACATAACGCTGCACAAGCAAAAAAATAAAAAGGCTTGCCAGCCTCCAAAAT
>NZ_SLXK01000022.1:0-68288 GCF_004341035.1 Scopulibacillus darangshiensis
TTTTTTCATTTATTTGATGCGTAACAGATATTGTGAAATCGCTTGATGGATAAGCATTTTCCGTCTTATTAAGGATTTTCTATGAATAATCTAGGTTATAATAAATTATTTTCTCTTTCGGGGGGTGATATCATGAGAAAATTAAAAGATCAGGATTTGAGGAACTTGTTATTAAAAGATCTTCATAATATATATCGAGATGACAATTCAACAAAAATAATTAATGAAATGGGCGTCCTTCACGGCCAATCACGAATAGATGTTGCAGTTATTAATGGCATTTTGCATGGTTTTGAAATTAAGAGTGAAAGCGATAACTTGCTCAGGTTGCCTTCTCAAATGGAAGATTATAATAAGGTATTTGATAAAATGACTATTGTGATACAACGGAACCATTTGAAAGAAGTTAGGGAAGTGATACCTAAATGGTGGGGTATCTGGTTGGTCACCTACTATCAAGGCGATTATAGAATTAGGGAAATCCGGAAAGGCAAAACCAACAATAATGTAGATCCTTATTCATTAAGTCATTTGTTATGGAGGGATGAGGCACTAGAAGTTTTAAAAGAAAGAGGCTTACAAAAAGGACTTTTAAGCAAGCCTCGGGAAGAATTATACGCCAAAATTTGCAATTCAATAAGCCTTAGTGAAATACAGGGAGCTGTTAATCGTTGGTTGAAGGTTCGTGAAGGTTGGCGAGCTCATTAACCACAAGTGTTAGATGATGATTTGTACCAACTTTCCTCCAGGTTTCGGCATTACCTGTTCTTTCAAGGCCATTGGCGCAGTTAAATATATAATCATCACCATAAGAATAATCCCTGCCACAATATATAGGATGAGAAACGACCCTTTCACACAAACCCCTCATTTGACCCCATTTTCCATGTTTAAAGCTGTTAACGGAATACCCCCTGAATATAAGGTATTCATTCTCAGTAGTATACCTAATGTTAGCTGCCATTTTCATAAACCTAGGGTTTATTTGGGTATATTCTGGATTAGAGATAATATAATCTCCAAAAGAAGGATATCTAGAAATTTTAGATTGTATGATGGATTTATATAATTGCCATTCTGATCTTGGTATACTGCCGTCGGTTCCTGTTTTAATTAAGGATAAGCTTTCAGGAATTGTTGTACCAACGAAACTTAATGTTCTCCAAGATTCAAGTTGCGGAAATGTTAAGAGGGATCCTATGACTAATCGGGATAATCTTGAGGTATACTTTGGATCTAATTCTTTGTAATCAACTATTATATCAATTTCTTGCGGCGGTAAATCAAATTTGTTAAAAATCTTTTCAATAACGGTTTCAATGTCCTCTATCTCATTATCATATAAACGAAGGCAAAATCCAGATTCGTATTTTGAAACAATCGAATTCATTGCAGCATAATAATTTGGTCCGTTATTATATTGTAAAACTGGAACGGCCGAAATGCCATCGGAATCAAGCAAGTTAAAGATATATTCGAGAGGATGTTGCCCGTCTTCCATTATTTCATCATCTTCTGGGCAGACTTGGGAGGCATCGATAAAAACAAGCCCTGAATTATTCCAAGAATTTTTGATTTGTTTGTTAATGTCCCCTAAATGTTCATCTAACGTCTTTTTAGGCATTTCCTTATCGAAGTCCCATTCTATTGGGGGGATTTCGATCACAGGAGTCATAGATTCTTTGATTGAATCGGTTAATTTTTCTAGTGCACTTTGCTCACCTCTCTTCCACCTTACTATTGGAACATAATGGTTTGCATTGAACATGGTCATTCCTCCTTTTTTTCAATAAAATATACGGGGGAAATCCCTATTGGTTTCAAATATTCAGTAAATAATTTTAATTGGTTAACAATATAGTAGACCTTATACACCGATTCCTATGGTTCCCAATACTCCGCTTATTATCAATTGGCTTTTCCGTTGCAGGTTGGGTGACACCGGATTTATATTCGGTACGGTAGCCCGAGCCCACTTCAGTCCCTTGCGTGCTCGACCAAGACCATTCACTGCCGCCGTAACGAATAGCTCTCTCTACTTCTCCGGCTACTTCATTTTCCTTAATGCCCGGTTCTAAGATATTCATCGCCGCTTCCATACCCAAATCCGCAATTCTAGCAGCATGCCGAAGATATTTTATTTCCGCATCGTCTTTTATAGCTAGTATATTATCGAGCATAGGTACAGCATTCACCCATTTTGCGGCGGGCAATAATTCTTGAAGAACAATATATTCATTCGCTAACAACAGACCCGGTGCCAATTGCTGAAGGACACTGTAAGTCGCTAAATGCCATTCTGAATTCCCTGCCAGCTGAATTTGGTTAGATGCTATAAATTCTAGATATGGACACAAGGACCTAAGCATTTCCACCCCAGCCCCTCCCTTCTTACCATCCTTTGCCCTATGCGAACGAAAATGGCAATTTAACGTTCACAAAGCCCTGACACTTCTTTATAATAAAGGGTGGATATAAGTGTAAATTTATCCTTTTTATACTCGCAATAACACATACATATTAAGAGCAAAGTTTTTTGGGATCCGAATGATCATCTTAGATTAGGAGGTTTTCACTCTATGAAACATAAGAAAAAGGTAATTGTACTTGGAATAGGATTAACATTGCTATTAGGGGGGTGCGGGGGCATGGATGGATCAAAGCATAAAGCAGACGGCAACGGCGATACTTCTGAAAATAAGACTAACGATAATGAATACATCAGTGTTCAGGACTATACGGGCCAGGGTTACGAGCTCAAAAATGGTGAAGCAACTGACAAAATCGCTGAAGCTCACAAGGATGAGATTGATAAGGCTGTTAAAAACTTTTTCCTAGATAAATATAAAACAAAGGTGGAGGTTCATAACATTGTTGGCAATAAAGACGGTGCCACGGTGTTTGTGGAATCTGTTGGTGAACCGCATTTTTACACATATGCCATTGTTCCGATAGATCGTGAAACCAAGCAAGTTAAGTATGATGGGGTTTGGTCACAAGAGGGGCAAGTTGAGGATGCCATTATGGGCGGTATTTTTGCCTTAATATTTGATAAAGAGATAGTTAATCTGAATAATTATTTAGACAGTATCGTGAAAAAATACCCTGTTACAGGAAAGTCAAAAGAGGCTATTGCAAATGTGAGTGCTACGGGATATAGTACTTCCTATTATTATATTACCACCTATGGCGATGTGTTTAACAAACTTTTAGAAGCTTATTTAAAAAACCCCAATCTCAGTAAAAAAGAATGGAAAAGACAATTTAATAGAACTTCCTACAAACCCAAGGGAGTTTTAATAACAATACAAATGTTTATGAAGGAAAAGGGTGTTAAACCCGATAAAAAAATATTAAATCAATTAGTATCTGATATTGAAAATAAAGATGGATTACCACGCGGATCTTATTCCATTCTACTAAATGACAATCGCATAAATAGAAAAACTGGAGATGGGACAAAAGACAACACCCTTGAGCATTCATATCCAAACGATATTATTAAAAAATAGAAAGAGAGGTTACCCTCAATGCCCCAAGATAAGGTTGACCCTGTGCATAATATAGAACTTATTAATAATGATAAAGATTTAGTTGAATTAGCGGGCTATCATGCGTATAAAACCCCGGCTAGGGATAAAAAGATTGTTGTTAACGGCTATAATTATCGTGTAATTGATATAAATTACAACGGGCGGGGCGGGTTAGATGCTTTGACTGTTGTCAATACCTCAACTGATGATATATCCATTGTCTTTGTAGGAACGGCTGATAATAAGGATAAAATTACCGATGCACAGCTTTTAAGCGACGTCCCCCCTGCACAGATAAAAGCCGCTAAAAAATATTTCAATGACATGAAAAACAAGTATGAAAAAAACGGCCATAGAATTACCTCCGTCACGGGTAATTCCCTTGGTGGCGGACTGGCGAACGCGGTGGGTATCGAGCATTCTGATGTAAAGGTCGTCACACTTAACCCTGCCCTGCTCCCTGATAATATGATCGACCCGGACAAATCTTATGACAACATTACCAATTACTTCAGCCAATATGACCCCCTGACATTGGCGGAGAAATCCGCGGGGTTGGGTGAACGGATTCCGGGTAAACATTATATTATTAACAACGGGATTGCTAAGTTTAGCAAACTCGGTACAAACCACACAGGGTATATACGAGGGGAAGGTAAGACTGGAGAAAAGGGGCAGTTTTACACCATTGGAGTTGAAGGTGAGCCGGGCTTCGGGAGAATTTATATTGCTGCTGATGATAGTATTGTGACGAGCATCTGGACGGGCAAGTCGCTATACAGGGGCGGATCGGGCAGGATTGATATTAACTACGAAACTCTGAATACACTTTCCATCGCCTTGCATGGCAATGTGACAGACAGATTGAAGCTTGTCCAGGAATATTTGGGCCATTCGGTGGCAATCGTCGATGAAGAACAGAGTCAATATAGACATCGTGTCTCATCGCTTCAAGAGACTTTCTCTGAAGCGATTGAAAGCTCTTTTGGCTATGGCATCGCGGTGTCGGAAAGCATGCTCAGGATGGCTGTTGATAAACTTATTTCTTTACTTAATGTTGCAGAAGGACACTGTAAGTCGCTAAATGCCATTCTGAATTCTCCGCCAGCTGAGTTAATTGAAAAGTTAACATCAACGGACATTAGTGTTGAAAGTATTTTTAGAGAATTAAAGGGGCATTTCTACAATCTCAAAGATCATATTGATGACTTTGCAGGCGCCATTAAACACACCATCCACGAAAAGGTCCCTGCCTTATTTGAAAATGAAAAATTTACAGATGCCATAGTTGGCGAATTAAAAGCTCACTATGACATCATTGCCAAGAATAAGGATGCTGTATTACATCAATTAACTGAATTTCAGGGCCAAGTCAAAGAAACAGCTGATGCGTTTAAAGACCGTGACGAAGGCCTAGCGGGTGCCATTAAAACGAATGCCTCTCCGGGAGAAACTAAAACCGTCCAGCGAGCAAATATTTATAAGATCGAAGAGTCTCCTTATATGCTGGAACATATGCGAATAAAGCAGCTATTCGTAGACTTCTCCTTCTCGAGATTTAAAAACGACACGCACGTGTTATTAATTCCGTTATTAAACATATTGGAAACCACACTTTTTACGATCGAAAACGGACTGGAAATATTGTCCGCAACGATTAAAGGAGCAGCCAAGATCGCTTTTCATGGTAATTTGGTAGGCTCACTGATAAGCAAATTTACTAGCTTTGATGACAAAATTAAAGGCGTTGTTAATAAGGCTTTAGAGCCGCTTGATGAAATTGCCGCTGATGTTGAAGGGATTAGAAATGCCGTCGGCAGCTTAATCACCGACTACCCCACTTTGCTCGCTAATTTCAAACCATACTTTGATAATGCCGCCTTTCAAATATCAAACTACCACAATGTCTATTTGTACAACCAGGCAGCTTTATCTATTCTGGAAGAGATGGCATTGCTCTTCAGTGATATCGTTAGTCAGCTTTCACATCATGAAGCGAAAGCGATCGACACACTGTGTGACATATCCAAGAGTGTTAAAGGAAATATGCAGCTTCTAGATGAGCAGATAGCGCGCGGGACACTCATTTAATTCTGACTGGGTTGTTCCGCGCAAGCTACCTTAGCTACGCCATAAAGGCCAACTTAGATAAATGGCATACCGCTTTCAAATTTACAAAGTTAACGATACTGCCAGTCCATAAATCAAAAAGTCTTTCGGTTGACGCTAACGCAACAGAGTTATAGTTTCCTTAAAAATTATTGCCTCTTTTATAACCCGCTTTTTTGAACAATAAATTCCCCGACACGGACCATTTGATCAGCATCATAAATTTCATCGAACTCTAATTTTTTCACGCCATATTGGATCTTCAGTTCCCTTTCTAACAGCCCATCCTTTTCCCAATTGACGGCTTTAATCGTCTGGTATCGGAATTTTTGCTGAAAGTCCAAATCCTTATTCGTAAACCACACTCTTTTATTTGTTACAATGAGATAGCCTTTGATTTCCTTTTTGCTGGACTTATCAAATTCACAGTTTAAGAAGGTTATCCCTTGTTCGTCTTCTTCAAAAACCTTATTAATAAGGTTCCGGAAAAATGGTTTGTTTGCCTTTACCTCATCATACTCGTACTTTGTGTAATCCAGGCTTTCGACAGCTACAACCTTTGAAAGAAGCGCTAAAACGTCATTGTGTTGCCTTTCTTTCTTTATCTCTCGCTGCCTCGCTTGTTCAGCAGCACGTTCTTTGGCCAAATTCTTTTTGGCTGCCTTTTCTTCTTCCTTCTTCAGTCTGTAGGTTGCTACCTTTTCCCGAACCTCTTCCGGATCTTGTTTTCTTGCCAGGACTTTGACGAACGCGTCCTCAACCTTATAACACACTTTTCTATAAACGCCCAATTGCCTTCCTCCCTACGAAACCATTTTTCTTGCGACATAGAGCCGGCGCGCCAGCCAGCTGGCTATAACAACAACAATCCCCAGCGAGGTTTGTACATTTTCTTTTTGCTGTTCCGATTCATATTCTTTAGCGCCTAACTTATAATAGTGTTTGTAAATCACTTTAGACGCTATGTATTTCTTAGGGACGTGAAGGGTTTCTCCGCTTGCTCCCATGTCATAAGCGGGCTGCCCAATTTTATCAACCCCGGTATTTGAATCAAAGCCTTCTTTATACCATTTAATGTATTTATCCTTCGGCAGATTAGGCTTCTTATATTCAAGCCTTTTAAAGGCGGCGTTATACCCTTTATCATAATAAATCTTTTTTAATTCCGTCTGACCTTTCTCGAAACCCTTATTATAAGCCTCAAGGTAACTTCCCTTTAAGTCATCCGTGACTTGGGTTTTATCATTTTGTCCCGCTTTATAGCCGAGAGCAAAGAGGCTATCTTTCTTTTTCTCATCCTTTTCTTTTATAGCCCTTTCAAATCCGGCAGCAAACGCCGATTCCAATGGCTCATTTCCTTTATACTTTGCCGGAATTTCCTTTTTGTCTTGTTTTCTGCCTAACGCATACCCGTCTTTTTCAGCCTTATCTTTCTCAGAACCTATCTTTTCGCTTCCTTCTTCATAACCTTTGTCGTAGCCCGTTTCATAGCCCTCTTTATAAGCCGCTGAACCCTTTGATATCACCGGATTCTTTTCATTTTGTTTATAACCGTCTCTTTTGCCTGCAGCGTAACCCGCGTTCTCACCATTTTCCTTGTCCCGGTCCGCATTTTGTTGTGCGATTTGTTCTGGGCTTCCATTAATTTTTGACGTGTCATAACCATCAGGTGCTTCACACGGAATACCATCGTCAACACTATTGCCCCAACCGTCCAGCCTTTCCGGATCGTTTGTTTTCGAATAACCTTTGGCGTTCCAGTATTCGACCACTGCGTCATAACTTGAGAAATCAGAGCAGTCTTTATCTGATGATTGTTGTGACGATGATGGTGTTGATGTTGTTGAAGATGATGGCGAACTTGGCGTAGAATTGCCGTCGGACGATGACTCCCCTCCGCCTTTGTGGTAATGGTATCCCGTACACAGTCCCTTCGCCTTCGACTTTTCAGAGCAATTATGTCCCCCATTGCTGTCTAACCTGCCCGGATGCCCCTCTGCCATTTCCTGAAATGAAAAGAACACTAAAAATAAAACCAGCAAAGCAAAAATCCCTTTCACTTTACATCCCCTTTCTCTACAGAGTTTATTGAATAGTCATAATTTTATTTTATCTGACCTATGACTATTGATATAGTGAATTTTTACCTATTTATTAAAACTTTTAACAGATTTGAAAAAGGGGAGATATAGTAACCCATTGTTCAGAACCTTTAGTTTAATTCAACTTAACCCACCTTCACCAGCCCTGACTGAATAATATACCGATATGGCGCATCACCGACAAATTTAAAAGGATAACAGGTCGAGATCGTTAATGAAGGTTTATCTTTTTTTACAACTACGGTTTTATCATCGGCCTTTGTGATAAATATTTTTTGGATTTGATAGACGTATTCCCGGCCTTTGTAGTCCAAATAAATAAGATCACCAATCCTTGAATCTCCCATCTCAGTAAAAACGGTATCTCTGTGACCGGCCAATAATATATGCCCGGTTTTATCCGGAGTAACCGTCCATTGGCTATCATGCATACCCACGCCCTGTTTTAATGTGTCAGGTCCTGTTCCCCAATAGACGGGATATTTCTGCTTAATTGAAGGAACTTTTAATATCCCTATTTTCTCGCCTTTTGTTAAATGTTCCGCGTGGCTTTCTCCTGGTACCTCAGTTAATCTCTTTTTAACCGTTCTATCATACTTTAAATAGTGATTTAATTCGTCATGGCTCATGGACTGGATCGCCTGTCTTTGCTCCCACCAATTATAACCACTTATTAAAACGACTGCGATCCCTATTATAAGTAACAGTAATCCTATAAATTTAACTTTTGTCATAGATTTCTCCCCCAAAGTTAATAGGCAGGCTATGTCTATAACCTGCCTATCATGGAATGGAAAAGCTACTCTTTTTTTAATTCACAGCCCTTTTTCGGAAAAATAATAAAGCACCTAAGAATGCAATTATCGCACCAACCAGAATCATGGTCGGATAATGAGTAGCTGTATTAGGCAGACTGCCTCCTTCATCGTTATCGGAGGAAGTGCTTGAGCTATCTGTGTTACTTTTATCATCGCTTGTGTTTGCTGCAGTTTTATCTGATGTGTTGTCTTTTGAAGTTGTTGCCTTGTCGTCGGAAGTTGATGCTTTATCATCCTTATCAGACTTATCAGCCTTTTTAGATGCTAGGAATGCATTATACTCATCTTTTGACACTTCACAAGGAATGCCATCGTCTACTTTGTTTCCCCAGCCATCAAGTCTCTCAGGATCATTTTCAGCAGTATAATGATGTGAATACCAATATTCCATAACTGCCTTGTGGTCACCAGAAAAATCTTTACAATCTTTGTCCCCTGCAGCATCAGCTGTATTGATATTATTAAACATAACGAATGTCAAAAAGGCAAGGCTTAATAGACTGGTTAAAAACTTTTTAGCCATTTCGTCAAATCTCCCCTATTATCTTCACATTTCCATTCCATATTACAAATATTACGTATTAATTACAATTACAACAACATACTTTTTTCCTATTTTTTCTTGTTTCTTGAAATTAATATAGAATTTTGTGAATATGGCATAAAAAGATTGCCCTATTTTCCTGTGCAAGGATAGTCATAACATTTGATGGTGTTAATCCGCTTAATTACACCACTAACGCTGTTTGATCAATGACTAAAATCGTCTAAGATAATACTTCTATAAATCCTAGTCTTTCGCCCTTAGATCAGTACGCAAAAAATAAATTTTCGCAATATGTAAATATATACCTCTTTATGGTCTGTAGACTGTGTTCAGTTCCTTTCAGAAAATGGATAATGTTGCTAAAAAGGAGCAGGACTTTGGACACAGGAGAGCAACGATTAAGACAAGCTATTGGAAAAACGATTAGGGCAAGGCGATTAATGAAGAACTTAACAATAGAAAGACTTGCAGACCGCTCAAACGTGGATGATAAATATTTAAGCGAGCTTGAGCGAGGCAAGAAGAACATCACTCTGAAAACCCTTTTCAAACTTGCCGCCGGTCTCGATTTGGATAATCCTAGTGAACTTCTGGACGATGCCAAACGGGAAGCTTATCCCCACATGAGGAATGAGAGGAACTAAAGCCTTTCCTCTTCTTCCCTTTCCCAACATCACGCCGATGCAAGAAACCAATAGCCATCACAATCCCAAGCGTGTCAATACCCATGTCAAGTATTCGCCCATTTCGGTAAACACGGCGAATAGGATGGAAATTCCGACCTTTTGGTTTGTTGAAAAGTGTTTTTTAATATGACCTTGGTAACAGAGTTCTTAGTGTCAGGCAATACAATTTCATCAAAAATATAACCCCCAGCTAGGACAATTGTGACAACGGCATTGCCCTCATAATTCGGGTAGCCACAACCTGCAAAGGCGGAAACAACAACCACAATCACCTCAACACCAATATTCACTTGAAAACTCAACAGTATTAAAAAAACCCACTAAGCCGGATATAGTCCGGCTCAATAGGTTTACTTCGGGTGGCCTTATACTTTGAAAGTCATTAACAAATCAGACATTAAATTGATCTTCCGAGTTGTATGCCGAAGGAGCAGTGGGGACTCCTCTATTTAACTCTATTCTATTAACTATTACGAAGGTTACAAGACTGGCAATACATCCGGCAATTACTGCCATGATTCCGAATGGTTCTTTAGCTAATTGCCATCCAAGCCCCACGATCGTTCCGAAAACAATAGAGTACAAACCCGCTTTTGGCGTAACCTTATCCCATAGCAGCCCCAGTAGATAAGCAGCAAATGGGCCAGTCGAACGAAGCGTAAACGCAAAAACAAGTAATGGAATAATTTGTTGACTAAATAATGAAATTCCGATTGCCAATATACCAGATAACACAACTATTAATTTACTTAATTTAAGCTCTTTATCAGGATTAACCGGCCTCTTTAAAACTGTACTATGAATATCTTTGACATAGACACTTGCAACAGCAAGTAAATTTCCTGAAGCACTGGACAATGTAGCTGAAATAACTCCGGAAAGAAGAATACCGGAAATAAGTGGTGGTAATAGTTTGACAGAAACAGTAGCTAAGGCATCATTTGCGTTTATAGCGGGGAACACTGATAAAGCAATTAAACCTAAAACAGCAGGGATGAATGCATATAATGTCATAAGGATGCCGCATAATAGGGAACCTGCAACAGCCACCTTCTGATTCTTAGCAGAATAATAACGCTGTACCGCTTCCTGTCCTGTTGAAAAGGTCATAAAATACATTAATGTCAACCCAATAATGGTCCCCCATCCAATCTTTGTGAAGCCCAACTGTTCTTTAGGAATATTCGAAAATACAGTATCAACTCCTCCCGCATTGTGGAAGGCAAACGGGACCGCAATAGCAAAGCCAATAACGATGATAAAAAATTGAACAAAGTCAGTAAGGGTGACACTCCACATTCCGCCCAGATAGGTGTAAAATACAACGCCCAAACCAACTATTAAAATAGCCCAAGTTAAATCAAAGCCCGTTAAAATATGAACAATGGAGGCGGTTGCAGTAATTTGGACAGCAGCTAGAGCAATAGATGCTATGAAAGATAAGAAACTAGAAATGGCATAACTGCCTTTACCATATCTCCTTCCAATTATTTCTGGCACTGTTGTAGCCATTGCTTTACGCATATACGGAGCAACAAAGGCTACTAGCAAAATACCAACTCCAGCCGCTACAACATACCAGCCAGCGGAAAGGCCCCAATCTCCGTATGCTTTAGACGCAACGCCGACTGAGCTACCGCCTCCAATCTCAGTGGCTGCCAGTGTCCCCGCTAGCATTATTGGACCTAAGCGACGGCCAGCGAGATGATAATCATTGCTATCTTTGATCTTAGTTTTTGCATATAAACCAATTCCAATCATGGCAGCCATATAAACAATAATAATTGTCCAAATAATCCCCATAAATCATCCTCCTTATTAAGCCAAATAATTGGCTTAAATGGTTAGAGACCAATTGATAGCTTACTCCCTTGTTAGAGAACCTAATGTTACAATATCCCCTCTTTGTCTTTGATCTTTACCCATAATCCCCTCCCAATTCGTTTTAAATTAATTTTATACTTTCAGTGGCTCAACTTGATAACTTCTTCGGATAACTTCTCCTGCTGGTTTTCTATAGGCTTCTTTTCCTTGTATAACCACTTCCCCATTCACAATTACCGTATCAATTCCAGCATTAAACTGACGTGGATTTTCAAACGTTGCGTGATCAATAATTTGATCCGGATCGAATATAACAATATCAGCTGCCAATCCTTCTCTCAAAATCCCTCTATCTTGTAAACCAATAATTCTAGCAGGCTGAGAGGTCATCCGGCGAATCATACCTTCTAATGGAAGAACTTTTTCCTCTCTTACGTATTTTCCTAGAATACGAGGGAAAGAGCCGTATGCCCTTGGATGTGGCTCACCACCTAATAAGCCGTCACTTCCGATTGTTCCTGCTGGATGGGCAAGAATGTCTTTGACAGACTTTTCATTCATAACAAAGTCAATCATCCCAACGCCATTTTTCTCATGGAGAATTAAATCAAGTGCAACCTCTACACAATTGTCACGTTGATCTAATTCAGCAATTTGTTTAACTGATTTCCCTACACAATATTGCTTTGTTTCAGACTCTACCGAAGTAATAATAATTCCATCCCAGCCGGCCCATTTCGACATGCTGTCCCATCCCTTGAATCCAGTTGCCATCTCTCGCATCATTTTTTCCTTAAGTTCACTGTCCTCCAAACGTTGCAACAGCTGATCCGTACCGCCAGCATGCACCCAAGGAGGAAGAATAGCACTCAACATCGTACTTCCAGCAGTATATGGGTACTGGTCAAACGTAATTTCAAGCCCTTCTTCACGGGCCTGGTCAATCTTCTTTAATACATCCGGTGTCTTATGCCAGTTATCTTTTCCACAGTTTTTTAGATGTGAAAAATGGAGATGGGCACCTACCCTTTTCATCATGTCAACAAGTTCTTGCATAGATTCTAAAATCTCATCGCCTTCACTTCTTTGATGGATAACAAGAGGTACCCCATACTCCGCGATGACTTCACATAAGGCTTCCAATTCTTTCATTTCAGCAAAACAGCACGGCGGGTAAATTAATCCCGTCGATAAACCAACGGCTCCCTCGTCAAGTGAACGGCGGAGAACATGCTGCATTTGCTTAATTTCCTCATCGGTAGCAGGTCTGTTATCGAGACCCATCACTTCCATTCTGATATTCCCATGCGGCGCAAGAACAGCTAAGTTATAACTTGGTTTATTTTCTTCAATTTTATTTAAGTAATCCGAAACGGTTACCCAATCCCATTCAATTGGAGGGCTTCCGTCTAATCCTGCTAAATTCTTTCTCCAAGTGGACACAAAGTCTTTTGGCAGCGGTGCGGCAGCAATACCATCTTGACCAAGCAAGTCAGTTGTAATACCCTGACGCACCTTTGCTTCAATCAACGGCTCATCCAGAATCACCAAATCTGAATGGGTATGCATATCAATAAAACCAGGAGTTACGACTTGATGTTGCACATCAACCTCCTTTTTTGCTTGGCAATTTGTTAATTTGCCTATCTTAGCTATTTTTCCACCTTTTATAGCAAGGTCCCCGTAATACCATGGAGATCCAGTACCATCAATAATTTTCCCATTCCGAATGATAAGGTCATACATTTTTAATCGTCTCCTCTTTTTTTGATTGAATAGATGTTAACGCTCTCATAATTCCCGTATATCCTTCTGTTGCTTTCACTATTTGTTCGATCTCGATGTACTCATCATCCACATGGGCTTGAGATTCTAACGAAGGGCCAAATCCAATTGTTGGAATGTTGGCTTCACCAGCAAAATGGCTTCCATTTGTACAGAAGGAATAATGGGATAGCTCTGTTTGAAGTCCAATAGCAGACAATTCCTTTAATGGAAGCTGAACGAAATCCTTTTCATCCTCATATAACCAGCCTGGGAAAAATCGTTCGCCACTGATCAGAGCTCCTGTATAACAGTGTTCCTCACCGTAAGCATATTTAACAGTTGCTTTAAAACTAGGGTCCTCAGATTGAAGCTTGTCAATTAATTGCTGAATTGTCGCTAATACAGATTCTTTGGTTTCTCCAACTAACAAACGGCGGTCAAAAGTAGCCGTACATAATGACGGAACAACGGAAGCACCAGGATAAGGTGATGATTTAATATCTGTTAACTCAAGAATTCCTTTTCCCAAAGTCTCATCTTCTGCTACAGGTAATTCTCGAATTTTTGCAATCAGTTTCACCATCTGATAAACAGCATTATTTCCTTTTTCGGGATTAGAGGAATGAGCTGGTTTTCCAATCGTTTCAACGACGATTTCCGCACGGCCTCGTTGGCCGCGATTTAATTTTAAATGGGTTGCTTCACCAATCACGACATAATCCGGATGAATAATTTCGCTTATTCTTCTTGTAGAAACGCCTTCAAAGCACTCTTCATGAACACTGCATGAAACAATCACTTTACCAGGAAACGATTTGTCAGTATCCTCCGCAAAATTCACTGCGGCAGCAATCATAGCACTGACTGCGCCCTTCATATCAGAGGTTCCACGCCCATATATTTTTCCATCCTTGATTTCCCCTGAATATGGATCTACAGTCCACCGCTCCTCAGTAACCGGAACTGTATCAATATGACCGTCAAGCAATACAGTCGGCCCTTCATTCTTCCCTTTCATCACCAGCATCACATTTCCAAGTTCATCCACAATAACATCATCAAAGCCGTTTTGCTCTGCATGGCTTTTAATTTCCTTTGCCACTAAATTTTCTTCACCTGAATAGCTTTTCAATCTTACTAATGTCTGACAAAGATTAACCACTTTTTGTTTTCTTTCTTCTGACAACATCATTTCTTCCCCCTTGCCATTATGATTAATTTAAAGAAAAGAGCAGTTCTTTGCTTTCAACTTTCTAATAGAAAGAAGCAGAAGAGCCGCCCCGCACCACTCCTTATTTAAGTGGGCAGCTTCCCTCCCAAACCACCTTTCTGTAATGCACCGGATCAGTATCTCCTTCTGTACTTATGAGCAGGATTCGGGATTCGGAATCCAGTGATAACTCCACACATACTTTCTGATTTTCTTTAAACTTTCGTAAATAATAGAGTAAGCCAAGTGGTGCTGAACCTGATTCACCCGAGACTACATGAGGGTCATCCTTCATTGGACTTCCATAAATTCTCATCCCTAAAGCTGCTATGCTGTCATCGCATGAAAAGGCGGCTTTTGCATATTGCTTTAAAATCCGAAAAGCTCTAGTATTTGGTTCGCCGCACGCAAGACCTGCCATAATCGTATCCATCATTCCTGTAACAGTTTCCCGTTTACCTTCTTTATTAGCAAATGACTTATAGTAGCAATCAGCTTGATCAGGCTCGACAACCACTACAATAGGAGGATTCCCTTGATAATGTTGTACCATATATGCAGTAATTGCAGCTGCGAACGAACCAACTCCGGCCTGAAGAAAGATGTGCGTCGGCTGTTCCCCTCCATCTCTCAGGAGCTGCTCAACAATTTCTTTCCCCATGGAGGCATATCCCTGCATAATCCAAAGCGGAATATGATCATAACCTTTCCAAGCCGTATCTTGAACCATAATCCAGCCGTTTTCGGTTGCGACGTCCGCGCACATTCTGACAGCATCGTCATAATTTAATTCAGTAATATGAGCTACGGCACCTTCATTTCGAATGGCTTCAAGGCGAACCCTTGCGGAGCCCTTTGGCATATAGATAACCGACCGATGACCAAGTTCTCTTGCTGCCCAGGCTACTCCTCTGCCATGATTTCCATCCGTCGCGGAAATAAAGGTCAATTCACCTAACTCTTCTTTTACTCTTGGAGATTGTAATTCTTGAAATGAAAGCTCCTCTATTTTCTTGCCTAATCTGTCAGCAAGGTATTTACCGACTGCATAGATTCCACCCATCACCTTAAAGGCATTAAGCCCAAATCGGTATGATTCATCCTTCACTCTTATATCAGCAACATCTAAATACTCAGCAAGATTCTTCAGGTGGGATAATGGTGTTTCGGAGTAGTCATTATGCGTTTTTTGGAAATCATAAACACCTTTAATCTTCTTTTCTTGAAAAAAATGCAATTCCTGATCGTTATATACAGGGTCATAAAATACATTTTTGACCCATTTAATATCCGACTTAATAGTATTCTGCATGATTGGCCCCCTATTTTTTTATAGCTATTACCTCTATTTCTATTAGCGCACCTTTCGGTATCGCTGCTACCTCAACACAGCTTCTTGCCGGTTTATGAGTTGTAAAATACGAACCATATACTTCGTTTACACTTTGAAAGGTTTCAATTGAATCAAGGAAAATGGTCGTCTTTACAACATCCTCCAACCTAAGATGTAATTCAGATAATAAGCCGGAAATATTCTTCATAATCTGGTTTGTTTGCTCCGCGGCATTAAGACCTACGATTTCTTCTGTTTCACGATCTAATGGCAGCATCCCTGATAAAAAAACGAATTCGTTTGCAATAACAACTTGAGAATAGGGGCCAACTGCAGCTGGTGCTTTATTTGATTGGATTTGCTGTATCATTTCGTCATTCCTCCCTTTGGCTTATACATATAAATAATGCAATATTCATGCCAAAGTGATGAACCTTAAATTAGAGCGTTTTTTTAAAACAAGGAGAGACCATTTTTGTATCAATTTGATACTTAACCAGCACAATAATTTAAATAATCAGATCAATGCTGATAAAAAATCAAAAAGTATCAAATTGAGATTAAGTCTCAATTTGATACTTTTTGATTTTCCTAAATAAAGTTGCTCTTCCTATTCCCAACAATTTGCTAGCTTCCTCAATATTGAGATCTTGACTTTGTACATACTGAAGTGCTTTTTTAATTAGCTCTTCCTCCATGTCAACTAAAGAAAAAGATGGGGAAGCAAGCGGAAGACTCTTTTTGTCAATTTCTAATTTCCTATGGATTAGTTCTGCCGCAACTTCCATGGTAACCCATCCGTTAGAGATAAAGTTAAATAAATATTCTATGAAATTTTTTAGTTCTCGGACATTACCCTTCCAAGGATATTTTACAATTAAATTTTTCACATCCCTTCCAAGCCCTAATACATTTGCATGGAAATAATCATTAAAATAGGAAACATAGTATTCACTAAGTGCAAGAATATCTTCTTTTCTGCTTCTAAGTGGCGGTATCACGATAGGAATGACATTTAAGCGAAAAAATAAATCCTCTCTGAAAGTTTTGTTGTTGACCATCTCCTGAAGATCCTTATTAGTTGCAGCAATCACACGTACATCCACAGGTATAGGAAGGGTTCCACCAAGACGTTCAATTTCCCTCTGCTGAAGAACGCGTAATAATTTCACCTGCAACAGCTGGGGCATTTCTCCAATTTCATCCAAAAATATTGTACCATTTTGAGCTAATTCAAACTTACCTACTTTACCCTTATTATTTGCTCCTGTAAATGCCCCTCTGTCATATCCGAATAATTCACTCTCTAACAGATTTTCTGGAATTGCACCACAATTGACAGTAATAAAAGGATTTTCTTTCCTCATACTAGAAAAGTGAATAGCTTTAGCAAACTCTTCCTTACCAGTTCCGCTTTCCCCTTGAATTAAAATGGTAGAATCTGATTGAGAAACTCTGTAGGCATATTCTTTTACCTCTATAATTTGTGCGCTGACTCCGATAATTCGATTAAACGGTTTTCTTTGTTCTTCTGTTGCCATTTCTGCCAGATTTCGAATATCATTGACATCCTGAAGACTAATAAGATACTCAGGCTCCCCAACAGAAGACAGCATTTGTTTTGTTAAATATAAAGATTTTTCGCCCTCGTTCGTGATAAGAGTGACCGTTTGTTTGGAAAGCGCTTCATCCCAAACAAATTCTCTGAGTAACTTTTGTACCTTTTGCGGGGCAAATTTGTCCTCTATTTCCAATAGTAGCTCCGCTTTCAGATTCATTTCACTTATCTTCCCTTTATCATTAATTACAATCATTCCCTCATTTACAAGGTTCATCAACTTGACCATTTTTTCTGAAGTCCTTGTAAGCTGCTCAAGTGAGTAGTGTACATGTAATTTACTTGAAAGAAGATCGGCCATTTTTCCTAAAAAGGTTAAGATCCCTTCCTTATTTTCAAAAAGGCGCTTCCTTTGTTCTTCATTAAACGCTAGTAGCCCGATTACACCAATTGCTCTATTTTTATATGTAATAGGCGTACTGATCTCTCCTGTTTCAGAACAATTTTGATAGAATCTACACCGTTCACAAACTGCGTCGAACCCCGGATTGGTTACGATAACTGCCTGCCCCGTTCGTATAGCGGATTGATAGGCCAAGTCCCCTTCCATTTTGTGAAGAACACTCACCTTTTGTTCCCCAGTCCCTGCCACCCTTATAAAACGGTGATTAGCAATTTCGACCTCAATCTTTAATACAGCTGCTATTGCATCAGCAATACTTTGGACGATAGGTTGAATATCCATCAAATCCATATTCACACCTCCAAATGTAGTTTGCATAATTTTATTAGACTTCGGATCATACTCGGAATTCTAGCATAATAGAGTATTTTGATACATACCCAAAGCTTCTATGTTTATAAGACTTAACTATATTTTCAGTTAACTTGGTTCGGAAAGATTGCCCTCAAATAGAGCAAATCAATCAAGCACCTTCTTTAATCTCAAACTTCGTACTCGCGAGTCCAATGACTTCTTTCGTTGGATCATTATCCTTAAACTGAACTGCTGTTACCGTGTATATCCCCGGCTTTAGCAAATCACCTTCTAGATCAAGTGTTGTTGCTGTCTCTTCACCGACTTGCTCAGCCTGGACAAACTTTTTATTTACATAGATATAGGTTTGTTTATCCCCTTCGAAGTTGGACAAATCAATATCAGTCTGGGTAAAGGATGTATTCTTGTCCACAAACAATACCGGCACATTGCCATTTTCCGATGACCCCGCCGGTGTTTCAATGACAACCTTCCCATTTCCTTTTGCTGTGGTATCGGATGGGAAAGGATACTTGCTTTTCTTTTCCGAAGCCGCTTGTTCCTTCATCTGCTTTTTAACTGCCTCCGGAACGGGCGTTTTAAAATTTGACCTAAGATCTTTAAATGCCTTCCTCATCTCTTGGTCACTCGATTCCGGTGAATAGCTGAACAGAACCTTATGATTCATCACCGCAAAAATAGATTCATGCAACTCCTTGTTGTCATCCAGGCTATGCAATAAAACAAGAGTTGCCTCCTTGCCGTCTTCTTTCTGTTTAATGGATTCAATCACTTTATAATCTGATTTTTTATCCTCCGGTGGCGCAGCAGCACCTAATTTATAAATATCCTTCGTTTCATCCGCTACATAATCATCCACTGCCTTAACGCGGGTATCCTCATCCTCGCTGTCGTAGCCAGCGATAAACTTCAACACCATCTTCTCATCGGCATTTAAATGCTTTTTACCTTTTGAAGCCTCAGCCTTCTTCTCTTCCGTCTCATTCTTCTTGTTATTACTTGATGTCTTATCTGAACCACAGCCAGCTAAGACTACACCAAATAACAAAACTGCAGCTAATGCAAAAATTAACTTTTTCAATTCTCTTTCTCTCGCTTCCCTAATTTCTTTTATCTGAATACCCCTCTGGATGCCCCTGATGCCATCCCCAAGCCGACTCAATAATATCCTCCAACTTATATTGCGGCATCCAGCCTATATCCGCTTTTGCCTTATCCGATGATGCAACAAACTTAGCCGGATCTCCCCGCGCGCCGATCGGCATACTCAATCGTTGTCTTAATGCCCGTGACCTTTTCGCAGGCTGCTATAATTTCCTTAACAGAATAACCTTCACCGATTCCTAGGTTATAAATTTCATTCTTATGTGTACCATTTAACAGAGCTTCGAGCCCTAATATATGAGCCTGCGCAAGATCAGTCACGTGGATATAATCGCGGATACAAGAGCCATCCGGTGCATCATAATCAGTTCCAAATATCGATATCTTTTCACGCTTGCCTTGCAAATGCTGAAGAACCAATGGAATCAAATGTGTTTCCGGGTGGTGATCCTCGCCTATCAAACCACTATCATTAGCCCCGCTGCATTAAAATAGCGGAAAACCACATAGGAAAGATCATAGGCAGTAGAAAAGTCAGCCAAACATTGCTCCACCATTAACTTTGACTTTCCATATGGATTGATTGGCTGAGTTGGGCTGGCCTCCGTAATAACGTCCACTTTCGGAACCCCGTAGGTCGCTGCTGTTGATGAAAACCTTTTCTTCTCTAATACTCGAGTAATTTATATACCGAATTTTAACAGTATCAAAGATACGCTTCAAACATCCAATTAAATGGAAATCTACACATCCTGATCCCATTTAGTTTTTACCTGGTTATTCCTTAAATCGTTCTGCCGTAACATTTTACCTATAAAGAAGCCCGTTAATATCCAATAAAGTGACCCTTGAATAGCAACCAAATATGCTTCTTGAGTCATACCGAATATTATAAAACCAAAGGTAAAGAGCAATAGAAATAGTGCATCAGTATAGTTTCTTTTAAAGTTAACAAAGCAAAAAAGGATAATTGACCCAATTAGGATGATCCACAATATAAGTCCTACGACTCCGACTTCCACTAATAAACGTACATATTGGTTATCTGCTTGCAACGTAAACGATCCTACAATAACCTGCATAAAACCCTTGCCATTACCGAAAATATATCCTATTGTGTCGCTATGAGAAAGGTAATTACCCCAATGGTTTAATCTTGTGTCAGTGCCTTCCTCAATACGAGAAAAACGATCAAATATTGAAGTCCCCAAAGTTGCAAATAGCTTATACCCTAGGGGAATAATAGCTGAAGATAAATAAATTGCAATAAATATCTTTTTATAATTCCATTTTTTCCTACATAAAGAAATAAACAGATAAAGTAAAAACGTTACTATCAAAACAAGGGTTGCTGTTCTTGAAATGGTTGCAACTGTAAGAATTGCTGATATACACGAACCAACTGAAAGAAAAAGTGAATGGCTTCGTTTTTCAGCTGTCGAACTCATGTACATAAGAAATATAGTTATGATAAAAAATACAACACCTGATTGACTTGGGTTTTGCACACTAATAATTCCAATCCCGTAATATCCTCGAATATTTCCGGTGACCAATTGGAATAATCCCCACAAGATTGTGATTAACGATGCTATGAAAAATGTCTTTCTAACTTTACTAGAGAATCCTTCCTTATTTCTGGCTAGGTAGTAAAAAGCTATGAAATAAATAAAATATTGTATTTCTTTAATAAAAAATAACAAATAGATTGACTGAAGATGATCAAATACAACTCTTACCAAGCTAATAAACAGGCTATATATTAAATAAGCAAACACCCATTTTATTATTGGCGGCGCATTTAACGCTCTTTTCCTTCCATATACAAATGTAAAGATCAAACCTAAAGTAAGAAAGATAACTATAAAATCGTCCAACCTAAAACCTATTCCAGAAAGTGATATCCCAGGAATAAGGATTAAGCTCAATATTAAAAACTGGCTAAAAAGAGATAACATTTTGTTCCTTTTTACCACCGTAAACACAAAAAATAGCACCGATATAAACAAAGAAATGCCTATTATAAAAAAATCCATTGTGCCATATACTGACAAAACACCTATCGATATAGACACAAATAAAGCTAGAAGCAGTGATAATATGTTGTTTTTTTCTAGAATCATTATTTAATTAGCCCCTTTTATCACCAGTTAATATTTTACTATGTTTTGCTTGTTAGCCACGCCATTATTAATTACCTCCTGGAAAGAAAATTTGCTTTTTATATTGGAACGTTCCCTATACCCGGTCAGAGGATTAATAGTAACCAAGTATCATGGCTTATTCCGTATTATTTGAACGGAGAATAAATACCTGGAAACTTCGGTAATAACAGAAACACTATAAGCTACATCGAGATAGACAAGGGGGTCCGCTCACGTAGGAATCCAAATGAATCAAGCTAGTTTCTAAAATCAGTGTCCAAGTTTGCTTCCAAAAAAAATTTCCACTTATTAATTATACCTATGATAACTGTAAAAATTTGATAGTAGAACTATATTAATTCATCATTCCTTTGAGTTTTAATCATTATAAATAACTATTTTTATTTTGTTGTTTAACCAACTTCCTTACATTAAAAAAAATTAAAAGTAAAAGCAAAATATATGATATTGACATAGCCAGTCCATATAAGGAAATTGCTATCTCTACACCCGCCCCAATATACTTTGGTAAAAAAAATGCAGAGAAAACTAGTGTTATCCTTATTATTTGCCAAATCAATTGTTGCACCTGACTCCCCAATAGTTCCAATGTCTGTGATACAGGCGAAACAATAAATTCCATTAAATACATTACACCTAAAAGTTGTACAAATACTCCTGTTTTATACCAAGAATCCCCAAAGATAAAAGCAAACATTTTGGGACCGAAAAATATTAAAAGCAAGGTTGGTAAAATTCCAATTAAAAATAATCTTTTAGTTGTAACTATTAAAAGCCCTTTTAATTTATCTGGTGAATTCTTTGCTAAGACAGGTACCTCACTAATATACACTTGGGTTACAGCTTTACCAAGCAAGGCTATAGGAGCCCCAACTACCCTACTTCCAAGAGAATACCATCCAACTACGCTTGAACCATATAAAGGTGCCAAAACAAGGGGGGGAAGTTGAAGACCGACAACATTAAAAAAACCTGACCAACTTGAAATTAAAGGGAAATTTTTATATTTTAAAGCTACATATATCCCTTTTTTAAATTTAAACTGTTTTAGGTAATCAAGACCGTCCTTCAAAACTGCCTTTCCTAAAGCACCACTCCCCGCAATTCTTCCAAATGCATCTCCAATCAATAATCCAATTGGCCCACTCGACATTACACCAATAAGCAATTGAGTTATAGACATCCCTAAGCTTTGACTAAACTTCGTCTTTGCTATTTTTCCATACTCTTTCTTTCTTATAGCCCAGTAACTTAAGACATTGTAAACCCCTAATCCAAAAACGCTTATTGGAAGGATATACATATATGGTATCAAGGATACAGCGTTTAAATAGGTAAATAGTGCATCTCCAAGGATAAATAAGAATACGAATAACAAAAGGGTTAATAGAAAGTTTAGAATTAACGCTAATACTACCACGTGTAATGCTTCTTTATCATCTTCAGGTAATAAAATTGCTAATTCATATCTAAATGAAGAATTGACGCCTATAATTGCAATAGCAGAGGTGAAAATTGCCATCACTCCAAAATCTATTGGTCCATAAATTCTTGATAGAACAGGGGAGATTATAAATAATATCAACTGACCCAAAGCAGTTCCACCAACCAATAGAATAATATTTTTAAGAAAATTATTTGATTTAAACTTCTTAATAATTTTGTGATGTAATTTCATTTTTAAATACCATATGACATTAGACCCAAACCAAACTATTGTTTTTTTCGTTCTTCACATGCCCTAATTTAAATTCTTTCGCTTGGTTTAAATCTTTATATGCATTCCTTGTTCTATAGTTATAAATCTTTTCATAGTTAAAATTACTATGAAAATTAATAATTAATCTCGATGAATCTCTATTTTATCTACTTACATTTGAAGGTATCTTAGTGTTGAATTGGATATATTCGGATTAAAAAGGTAAAAAATTATCTTATTTGAAACTTCCATTTTATAGGTAGTATTCTTGTTTTAAATCCACTAACTTAAAGTCTCCAATAACTATAACCACTCTTTTCAATCTCTTCCTTTTTAAGCATACTTTTCACGTCAATAATTACTTGCTCTTGACTATTAAAGTCCCCAAACATTCCATCTATCTGTTCTATACTCATATTCTTAAATTCCTCATGAGCTACGGCAAATACAATGCAATCAGCATCTTTTACATCTTTTAATCGAGCTAAGTCAATACCGTATTCGCACTTTGCATCATATGCATCAGCATGAGGATCAACAATTAAAGGCTCAATACTATACTCATTCAATCCTTTTATAATATCTACAACTTTTGAATTTCTTATATCAGGGCAATTCTCTTTAAAGGTAACTCCAAGAATAACCACATTAGCTTGTTTTACTACCTTATTAGCTAGAATTAACTTTTTAATAATTGAATCGACAATAAATTCTCCCATTCCATCATTAATCTTTCTTCCTGACAAAGTAATCTGACTGTGGTACCCTAATCTTTCAGCCTCATAAACAAAATAATAAGGGTCCACTCCTATACAATGACCCCCAACAAGTCCTGGATAGAATTTAAGTGCATTCCATTTTGTATTCATAGCTTCAATAACATCGATGGTGTCAATACCCATGCGATCGAACACCATGGCAAGTTCATTCATAAAGGCTATGTTAATATCGCGTTGGCTATTCTCAACAACTTTAGCAGCCTCGGCAACTTTTATAGAACTTGCTTTATGGACACCAGCTTCAATTACTAATTTATATATCTTAGCTATTTCTTCTAGGGTCTCACTATCCATACCCGAAACTATTTTAATAATCTTTTCAAGCGTATGAACTTTATCACCAGGGTTAATACGTTCTGGGGAATAACCAACTTTAAAATCAGTACCACATTTTAGTCCGGATTCCTTTTCAAGAATTGGAATACATATATCTTCTGTAACCCCAGGATAAACAGTAGATTCATAAACGACTATTGACCCCTTGGTAAGATTGCGACCAACAATAGTACTAGCTCCCTCTACTGGTGTAAGGTCTGGTGTCTTATCAGAGTTAATTGGGGTTGGAACAGCGACAACATGAAACTTTGCTTCTTTAAGTCTTGTTTCATCTGAGGTAAAATCTACCGTAGTCTGTTTGATTGACTCATTTCCTACCTCATTTGTAGGATCAATGCCTGAATTATATAGTTCTATCTTCTTTTCATTTAAGTCAAATCCAATAACATCAACTTTCTTTGCAAATGCAACAGCTAATGGCATTCCTACATAACCTAATCCGACCACTGAAATTCTTTCTTGATTATTAACTATTTTTTCGTACAAGTTCAATTGATGCTTCCCCTCTTTCATTTACACATTCGATAATATTAATCAGTTTCTTCGTTAATCTATTAAAATCAAATTCATAGGCAGCTTTACGAGCATTTTTCCCCATTAAATTATTCCTACTCTCATTACTACAAGCTGTAATTACAGCTTTAGCAATCTCTTCGGCATTTTGTACGGGAGCACTAATTCCGCAGTCAAATTTTTCACAAATACTATAACCAGTTGAATATGTTTGAACAATAGCTTTCCCAGCTGCTAAATACTCAAAAAATTTATTCTGACTTTGACCATATTTATCAAGTGAAGTACTTGAATTATGAAGTATATTTATATAAGCCCTTGTGAGTATGGAAGGCACATATTTTTTTTCAACGCGTCCCTTAAATATTATATTTTTAATATTCTCCTCTTCACAGCGCTTTTTAAGTACATTACTTTCATCACCATCTCCGTATATTAAAAATCTAATGTCTTTCCTTCCTTGATATTGAATTATTTTTGCAGCATCCAATAACAATCCAAGGTTGTTAACTTTCCTAATAGAACCGGTATACACAACATTTTTGTAACCTTTATTATCCAAATCCGAATCACTTATATTGTAATCTTCACTATTATTGTCGAATGTACTGATTACTACTCCATTGCTTATATGCTTAACCTTTGTTAAATCAATTTTTCTCTCCCAGCCTTGGTTGATAATATAATCTTTACCGCCTGCCCATGTCATGATGACAGAGTCGGCTTTCCTATATATCCATTTTTCGCCCTGGTATAAAACTTTTGCGATAACACTACTTCTTCTTAAAGCACCATACGCTACAATGCTCTCCGGCCATAAATCCCTTACTTCACAGATACATGGGATATTAAACTTCTTTGCTATTTTAATCCCTGCTACTAGGGTAAGGGGGTGAACACTTGAAGCTAAGATCACATCTGGTTTACCGTAAATTTCAGCGTAATCTTTAGCTACAGGAAAAAGTTTATTATAGAAGGTAATCATGTTCTTAACACGTTGTTTCCCGTTATTTAAATAACTAGGTGTTTCAACAAACACGAATGGTATGTTGTTTAAAGTATCTGTAATAAATTTGTTGTTTTTTGTATCTATATTTTCATTTGAATTATGAACAGTAGACGCACAAAAAATAGTTGGGCTATATCCTCTTTTAATTAAATTTTCCGCAAACCAATAATGCCTACCTGCTTGGTCTTTATACATATTTGTTGCATAATGATTCCATATCCAAATATTTTTTTGCATCTCTATACTCTCCTAACCGGAACACCAACATAGGTTCCAGGTTCAGTTATATCTTTAATTACCCTAGCACCTGCTCCAACCTTGCAAAGACTGGTAATGTTTACGTTATTACTTACCACAGTACCAATGCCCAACCATGTGCCTTGTCCAACTCTAACAGTACCAGCTAAATGTACACCTGGTGATATATGAGCATAATCTTCAATCAAATTGTCATGGTCAATAGTAGCGGCTGTATTAATAATGCAGCCTTTACCAATTTTAGAGCAGCAATTAATCACCACACCAGCCATTATTACTGTCCCAAAATTTATTTTAACCAGTTTACCAATAATTGCACTTGGGTGTATTAAAATGGGTATACTTGCACCTTTAGCTTCAAGTTTCCCTTGAATCTTCTCTCTTGTAGCATTGTTACCAACACCTACGAAGATATCGTGGTTCTGTAAATACTTGAATGCATCAGATGATTTACCAACTACTTTTATTCCCATTGATGATTTGATACTTTCATCATCATCTAGGAAAGCAATACTTTGCCATTTATTCATTTTCAATGCGATATCAGCAACAACTTTCCCGTGCCCGCTAGCACCAATTATGAGAAGTTTGTTTTTCATATCTCTATTCTTTCCTTTGTATTACCTTTAAAGGGTTCCATCGTCGCTGCAGTTTCCGAATTGATACCTTCTCTTACAAAGACTTTCTTTAAGGTTAGGAAAACGATCATACAATCTCCAGTAAAACTAATTTTATCTACATAATCTACATCAAGATTAAATTTATCTTTCCAGCTGATAGCATTTCTTCCGCTAACTTGTGCCAAACCAGATAAACCTGGTCTAACTTCATGACGTCTTTTTTGATGATCATTGTAGAGCGACAAATACTGTACCAATAATGGTCTTGGGCCTATAATTGACATATCGCCTTTTAAAATATTTAAAAGTTCCGGTAGCTCGTCAAGTGATGTAGAGCGAAGAAACATGCCAAACTTCGTTAACCTAACGCTATCGGGAAGTAGTTCTCCATTTTGATCCTTCTCGTCCGTCATCGTTCTAAACTTATACATCATGAAGATCTTCTCGTTCAACCCAGGCCGTTTTTGCTTAAATAGTACTGGACTACCTAGCTTTACTTTTACAAGGACAGCAACCACCAAAAGAACGGGACTAAGCACTATAGTAGCTATCAAAGATAATATGAAATCCATCGGTCTTTTTATAAATCTTCTATAAATACCATAAATACCATCTTTGGAATTTTCCATTACTCAAACCACAACCCTTTAATAATCTCAACAACTCTCGCTAAGTCCCCATCAGTCATCTTTGTATCGGATGGCAAACATACGCCATTCTCAAATAATTTTTTCGACACGCTGGTTCCAACAAAATCATATTTCTCAAAAAACGGCTGCATATGCATCGGCTTCCAAATTGGCCTTGATTCGATGTTCTTTTTTTCAAGAGCTTCCATAATATCAATGGGTTTAACCATGCCATTTAAAGTTATGGAGCTCAGCCAATAGTTTGGTTCGTTCCACTCATTACTAGGCATGAACTCAATGCCGTTCAGTCCATTAAGCTCTCTTTTATAAAAATTGAAAATGTATTTCTTCTTCTCAACTCTCTGATCTAACACCTTAAGCTGGCCTCTACCAATTCCAGCAACAACATTGCTCATACGGTAATTAAATCCTAATTCACTATGCTGATAATGCTTTGCTTGATCTCTAGATTGAGTCGCCCAAAATCTTGCCTTTGCTATTCTCTCCGTTTTATCAGAAACTAGCATGCCACCACCTGATGTAGTGATGATTTTGTTTCCATTAAAAGAGAAGATGCCATAATCCCCAAAAGTTCCAGTATGTTTACCTTTATAATATGTTCCAAGAGACTCAGCAGCATCTTCGATAACTGCTACATTATGTTTCTTACAAATCTCCATAATCTTATCCATATCTGCAGAAAGTCCATATAAATGTACTACTATTACTGCTTTTACTTCTGGATATTTTACAAAAGCTTCTTCTAAAGCTTTAGGACACATATTCCAAGTTTTACAATCACTATCTATGAAAACAGGAATTGCATTTTGATAAATGATCGGATTGGCTGTTGCTGAAAATGTAAGTGTCGGACAAAACACAATATCACCAGCTTCAACCCCAGCTGCTCTAAGAGCTAAATGAATCGCAGCTGTTCCAGAAGAGAGCGCTGCAGCGGCCTTAGAACCTACTTTATTAGCTAATTCTTTTTCAAATTCATTTACATTTTCCCCAAGGGGTGCAATCCAGTTTGTATCAAAAGCTTCCTTTATATATTGCATTTCATAACCTTCATCACTCATATGTGGTGAAGAGAGAAATATTCTTTCCCCCATTTCAAAACTCTCCCTCTTTGTAATAACTCTATATCTGGCTTGTTTAAGCGTTACGTTTAGTTGACTAGTACTTGATTGGAGTAATCTAACCTTCTCTTAATCCAATAAACTACTTACCTGCTAAACACTCATTCAATCTGCCCCAGATCCCCAAAAAATGATGCAACTCTGCTTTAACTAAAAAGCTAAAGCAAAGTCGCTCGATCTCAATAATCTTACTTACGAATGTAAATGCATCCGTTTAAGAAGACACAACCTCATGTTTCACCTTCACGTTATGATTGGCTATCCCTAAGAGGCTATCTCTTAACTGATCAGTTGGTAAACTAGCTAAATTCGAAATAACATCTTGTATCTCATTAATATATAAATTCGCTGTCTTTCCAATATAGATCTTTGGGTAAACCTGTTTGTCATGAACTTCATCACTATTTAGCAGCTCTTCAAATAATTTTTCCCCAGGTCTGATCCCAGTGTACTTTATCTCTATATCTTCCTCTGTATACCCTGAAAGCTTTATAACATTTTTAGCAAGGTCAACTATTTTTACTGGTTCGCCCATATCAAGGACAAAGATTTCTCCACCACGTGCTAAGGAACCAGCTTGGATGACTAACCTTGATGCTTCAGGGATCGTCATAAAATATCGGATCATATCAGGATGGGTTACGGTAACTGGTCCGCCTTGAGCAATTTGTTTTTTGAATAAAGGAATAACACTGCCCCGGCTACCTAGGACGTTCCCAAATCTTACGGCAACAAACTTTGTCTGGCTTATAGTACCCATATATTGAACAATCATTTCGGCAGCTTTTTTCGTCGCGCCCATGACATTCGTTGGATTAACTGCCTTATCTGAAGAAACCATGACAAATGTGTTTACGCCGGCTAGATCAGCCGCTTCTGCAACATTCTTTGTTCCAATGACATTGTTCTTAACAGCTTCTTCCGGATTCCTTTCCATTAACGGGACATGTTTATGTGCGGCCGCATGATAGACAACGTTTGGCTTATGCTTTCCGAATACAGAAACCATTTTGTCTTTATCCTGAATATCAGCGATTTCCGTTACAAATTCAGGTCCGTTTGGATATTTATTTCTTAGTTCCATTTCAATCGTATAAATGCTGTTTTCACCGTGTCCCAGTAGGACAAGTTTCTTTGGCGAAAATTTTGTGACTTGGCGGCAGATTTCTGAACCAATTGAACCTCCAGCTCCCGTAACTAATATTGTTTCGCCAGTAATGGATTCTGAAATACTCTCCATATCAAGCTCTATAGGATCGCGACCTAGCAGGTCTTCTACCTTTACATCTCTGACATGGTTAACTGACACTTTACCCATCATCAGGTCTTCAATTTTCGGGATCATTTGAGTCTTTATTTGTGTTGCGGAACATTCGAGATAGATTTCATTTAATCTTTTTGTACTCAAAGAAGGAATGGCAATGACGATGTGTTCAACTTTATAAGATGCTACACAACGATGAATGTCCTTAATCGTCCCAGCCACTGGAAGGCCCATCACCTGCAGATGATGTTTCTTGGTATCATCATCGATAAAAATAACAGGATTTAATTCCGAATCCCTGCTTTTTGATAGTTGCCTGGCTACCATCACACCGGCTGCACCCGCTCCGACTATTAACGTTCTCTTCTTATCCTTCTTGCCCTCAAAATAAGTATCCCTGAATAATCTCCAAGACAATCTTGATCCAATAATAAAGAATAAATGCAATAGCCATGTGACAAGGAGAATACGGATAAGGATATTATGGAAAACCACTTCTTGGACAATCGCAGTAGCGACAATAGATAGTGTGACAGATTTAAAAATAGCCAATAGCTCATTAACGCTGGCATATTCCCATGCTTTCATATAGAGCTTGTACCACGATGCAAACACATGATGGAAAACTAATAAAGTAATAGAGCTGGTTAAAATCGCGGTATCTTCAAATGTTATGTAAGTATCCAAGATGAATCTTCCAGCAAATATTGAACACACAACAATTAATGAATCAGCCAGTATCAGCAATGCGACACGGTTTCTATAGGACATTTGACCACCCCCTTAGTACGATTTTTATCTATCTTAATATCTCTTTTTCTTTCGATAAGATTTGTTCTAAGGATTTAATGACATCTAATCTTATTTCCGGGTTTTTGAGTGCCATCTCAATCGTCGTCAACACAAATCCAACCTTCTCCCCAACATCATAACGATCGCCTTCAAAGTTATAAGCTTGAACGCCCTTAACTTCATTTAACCTTTGAATAGCGTCCGTAAGCTGAATTTCGCCGCCTGCCCCAAGCTCTTGCTTTTCGAGGAAATCGAAGATTTCCGGTGTTAACACGTAACGCCCCATAATCGCAAGATTAGAAGGAGCATCTTCCTTTGGCTTTTCAACAAATTTGTTTACTTCATATAACCGGCCATCTTGCTTGTTAGGGTCAATAATGCCGTATCGATGTGTTTCCGTCTCCGCTACTTCTTGCACACCGATAACTGATCGGCCTGTCTTCTCGTATTGCTCCATAAGCTGTCCAATGCAAGGCTGGTCAGCTTGGACAATATCATCGCCCAATAAAACAGCAAATGGTTCATTGTCGATGAATTTCCTTGCACACCAGACAGCATGTCCTAATCCTTTAGGTTCCTTTTGCCGGATGTAATGAATATCTACCTTTGAGGATTGGCGCACCTTATCTAGTAAGTCGAACTTTTCCTTTTTGAGAAGATTTTCCTCTAGCTCAAATGCATTGTCGAAGTGGTCCTCAATTGCCCGCTTGCCTTTACCCGTTACAATAATAATGTCTTCAATACCAGCTTCAACGGCTTCTTCCACTATGTATTGAATAGTAGGTTTATCAACGATCGGCAGCATTTCTTTCGGCATTGCCTTAGTCGCAGGCAAGAAGCGTGTGCCAAGACCTGCTGCGGGTATAATTGCTTTTCTAACCTTTCCCATCTGACGTTCCCCCTTTAAAGAAAACTTGGTTTTCGTCACTTAAAACAACAAAATAAGCCTTTCTCCCTATTAACAAACACTCACACCCATCCGAAATATACGATAGAGGATAGGTGTACCTACTAGAACACCCCGAAAAATCTTTTCTCTTTAATTCTTTCCGGAACATCCCTGTTAACCATCCGCCCTTCAATCAAGAGCTCGGCGTTTTCTTTAAAAACAAATTCGACGCCTACGCCAAACCTGTCGCACAGCTCGTTATAGCCTTCCCTGAGCTTGAATGGTCTGGTTGTTGTGTTATGGGCGTCGGATGCGATGAAGTGTGTCAAGTTGTGTTCAACGATCTGTTGCGTGAATTTTTTGATTTTCTTCCCCATAACCCCAGTTAGACTGGCGGCGGTGATCTGAGCTAATGCGCCGTTTTTGACTAAGTTATATAGGATGTCCGGGTTCCGGGCGATGTCGCTGTTGCGCTCGGGATGGACAATCACCGGGGTGACGCCCGCCACCTGGAAATCATAGAAAAGCTGTTCAGCATACCTCGGCACATGGCCCGCTGGAAATTCCACAAACAAATAGCTCCCAGTCTGATTTTGCGTCAGCAGTTCACCTTGCTTGACACCCTCTACCATTTCCCCGTAGATCCGCGTCTCCTGGCCCGGCAGAATCTTGACCCCAATCTGTTCCCTTTCAAATAGCTTGTTCAGCAGATTAACGTAAGCCAGAATGGTGTCTTTGGAATTGTCGTATTTGCTCGTGCGATGGTGTGGTGTGGCAACGATATGTGTAATGCCTTCTTTATCTGCTGCACGCCCCATGGCGAGGGCTTCCTGCTCATGCTGGGGACCGTCGTCAAGGCCGGGCAAGATATGACAATGGATATCGATCAAATCTACCACCCTCCCATTGCTAGTTCTCCAAAGCTACGACATTATAACTAGGTTAAAAGCATAGAAGTCTAGCAAAAAACAGACTTCTAACTAGCTTTTCCCGTAATAATAGTAGTGCGGGCTTGCTTTGATCGGCTTGCGGTTCAAGACAACGCCAAGGATCTTGCTGTTGGCTTTATCCAACAGTTCTTTCGCCTTTACTGCAGCTTCATTTTCCGTTGCCCCGCTGCGAATGACCATCACCGTTCCGTCACATTGGTTCGCCATCACTTGTGCATCCGTCACAGCAAGGGCCGGCGGGGTGTCAAAGACAACCGCATCGAACATCGTTAATGCCTGCCGCATGAAGCCTTTCATTGCTGCAGATCCCAGTAATTCTGCCGGGTTTGGCGGAATCGGACCGCTTGGCAGGACAGAGAGATGATCTATATCTGTCTTTCTTATCGACTCCTCAAGAGTTTGCTGCTTAGTCAAGATAGTTGTTAAGCCAAGCGTGTTGTTCATCCTGAACGTATAATGAATCGTCGGCTTTCTCAAATCAGCATCGACGAGCAGCACTTTTTTCCCCTGCTGGGCCATAACGACAGCCAGGTTCGCCGCCGTTGTCGTCTTGCCTTCACCAGGACCCGGCGACGTGATCATGATCGTCTGCAAGTCCGTATCAACAAGCGAGAAATCAATGTTCGTTCTGATCGTCCGGAACTGCTCGGAAATGGTTGACTTCGGATTGTAGTGTGTGATCAGGCTGCGCTGCTTCATATTTTTTAACGCTTTATTTGTGCTACGCTTCAATCTGATCACTCCTTACCTGTTGCTGCATGGCATCCTGCTTAACAACCTTCTGCTCATTGCCGTTAATCTCAGTAATCGCCCCAAGGACCGGAAGTTCAAGAAGCTTTTCAATATCTTCTTCAGTCTTAACTGTGTTATCGAGGTATTCTAATAGGAAAGCGAGTCCTACCGAAACCATCAAACCGACAACAAAGGCAATGGCCATGTTAAGCAAAGGCTTCGGACTGACCGGTGCCGGGTTATCGGTCACTTGCGCTTTGGACAAGATGCTGACATTATCGACCTTCATAATCTTCTGGATCTTTTCTTTAAAGACGCTGGCAATACTATTGGCAATCGTTGCCGCTTCAGCTGGCTTTGTTGATTCCACCGTAACGGTAAACACTTGGGAATCTTGTTCACTGCTGACTGACAAAATGCCTTTCAACTGATCGGGTGTCATATCCAGGTTCAGATCACTGACGACTTTCTTCAGGACCGTTGGACTCTTAATAATGACACTATATGTATTGATCAATTGCACATTTGTTTGCACTGAATTGGTATCATAGACGGATTCCTTGCTGTCTGATTGATTGACTAGAATTTGAGTAGATGCATTATATTTTGGCGTCATGACAAAATAAGTGACAGCCGCACTGACAGCTGCAGCCAATATCGTAATCACTAAAATCATTGCCAGCCTTTTCCTCAACGTTTGGAATATTTCCTTGAGGCTGATCGTTTCTTCCATAAAGCCCTCCAAGTTTTACTAAAAGTTTGTCAAATTAGTACTATTATATCATGTAAAATGTAAAATCAAAGAAGTTTTTGACAGCTTTATAGTAAAAATGTCCCCGGAGGTCATCATTGCTGTTCATTGCTTCTTTTTCCATGAATCTAGGCATTGCATCACTGGCACATCAAATTATATCTCTATAATAGGAAGCTTTGCTGCTCTTGGGACGGCGTTCACCATCTATCGTGCTGACGATATAGGCCAATGCCGCCTTTGTTATCCATAAAAACAGGCCCTTTATAATCTGATTCTGAATCAGCACTTTCCAAAAGGAACTGGTACTTGGACATGACCATTCCTCCTGTCCGCTACCCCTCCCTGCGTTGATTTTTAACAATGTTACAGAGCCGTTTCATTTATTTTTGCAGGATATTTTGCTATGATAAAAAGATACACAAAATTGAAATATTCAATCGAATTCTTAATAAATATGTCACCAAAGGACCTAGTAATTGGCATAATAGCATCCGCTACATTACATTAACATTACAAAATTAACGCTTTAGGAACAGAAAATAGGGCTTTTGAAGTTATTTTTTGAATGCTCTTAGTGCTTTAAGACCATGATGGACATGCCATTGGTTATGACAAGGGGGGTTACATTTGGCTTTTCTAACGGTGGATGATTACAAGCTGCACTATAAAGTCAGACAGGGTAATCCTGATGCTGATACACTGATTTTCATCCATGGGCTTGGGCTCGACTTAACCACTTGGTCGAACTTTACCCCTTATTTGGATGAGTCTCACAATGTTGTGCTTTATGACTTTTGCGGGCACGGGCATACAGGAAGACCGGCAGCTGCGCTCTCATTCGACCAATTACACTATGAATTGCATGCGTTGTTGGAACATCTTTCGGCGGAGAGATGCCACATTATCGGCAACGGGTTTGGCGGTATTATTGGCCTCATCTATGCGAACCTTCACCCAGAAAATATTCAATCGCTAACTTTAGTGTCAACGCCATTCTATTTTCCAAATGAATTGTTTCAGCATGAATATCAAGACAGGTTTTCCCGGGTCAATCAGGAAAAGGACCTCTACGCTGATCAGCTCGTGCATAATATGGTCTATCCCGTAACGGATGAAAAGCAATCCATTATTAAGGAGGCATTCGAAAAGGCAGATTCTGAAACATATAAGAACATGATCAGAATGCTGACACCGACAAGCGAACAGAATTTCCTGTCTGAGCTCGGGAAGCTGGACGCCCGGACGATGATTATGCACGGTGAACTTGATCCTGTCTACCCTGCGAACTTATCCGTTCTTTATTCCGGCTATATTCGCAATAGCCGGCTGATTATTATTCCGAATGCATCAAATATGGCAACCATGGATCAGCCGGCATTTATCGCACAATGTCTTGAAGACTTTTTGGACAATCCGGCACCCGTTGAATTTTCCCAGAGCCATAACTTGCTCATCAAAAAATTCAATAACATTATTAAGAGCGGTTACGAGTCGGAAACGTCACATTCAATCTTGCAGGTTACGGCTTTGAAGACATTCAGCGTCAGATGGAAAGATAAAGAGGTAAAAGGGAAATGGAGGCAGAGGCGCGCCAAAGAGCTTCTCGTCTATTTGGCTTTGCATCAATCGGTAACGAGGAATAAAATCATCCAGGATTTTTATCCCGAGGCGAGCAGGAGTGATGGGAAAAATTATTTGCGTGTCCTATTAAATCATATCCGTTCCATTTTCAAGCAGCATCCTGATGAAGAATTGGTTAATACATTAGTCATCGACCGTGACCACGTGGCACTGACGACGTATGTGCAATGCGACCTTCTTGATTACACCGAAGCGATCGACCGTCTTCATCATAAGGATGTCCCTTTAAAGGCAAAAGTTGAGCTCTTTCGGAAACTGATACAGGAATATCATCCTGCTTTCCTTGCTGACTATCACGGTGAATGGGCGACTGACCTGGCTTTTAACATCGAATGGAAACTGTCCGATGTTCTGTTGAAGCTGACGGAAGACTTGGTAACTGAAGGCAGCTATCATGAGGCGCTGGAGATCCTCGGCCTTGGCAAGCATATCGAGCCTTATGAAGGCTTTTGTGAGGAATGGGCGAAGGATCTGGTGAAGAGGGTATGAATGGTGTTCCGGTGTGAATGGTGCCTGGCACCATTCACCGTCAGCCGTCACTCATCACTTTCCACGTAATAGATGACTTCTTTCGATTTTCCGAACATCTTCTTCGCTTTATAAAACACACGGTAACCGCTGTCAGCCAAACGATCATAGTCCGACGGCTTTAATCCTCTTCCTTTAGCGAAGCTCTTTGCCGCTTGGGAGATCCCGCCGGCAGGTATAGTACCCTCTGGTCTGCTCCTCTCCCCCGAAACGGTCCGCTTCCCGTCATATTCGAGATAAAACGTGTACTTTCCCATTTGGCTCCCCCTTTATTTCATTTCTGGCGTAATTGTCTATTATTCCCCATATCATTCTCAAATCAGGCCGTTTATCCATTCTATTGATGGCCGGAAAAGCCTTTTTTATGAAATATAGCACTAAGGGGCGGGCCTGAAAATGGTTTCGCCTAAAGTTATCATAATGTTACAAAAGATCCGGTTATCCGCGGAATTTCGCCAGTTGGCGATGGTTGGGGGTGAGAATATTGGCGGCATTTTCTGTGGTATACTTATTGAAAATGGAAACGAAAAAAGATAGGAAATGGAGGGCAGCGCTGACATGGAGGAAAATCGCGAGCGGATTTTAATGGCGTTAAAAGGAATCATAACCGATACGTTGCATGATACAGATGCAAAAGTCTATTTGTTCGGCTCTTGGGCGAGAGAAGAAGAAAAGCAAAGCTCAGACATCGATATTGCCGTCGAATCCAACAGCCGGATTTCCTCTTCAAAATGGTTTGAGCTTCATGACATCATTGAGGAGTCTACTATTCCCTATCGTGTCGATATCGTCAATCTGGAACACGCAAGTTCTGCCCTTATTAAAAATGTGAAAAAGGAAGGGATATTATGGAGCGGCTTCGGGAACGATTAAAATCAGCCTTAAGGGCATTAAAATCTTTTGAACAGCTTGTGGCGATCGAGGAGCCAAATGATATCGAACGTGATGCGGCTATTCAACGTTTCGAATTTACATTTGAAGCATGCTGGAAGGCTGCAAAACAGTACTTGTATGATGTGGAAGGCGTCGATGTCGGATCACCAAAGGGTGTCATAAGAAGGTGCCGAGATGTTGGTTTATTGGATAGTGGCGAAACAACTCTAGCCCTAAAAATGGTAAATGACAGAAACCTTACAGTACACACATACAATGAAGAAGTGGCCAGGAAAATACATACAAATTTAAAAGACTATTTCCCCCTGCTGGCTCATTGGGTCCAAAGGATGGAAAAGGAGTTATAACCGTATAAGAACGACAAAACCGATTCCCTAAAATAGAGAATCGGTTTTCTTTAGTTAACCAGCGTAGATGTGCTCCTCCACTTCGCTTCGTCGCAAGGCAGCGTAGACGAGGTGGCAGGCAGCAGCCTTTCCATATTATATTTAATCATTCGGATTACGCAGCGGCAGCGGCGGTGAAATACGGCGTGTAAAATATGAAACGACTAGAATGGTTACGAATCCCATAATCATTGAAAAGGTATGGAATGGGAATAGAACCGTGCCATGTTCAACCATAGGATAAGGAAGGAACGGCGGTATATTAAATGCCGGTTCGCCTCCGCCAAGCCGCAAAAATAATGCAACGATAAAGCCGGCTAATGACCCGTACCAGTTAGCCCATTTATAATAAAGGGCACAGGTAAGCTGCGGAAACAAAATACTGTATACTAAGTCACTGGATAAATTCCAAAGTGTGTAGACGCTCTCAACATTTAAGGAGATTAATGAAGCCGCCACACCTATAATTACAATAGAGCGTCTAATTATTTTTTGAAGTTGTTTGGGGCTTGCTTTTGGTTTAACTAGAGGGCGGTAGACATTCCAAGACGTCATCCCGGATGCAGACAGAAGTGATGCTGCTACTGCTGCCATTACAGCTGCAGCTAATCCGCCTAGCGCAATAGCACCGATAAAGTCAGGTGTCATATATTTAAAAACATAAGGAAGTATCATCGATGGATTGTCTGGAGCTGATGTTCCTAAAGCGCCCCAATCAGCATGCGCCCCAGCTATAGCGGCCAATGCAGGAGGAACGGCAGCTATCAGACAGATAAATCCGGCCAGGATAGATAACCACATCGCAACCTTGGCGCTTCTGGCGGAAAGGACACGTTGAAAGTAAATTTGCCAAGTAATACCGCCGAAAATAAGCAAGAAAGCATTATCCCACCAATGCCAATACATATTGCCCCAATGAGGATCTTTCCAACCCATTAATGGCGGAAAAAGATGCATAGACTTATGCATGCCTGAAGTATAATGGCTGAATGACGCCTCAAGTCCTCCAGCGTGATTGAAAGCAAAAGGCAAAACAATAAGCAATCCTATAAACATGATAGTGATTTGGAGCACATCAGTCTGTGCCACGGCCCAAAGACCGCCGACAACAGTATAAGCAACAGCCACTGCAGCCGAAATAATAATAGACATTGTAAAATCGAAACCGAGGATAACCCCGAAAGTTGTCCCAAGAGATGTTAAAATAGCCGCGCTCCAAAATAATTCACTGAATAAAGCCGGAAGATAAAGAAGGCCTGTCATCCTTTTCCCAAATCTCGCTTCCAATGGGTCCAGCATTGTTGTAAATTCCATTTTGCGCATTTTTCTGGCAAAGAAAATGCCGCCAATCATTAAACTTAGCGCATAGCACCAAGGGGCTTGGGTCCATATTAATCCCGAACTATAGATAGTTTCCGCCGTACCCACAATGTAGCCGCCTCCAAGCCACGTAGCTGCCATAGTGAACACAGAAATCCACAGAGGCATGGATCTTCCTGCCACCAGCATGTCATCCGCTTGTCCTTTTCTTTTATTTACGGATCTTGCACCAAGGTAATAGAACAGACAATATAATGCCAGCATTAAGATTAATCCCGGCCAATAAATCTTATTTTCTGAAAGAAATGAATAAATAATCGTGAGGATGGTAAATCCAATAAAGCCAATAATTGACGTTTTTAATGGTGTCCAAAAGGTCGTCTTGCTTGTGCTTGTTTCAACGGTAGGTTTCCTATTCAAATTACTCAATTTTAGGTCACATCCCTTAAAAAGTATTTTTTGAAATTTGCCCTAATGTTCTGGTGAATGGGAAAACGATAAAAGATAAGAAGAAAGTTTCTCCGTATTTTTTCCCTCTTATGGCTTGTCTAAGGCTCGACTTCGTCTGATTTAATGGGCAGAAAGTAAAAGATTTCCTATGACTCAATTGAACTGACAAGCCGCTGTTCAAGCCAGTGATAGTAAACTTTCAATTCTTCCAACTGGTTAAGATCCATATCTGCCTCTTTCCTAACGGTTTGGTCTGCCGTCACTTGCTTCCAATACTTCCGGCTGCCTGTCTCGTTTCTTTGCGCCCCCCCTTTTTTGCAGTTATTAAGTTCATTTCTACTATTTAATTCGTTAAATATGAACTTAACAGACATTAACACTATAACGTATAAAAAAATAATGTCAAATGCCTGTTTAACTACATTATTGGTGCGTTTTTAAAAAGGAGCATCACTTTTTACTAGCCCATTTGAGTTTTCCGTGGGGTTTACAACAAAAAATGTCTATGTTACATTTAATTTGTTCAATACGTTAAATAAATTTTTAATAAATAAAACAATACTTTATTAATTGAGGAGGGGGAGACAACCAATATGAAAAAAATGTACATTAACGGCGAATGGGTTGAAGCCGGTTCTGGACAAACCCGAGAGATCATTAACCCCTATAACCAAGAGGTGATTGCGATTGCGGCAGAGGGTAATGAATCAGACGCAAAACTGGCGATTTCATCAGCCCGTCAAGCATTTGATCAAGGAGAGTGGCGAAAAACGCCCGCATATGAACGAGGTAAATATGTCAACAAAATCGCTGAACTGATTGAGCGTGATAAAGACGAGCTGGCTGAATTAGAAACGCTTGATACCGGAAAAACATTTGTTGAAAGCCAAGCTGACATGGATGATATTGCTGAGGTATTCCGATATTTTGCCGGGCTTGCTGATAAAGACAGCGGCGAAGTCATCGCCTCACCAATTGCTGACAGTTCCAGCAAAGTCGTTCGTGAACCCGTTGGCGTCTGCGGTCAAATTACACCATGGAACTATCCATTGCTTCAAGCAGCATGGAAAATCGCCCCAGCCCTTGCCGCAGGAAATACAATTATTATTAAACCAAGTGAGATCACACCTCTTACAACAGTTAAAGTCACTGAATTAATGGAGGAAGCGGGCTTTCCAAAAGGCGTTGTCAATCTTGTGCTCGGTGCAGGGAATACCGTCGGCCATGAGCTCGCAAAGAATGAGGATGTTGATCTCATTTCATTTACCGGCGGAATGGCTACCGGTAAAAACATCATGTGTGCTGCTTCGGGGAATGTCAAAAAGGTTGCCCTTGAACTAGGCGGCAAAAATCCGAATATCGTTTTTGCGGATGCTGACTTTGAAACAGCGGTCGATCAAGCATTAAATGCTGTTTTTTTCCATGCTGGCCAAGTTTGTTCCGCCGGTGCCCGACTGCTCTTGGAAGATGACATTCACGATAAATTTGTTGATGCACTCATCAAACGTGTTCAAAGGATTAAGCTTGGCAATGGCTTTGATGAAGATACCCAATCCGGCCCGCTGATTTCCGCGGAACACCGTGCCAAGGTTGAAAAATATGTTGATATTGGCATTAAGGAAGGCGCCAAACTTGTCATTGGCGGAAAGCGTCCGGATCATCCGGTACTGCAAAAGGGATTCTTTTATTTACCAACAATCTTCACGGACTGTTCATCGGATATGAGAATTGTTCAGGAGGAAGTGTTTGGGCCCGTCCTTACGATTGAACGGTTCAAGGATGAGGAGGAAGCTGTTCGTCTTGCCAATGATACAATTTATGGACTTGCCGGCGCAGTCTGGACAAATGACGCTGCAAAGGGCGAAAGGGTTTCCAGTAGTCTAAGAATGGGAACTGTCTGGATTAATGATTTCCATCCTTATTTTGCTCAAGCCCCATGGGGCGGCTATAAACAGTCCGGAATTGGACGTGAGCTTGGAAAAGCAGGATTGGAAGAATACACAGAGACGAAACATATTTACCGAAATCTTAAGCCTGAGCCACTGAATTGGTTTAAGTGAATTTTATAAAAGAACCCATCGACGGGGTTCAATAACTGAAGGAGGTCTGGCAAATGAACGAAACATATGACATTGTGATCGTTGGCGGCGGCAGTGCAGGTTCTGTACTCGGTGACCGTCTAAGTGAAGATGGAACACGTAATGTTCTTGTCCTTGAGGCGGGACGCAGTGATTATCCATGGGATCTGCTGATCCAAATGCCAGCAGCTTTGGCTTTTCCTGCAGGGAAACGCCTTTATGACTGGATCTATCAATCTGATCCTGAACCTTATATGAATGGGCGCCGGATATCGCATGCACGGGGAAAGGTGCTTGGAGGTTCAAGCTCCATCAATGGGATGATCTACCAACGCGGCAACCCGCTTGACTATGAACGCTGGGGGGCTGATCCCGGTATGGAAAGTTGGGACTTTGCTCACTGTCTTCCCTATTTCAAACGGATGGAAAATGCATTAGGTTCGGAACCAGATGATGAGCTTCGCGGCCATGACGGTCCAATCAAATTGACGCGCGGGCCTGCGACCAATCCTCTGTTCCAAGCTTTCTTTGACTCAGCGGTTGAAGCGGGCTACTCGCGAACACCTGATGTCAACGGTTATCGTCAGGAGGGATTCGGACCGTTCGACCGACATGTATACAAAGGTCAACGGCTGTCCGCCTCACGTGCGTATTTGCGTCCATCTATGCGGCGTCAAAACCTCACGGTGAAGACCCGTGCTTTTGTTTCAAGTATCGATTTCAATGGTACGCGTGCCAATGGTGTGACCTATAAACGAAACGGGAAGATTCATCATGTGAATGCAGGTGAAGTCATCCTTGCGGGCGGCGCCATCAATACTCCGCAGCTGCTTCAATTATCCGGTGTGGGTGAGGCTGACTATTTGCGTTCGCTTGGCATCGATCCGATCGTAGACTTGCCAGGTGTAGGCGAGAACCTTCAGGATCATCTTGAAGTCTATATTCAACACGCTTGTTCACAACCCGTTTCCGAACAGCCTAATTTGAATAAAATGCGGATGCCTTGGGTTGGCTTGCAATGGCTATTAGGACGCACCGGCCCCGCCGCGACCAACCATTTCGAAGGCGGAGGATTCGTGCGTTCGAATGAGGATTACGAGTATCCGAATCTTATGTACCACTTTCTTCCATTAGCCGTCCGCTACGACGGACAGAAAGCGGACACGCCACACGGATTTCAGGTACACGTCGGACCAATGTATTCCGATGCTCGCGGAAAGTTGAAGATCCGTTCAACGGATCCCACCCAGCACCCAAGTATGATCTTCAACTATCTTTCTACCGAACAGGACCGCCGTGAATGGGTTGAAGCCGTACGAATTACAAGGGAAATCATGTCGCAGTCAGCGATGTCATCCTACAACGCGGGAGAAATCTCACCCGGTCCTTCCGTGCGCACAGACGAGGAGATTTTGAAATGGGTGGCGAATGACGCTGAGACCGCACTCCATCCGTCTTGCACAGCAAAAATGGGCCCCGATTCAGATCCCATGTCTGTCGTTGATCCGCATACCATGAAGGTCCACGGACTCGACAATGTACGAGTGGTTGATGCTTCTGCGATGCCTTATGTCACAAATGGCAATATCCATGCACCTGTGTTGATGTTGGCGGAGAAAGCAGCGGACCTGATCCTTGAACGCAAACCGCTCGAGCCTTTGAATCTCGACTACTACCGTCATAGTGCGAGCCCGGCTGATGCAAGCACAATAACCAGTTAAACCAAATCGTTTCGAGGTGATCTTTGACAAAGTCACGAACAAGGACGTCCAGTTGATTCATCAAGCTTTTATTCGTTATACTTTGATACACGGTAGGGTTTCTCCTCTCTATGTTTCTGCCGATTCTGAGGATACCCTGCCTCATTTTTTATCTTAAATGATTTATACAAACTATCATGGCTACATAATAGAAGGTCAATAGATCGGGCTAAAAATCAAAAAAAGCATGATAAGGAAAAAATAGGCATACCAAATAAGCTTCAAAAGCGTTGACTTGAAGTAATTGCAATAAGAGTATTTTATTGGGTGTTTTTAGAAAGCCTTTTTAGGGGTATCGCCAATGGTGGTACCCCTGGTTGGACTTTTTTTTATGGGTTATGATTTAGGTAGTCGGGGCAGGACAATCGGCGCGTGGAGTTTAATCGCGACCGAAATCAAGTCTTAAGGTCGTGAACGTCCTGCCCTGCGAAATATATTGAAAGGGTGGTTACCCATGGACGAAAACAAACAACCGTCTGCTGAATTAGAAATCAACCAAGCCGAAGAAATAGTCATTCATTCCATTGCTGAAACGATGGATTTGTACGGCATCACCTCGTCAATTGGCCGACTCTATGCCATCATGTACTTTAAACAGCATCCGATGACTCTTGATGAAATGAAAGATGAAGTCGGCATGAGTAAACCCAGTATGAGTACAGCGGTTCGCCAATTACAGGAAATCAACATCGTCAAGAAGATATGGCAAAAAGGCTCTAGGAAGGACCATTTTGTGGCTGAGAAGAATTTCTTTAATTATTTCAGTCAATTTTTTGGAACCAAATGGAAAAGAGAGGCTGAGTTGAACCTTTTCGCCATTGAACAAGCGGAACATCGACTTCAAGCAGTCATGGAAGATGAAAAAAATGAAGAAAGCTTAAAAGAAAGAGCTGAGCAAGACTTGCAACAGTTAGACGGATATAGGAAATATTGTTATTGGCTCCAAAAGTTAGTCAATTCAATGGAGTCCGGTGAAATTTTTGACCTTTTGCCTATGGACAATTCAAATTCAAAGAAATAAGGGAAGTAGATAAATTTCCGCACAAACTCGGATTAACTCGAATCACAAAGGAGCTCGGAAAAGCAACGGAGGAGAATGCAAAGCATAGACGGTATATCTCGGAGCAACTCGACAGGAATGATCAGGAGTATGAAGAGCTTAAACGGAAGACATCGGATGAACATCGAGAGGTCACAGCTAGCGGCTTGATCAACACAACGGGCATCATTCGGCTGTTTTGGTGCCCGCGGAAGCAACTTTTTCGGGTTTACGGGCACGATTCGGCGCTTTGCGCACCCGTGTGACCCCATTTCCCCGGTTCGGGGGCACGATTCGATCCCTTTCCGATGGTTCTGGCCACTTTCTGCCGAGCTCGTGCCATTTTCAGCTGAGCTCTATGAAACCCTTTTCGCCAATCCCAATTAGCTGATTTCGGCTTCATCACCTTTATGAAGCCGGTTTCGACGCTTCCGATTGACCGACTTCGGGCTTTCATCGACCTTATGAACGACCTCGGGCACGATTTTTCACCGGCTTTGGGCTTTCATCGACCTTATGAACGACCTCGGGCACGATTTTTTACCGGCTTTGGGCTTTCATCGACCTTATGAACGACCTCAGGCACGATTTTTTACCGGCTTCGGGCTTTCATCGACCTTATGAACGACCTCAAGCACGATTTTTTACCGGCTTCGGGCTTTCATCGACCTTATGAACGACCTCAAGCACGATTTTTTACCAACTTCGGGCTTTCATCGACACTATGAACGACCTCAAGCACGATTTTTTACCGACTTCGAGCTTTCATCCCCACTATGAACGACCTCGGGCACGGTTTTTTACCGGCTTTGGGCGTTCATCCCCACTATGAACGACCTCAGGCACGATTTTTTGTCGCCTTCGGGCTTTCATCGACCTTATGAACGACCTCGGGCACGATTTTTTACCGGCTTCGGGCTTTCATCGACCTTATGAACGACCTCAGGCACGATTTTTTATCGCCTTTGGGCTTTCATCGATACTATGAACGACCTCAGGCACGATTTTTTACCGCCTTTGGGCTTTCATCGCCACTTTGAACGACCTCGTTCCGGCGCTCCCGATTGCCCGATTTCGGCTTCATCACCCGTTCCCGTTCCAATTTCGCCAACCCCCCGTGCTTTGCTTCTATCCATATAACTATTGTAAAATTCAATTAGGTATATGCCCTTTTGGACCGGGGCCAAAAGCAGTGTGCTTTCCTGCTGCCGCTAAGTCTAGATTTTCATCATGGAGGTTATGGCATGTTTGAACTGCTTTTTACGATGCTTGAGAGGCTCGGCATCATTGTGACGGTCGCCTTCGTCATCACCCGCTTCCGCTTTTTCAAGCAAATGATCCAAGAGGAGAAAATCAGCTATAAGCAGCAGTTGTTTGCTATTATATTTTTCGGGATCTTTGGGATCATCGGGACTTATACGGGGGTTTCTTTCAACAGCCAGACGGCGGAATACAACCGCTGGGTGTTTGATTTAGGCGATACAGAGGCGATTGCCAATTCTAGAGTGATCGGTATTATCATTGCCGGATTGCTTGGCGGGTTCCGGATTGGCATCGGCGCGGGTCTCATTGCCGGCGTCCAGCGCTATACTTTAGGCGGCTATACGGCCTTTTCATGCGGGGCAGCCTCTGTTGTGGCGGGGATTTTGTCGGGCTTTTTTTATAAAAAAAGGCGCAAGCCAATTAAATTATCGACAGCTTTTATTGTCGGGGCGCTGGCTGAAGCGGTGCAAATGATGATGATCTTGGTGCTTGCGAAGCCTTTTGACCAAGCCCTAGTATTGGTCAAGCAAATCGCGCTGCCAATGATATTCGCTAATGGCCTGGGGTCGGCCCTATTCCTGCTTATCATCCAAAATGTTTTAAAAGAAGAGGAAAAGGCCGGCGCTTTGCAAGCCCAAAAGGCTCTGCGGCTGGCGGAGAATACTGTCCGTTATTTGCGAAAGGGCTTAAATTTTGATACCGCCCGGGCTGTGTGTGACATCATTTTCCGTGAAGTCGATGCCTCCGCTGTCTCCATTACGAACCATGAGCGGATCTTAGCCTATGCCGGCCTCGGCGATGATCACCACCATCCCAATTCATTAATTAAAACGGATATTGCCAGAAAGGTGATTCAAGAAGGTCAGATGGTGATTGCCGGACATGATGATATTCATTGTACGGCGGCGGGTTGTCCCTTAGGGGCGGCGGTGGTTGCCCCTCTCAAAAGCCGGGGCGAAACGGTCGGCACGCTGAAGTTTTATTTTCAATCAGAGCGGGATATCTCAAATGTTAACCTGGAGCTTGTAAGAGGCCTCAGCTCGCTCTTGAGTCAGCAATTAGAAATATCCGAGACGGAAAAAGCTTACCAACTGGCAAAAGAAGCGGAAATTAAAGCGCTTCAGGCTCAAATCAGCCCACACTTTTTATTCAATTCATTAAATGTGATTATCTCATTAATCCGGTCCCAGCCGGATCATGCCCGTAAGCTTTTAATTTCATTATCCCGCTTTTTCAGGCAAAATCTTAGCGGCACGACCAAGCAATGGGCAACCTTGGAAGATGAATTGAAGCATGTCAGGGCCTACCTCTCTATTGAAGAAGCTCGGTTCGTCGACAAATTAACGATTGTCTATGACATCGACGATGCTGTCCTAGGACGCCAGATCCCCCCATTGACCTTGCAGCCGATCGTGGAAAATGCCTTGAAACACGGGTTAAAAGATAAAGAAAGGGACTGCAAAGTGATCATCGAAATGAAGGAATGTGACGGGAGCACAAGGATAGCCATCAAAGATAACGGCAAAGGGATCGCGAACGAAATGCTTCAAGAAATCGGCATACGCCACATGGATTCAACACAAGGGACTGGGCTCGGCTTGTATAATGTCAACCGCCGGCTTGAAATGATGCTCGGTGATGAAGCGGCGCTCAAGATTGATAGCAAACCGGATGGAGGCACGACAATTTCCTTTTTATTACCCGCTGAGAAAGAAGGCAATGGCAAATGACAAAGACGATCGAAGTCCTCATAGTGGATGATGAACGTTACAGCCGGGAAGAACTGAAGCATCTGCTGGGTGAGCACCAACAAATTAAAATAATCGGCGAGGCTGACTCAGGTGAAGCCGCCGTGATGCGGACGATCCAATTGCAGCCTGATGTCGTCTTTTTGGACATTGACATGCCGAAGATGAATGGCATTCAGGCAGCAAAATCAATGAAAGAGTTGAAAAAAGTCCCTTTGTTCGTTTTCGCAACCGCCTATCCTGACTTTGCCGCCGATGCTTTTCGCATCGAAGCCGTCGATTATTTATTAAAGCCATTTGAGGAAGACCAGCTGAAGGACACCATTAAAAGATTGGAGAAAGTGATGTCCTTGGGGTCGGAGAGCGAAGAGCGTGTCGCGAGCCCATCGTCGCCCCATAAATTAGCGATCGAAGGCGAAGATGCAATCACTTATCTGAATCCCAATGATATTTTGTACATTTATCGTGAGGAAAAATGGACACAGGTCGTAGGCAAAGAGCGGGAATATCAGCTTAGAATCCCGCTTAAGGATTTAGAGGCCCGGCTTAAGCCCTTTTCATTTTTCCGGATTCACAAAAGTTATTTGGTCAACCTCGACTATGTGTCGCGATTAATCCCGTGGTTCAACGGCGCCTATCATCTAGAGATCAAAGGCCGCAAAGAAACCCTAACCGTCAGCCGCAATTATATCAAGGGGCTCAGGTCGAAGTTGGAATTGTAAATGGCGCCTGGCACCATTACAATCCCCCGCCCCCGGACGCATCAACAAGTTGGCCGGTCACCCAGCGGCTATCAGGAGAAGCGAAAAAGGCTGCAACATCAGCAATATCCTCCACCTGTCCAAGCCGATCAAAAACTGACGATTGTGCCGCACGTTTTTTTGACTCCGGGCGTTTTAGCAGTTCAGCATTTACCTCTGTTTCAACAACGCCCGGCATGAGTGCATTGACTGTGATGCTGCGGCTGCCGAGCTGTTTAGCCAAGGTTTGGGTCAGCGTATTTAGCCCCGCTTTACTTAAATTGTAAGCAATCGTCCCCGGAAAATGATTCTGAGCCGCAAGAGAAGAAATATTGATGATACGCCCGCCATCCCGCAAACGCTGGAGAGCTTGCTGAACCAAGAAAAATGGTGTTTTAAGATTAACAGCCATAACCTTATCAAATGCTTCTTCGGAAATTTCTTCAATAGTGCCCATTTGGGCGATCCCGGCGTTATTTACCAAAATATCAAACTGTGATTGACCCGTGTATTTTTCCACCTTAGAATCCAAGTCCGCGAAGAAGGCGTCCATGTTCATCGATAACCCGAACTCCGCTTGAATGCCGAAAGCTTTGCCGCCGATTGATGCAATGTCATGGATCGTTTGCTTTGCGGCCTCTTCATTCTTGGCATAGTGGACAGCCACCAGCGCCCCGTCACCCGCTAACCGGAAGGCGATGGCCCGGCCTATCCCCCTGCTTGCTCCAGTAACTAAAGCAATCTTTCCTTCTAAAGGTTTCATTTTATGTTCCTCCTTTTTTATTTTTCGCGGACTTTGCAACTTTACGGGCGACTGCGCCCTCTTCGGGGAGTTCTGCGTCCTTTTCCCGGGTCATTGCGTCTTGGAAGGCGGGTTTGCGTCTTCATGAGCGGCAACCGCGTCCTCTTCGGGGAGTTCTGCGTCCTTTTCCCGGGTCATTGCGTCTTGGAAGGCGGGTCTGCGTCTTCACGAGCGGCGACCGCGTCCTCTTCGGGGAGTTCTGCGTCCTTTTCCCGGTTCATTGCGTCTTGGGAGGCGGGTCTGCGTCTTCATGAGCGGTGACCGCGTCCTCCTCGGCGAGGTCTGCGTCCTTTTCCCGGCTCATTGCGTCTTGGGAGGCGGGTCTGCGTCTTCATGAGCGGCGACCGCGTCCTCCTCGGCGAGGTCTGCGTCCTTTTCCCGGCTCATTGCGTCTTGGGAGGCGGGTTTGCGTCTTCATGAGCGGCGACCGCGTCCTCTTCGGGGAGTTCTGCGTCCTTTTCCCGGCTCATTGCGTCTTGGGAGGCGGGTCTGCGTCTTCATGAGCGGCGACCGCGTCCTCTTCGGGGAGTTCTGCGTCCTTTTCCCGGCTCATTGCGTCTTGGGAGGCGGGTCTGCGTCTTCACGAGCGGCGACCGCGTCCTCTTCGGGGAGGTCTGCGTCCTTTTCCCGGCTCATTGCGTCTTGGAAGGCGGGTTTGTGTCTTCAGGAGCGGCAACCGCGTCCTCTTCGGGGAGTTCTGCGTCCTTTTCCCGGCTCATTGCGTCTTGGAAGGCGGGTCTGCGTCTTCAGGAGCGGCAACCGCGTCCTCTTCAGCGATTTCTGCGTCCTTTTCCCGGCTCATTGCGTCTTGGGAGGCGGGTCTGCGTCTTTACGGGGGAACCGCACTCCCCTTATTGTTGACTACGCCCGTAATCCACCCTCCTTCTCCATATCAAAATTTAGCCTAACTATTACTTTCCCCTCGCCTGCTTAACAGCAACAATCGCGCCCCAGAATAGAAGCAAAGCAACCACCGGGTGGAGTGCCGCAAGCACCCATACCGAGGAGAAGAGTTCTACGCTCATGAACTGGAAGACGATTAAAGCAAACAGGCCAAGACTAAGCCAGATCCGAATTCTTCCGATAATACTTAACAGAATCATGATAATGGGAACTGGCGCGAAAAATTTCACGAAGGCCATATGCAGTCCCCAATCAGCCTGGCCTGTAAAAGTGGCCATGCCCGCGATAAATACTTGAGCGATGATGCAGATAAGGAAAACCCAAGCAAGAAGGCGATACGCCATCCGTCCAAACCGGGCAACCGCCGAAACCCCTTTTGTTTCTGCGCCTTTTTTATACTCCGTGTCGACATTCATCCTTCATTCTCCTTTCATTTTCCTTTATTTTAATTAAGCAAGCCGGTACAAAACCGGCATCGCGCCTACCCGATTGGCTTCCAGATTTGCCTGCACATATTTCCAAAAGCTCCTCTTGGTCATTTGCCGTGCGATAAACTGCTTTGGCCCCCATTTTAACCTGGCATGATTGATGGCGAGATAGTCCGATTGCTCGCCTTCGACCGGAACGAGCAGCGTCGAATTATCGACCGCCATTTCTGATCCATACCAGCCGGCAAGATAGTCCCAAAGCTTTAACATGACATCCCGGTCCTCGGCGACGAAATAGTTGAAAAGGAATGTTCCGCCCGTTTTTTTATCAACATCGTTCACCCTTTTGGCGTTCGAAGCGGCGATCACATGCATCTGTTTGGACTCATCCCTCAGCGCTTCCATCATCTCTTGATATGGGGCCGTCTTTTGTACTTCAGTGATGGCTGCCGGGGATTTGGTTTCGATCAGGACGGCAATATCGAACCTCGCAGCACGAATCGAATCGCGATGATCTTTGATATACGGAAGCCGCTCCATTGGCGGAACCGCAACCGCCTCGTACACGGTGGCGCTCTCGACAAAATCCTGTTGTTCAAGCGCCTTTGCCGATTGCTTCAGTTTTTTTAACAACTTGGAAGCTGAACCGATTTTAAATGGCAATGATGATGACCTTACCTGTGCCGCGATGTGAGTGTAGCCGAGCGGCGCCGGCTCAATCAATTCCGCTGCCTGATACTTGCTGCCCGGGTTAACAATTTGAATGTCCATCAGTCAATCTCCCTTCTCAATTTGTATATTTATACTGTAGCCATTAATCATCACAAAAGATTGAGGTAAGGAGTCACAAAACAATCACAAGTGGTAACAGTTTGATTAATTGGATAAAGCAAGCCCCTTGATGTGCTAAAATAAATTTAAAATTATTCAATTTTTGAAAATTGGAGGTATCCTATGCATGGCGAACCAAACCATTTTAATCGTTGACGATGACAAGGAAATTGTGGAGTTGATGCGGGACTTCCTTGAAGACGAGGGCTTTGGCGTGAGTGAAGCATTTAATGCCACTGAGGCGCTGGACGTGTTAAGTCGAACACGCGCAGACTGCATTCTTCTTGATGTGATGATGCCTGGCCAGAACGGCTTTGACCTATGCCGGCAAATAAGGCGGACGAGCGACACCCCGATCCTGTTCCTTAGCGCTCGTGATGAGGATCTACACAAAATACGGGGCTTGAGCTTAGGCGGAGATGATTATATTGTAAAATCCGCCACTCCAGAAGAAGTCGTCGCACGAATAAAGGCGGTATTGCGCCGTTATGGAAAAAAAGAAACAAACGAGAGCAGCCAGCTTAATTTTGGAAATCTGGTGCTTGACTTAAAGGCGTATGAAGCGACGGTCAACGGCAAGCTCGTGTCCTTTACGCCAAAAGAATTTGAGATCCTCTGTTTGTTCGCCGGGAACCCGCGTCAAGTCTTTACGTATGATCAACTGCTTGAGCGCTTTTGGGACGGCATCGGTGACAAACATACGGTGATCGTCCATATCGGCCGCATTCGCGAGAAGGTTGAGGCTGACTCAAAAAACCCCAAGCTCATCACAAATGTTTGGGGAATCGGGTACCGATTTGAGGGGGTGAGAAGGTGAAACCGCTGAAAATAAGGCAGTGGATGTTTGTCGGCTTGTTGATCATCCTCACTGTCCCCAGGTTATTTTACGAAATCCCCGGCTTGCTCGATCGCTATGTATTTGAACAACCATCCGAGCAACGTGCAGAATTGAAGGCAACACTGCGCGTGGCGACTGCCAACCCGGCAAAATGGCACAATAAGGCTTGGCAAGCCGATCTTCGGAAAAAGTCGGAAAAATCCGATGTCGGGATCTTGATTTTGGATTCATCCGACCGCGTGATTTTCCGTTCCGGTCCGATTGAATCTGAAAAAAAACCGAAGCGGCAAGCAACGGTCGTGGATGGCGATCACGTATTGGGCCGGGTCCTTTTGTTTGCGCCGGATAAAGGGAATGTTTTGCCGACTGTCATAGCCGCCATTGCGGCCATATGTGCCTTCCTTTTTATCGGTTTTAAGATGGGCCGGTATGTTGTAAAACCCCTCGAGGCCATGGGCAAAGCCGCTAGACGAATCGCTGGCGGTGATCTCGACTTTGATCTGCCCAAGTCTTCCGCCGCAGAGGTCGAGGATGTGCGGGCTGCCTTTCAAGCAATGGGTCAGGGACTTCGCGAATCGATTGCCAGGCAGTCAAAATTGGAGGAAGAACGGCGGCTTTTCATAGGTGCGATTGCCCATGATCTGCGCTCACCGTTATTTGTGCTGCGTGGTTTTTTGACGAGACTTGAAAAGGGACTTGCGAGCGACCCGGAAAAAATCGCGAGGTACGCAGCGATTTGCGGCCAAAAGGCCGAACAGCTCGATCGGCTTGTGTCTGATCTTTTTTCTTATACCAAAATGGATTATATGGAACAAACGCTGCGAAAAAAACAATTGGAAATGGGGCCTTTGATGGACGAGGTTGTGGATGACTTCCTGCCTCTTGCCCGTGCAAAAGATGTGGTGATCGCTTACGATTCCCCAAGTACTGTATGCACACTTCAGGGAGATGGCGATTTGCTTCGGCGTGTGTTTGCAAATCTTCTTGATAATGCGATCAGGTATACGCCAGCTGAAGGAAAGATTGACGTCGGGTGGCATATGGACAAGGATCAATTCGTCTTCACCGTCGAGGATACCGGACCGGGGATATCCGAGCATGATCTGCCCCATCTCTTTGAACCTTTTTACAGGGCAGAAGGATCGAGAAACCGCGAAACCGGCGGAACCGGGCTCGGCCTGACGATTGCGAAACGTATTCTAAGGGCACATGGAGGCGACCTCATTGCCGGGAACCGGACATCGGGAGGAGCCGTGTTTACAGGCTGGCTTGAACTGTGCCAGGCGCCACAGTGACAGGCACTATTCTTTCTTGCATCTTACCTCCCCTTTTTTGCACGTTATCTCAAAATTCATACACGTTGCGACTCATTTGCTCTTAAAGCTTGGTTTTCTTGATACAATTAATGTAAGCGTTAACATGCCTTTTTGGGAGGGAAGAGAATGTATACATTTATAGCTGGTATTATTTTACTTGTCTTAGGTTATTTTACGTACGGAAAAGTTGTTGAGAAGATTTTTGGTGTCAATCAATCAAGACAGACACCAGCATTTAGTCACAAGGATAACATCGATTATTTGCCAATGGGCAAAAAGAAGAACTCTCTCATTCAGCTTTTGAACATTGCGGGGGTAGGCCCAATCTTTGGCCCAATTCTGGGCGCCTTATATGGTCCTGTTGCCTTCATTTGGATTGTGATCGGCTGTATTTTTGCAGGTGCCGTTCACGATTATCTGACCGGCATGATTTCCATTCGCAACCACGGGGCACACTTGCCTGAACTTGCCGGAAAATTCCTGGGCAAAATCATGAGGCATGTCGTCAACGTTTTTACCGTCTTATTATTGCTTTTGACAGGTACGGTATTTGTCTCGGCCCCGGCTGATCTTATCCATAATATGACTAGCAGCTGGCTGCCGCTTGGGATTATTGTGGGCATCATCTTTTTATATTATATTTTGGCGACCTTATTGCCGATTGATAAAATTATCGGCAGGCTCTACCCATACTTTGGCGCTTTATTATTAATCAGTGCTATCGGCGTCGGCGGAACCCTTGTCATAACCGGTGCGCCAATTCCCGAGCTGTCGTTTACAAACATGCACCCAGACAATGCGCCGATCTTCCCGCTTTTATTCTTAACTATTTCTTGCGGGGCGCTTTCAGGGTTTCATGCGACACAGACGCCAATTATCTCGCGTACGACTGAAGGCGAGAAGCAAGGCCGTTTCATCTTTTACGGCATGATGATCGCTGAAGGCATCATTGCGATGATCTGGGCCGCAGCGGCCATGAGTCTCTTCCATGGTTCTGAAGGATTGAATCAAGTGTTGGCTGAAGCCGGACCTGCAGGTGTTGTCAGCGAGGTTTCAACCAAAATGTTAGGCGCCGTCGGCGGCACACTAGCTGTGCTTGGTGTCATTGTTTTGCCTATCACATCCGGAGATACAGCCTTCCGCTCAGCTCGGATGATTATCGCCGACTATTTAAAGATATCTCAAAAAAAGATTGGCTCACGTCTATGGATCGCGGTTCCGCTCTTTGTTATCTCGTTTGCTTTAACAAAAATTGACTTTACTATTCTCTGGCGCTATTTTTCATGGGCAAACCAATCAACAGCTGTCATTGCCCTATGGGTCGGTGCCATGTATCTCTTTATCGCTAAGAAAAACTACTGGATTGCCATGATTCCAGGCGTATTTATGACAATGACGACATTCACCTATATATTAAATGCTCAAATCGGATTTCGCCTGCCAATGCAGATCTCATACGTCTTTGCAGGTATCATAACAGCCGCCGCTTTGGTCGCCTTCTTTGTGGCCGGCAAAAGAGCGCAGAAAAGAAATCTGCAATTGGACGATGACATTTCCGGAGCCGCCTAATGGGCTGCTGCGATCCCAATTTCCGCAAGGACGTTGAACAGCAAGAGGAACATGTCAATCAGCATCAGCGGGAGTCCGTCCCGCTCGCGGTGAAATCTATTATTGTCGCCGTTGTTGCCGCCGTCATTGGATTACTGATCTACATGTCATGATTGCACCACCCGCAAGCCTAAGGCTAGCGGGTGGTTTTTTGATGCGGGGGATGAAGGCGGGGCTTGGGGACGCTTTTGAAATACTGAAGCAGAAATCCAGAAATGGACTCCGTCCTCTTGGCAGATTTCTGCGTCCTTTTCCCGATATATTGCGGCTTCGGACCGGGTTCTGCGTCCTCATAAGCGGTGTTTGCGTCCTCATCGGTGACTTCTGCGTCCTTTTCCCGATATATTGCGGCTTCGGACTGGGTTCCGCGTCCTCATGAGCAGTGTTTGCGTCCTCATCGGTGACTTCTGCGTCCTTTTCCCGATATATTGCGTCTTCGGACTGGGTTCCGCAGCCTCATGAGCGGTGTTTGCGTCCTCATCGGTGACTTCTGCGTCCTTTTCCCGATATATTGCGTCTTCGGACTGGGTTCCGCGTCCTCATGAGCAGTGATTGCGTCTTCATCGGTGACTTCTGCGTCCTTTTCCCGATATATTGCGTCTTCATCGGTGACTTCTGCGTCCTTTTCCCGATATATTGCGTCTTCGGACTGGGTTCTGCGTCCTCATAAGCGGTGTTTGCGTCCTCATCGGTGACTTCTGCGTCCTTTTCCTATTATATTACGTCTCGGGGCCGGGTTCCGCGGCCTCATGAGCGGGCTTGCTCCACTCTGATCGAGGCTCGCTCCACTTCCACTGAACCTCGCGCCACTTCCGCCTAGTCACAAACTACCCCTGTTGTAATACAGCTACAGACTTTAACCCTCCTCATTTTTTCCCGAAAGTTATAAATTCACCCTTGACGGAATTATTCAAATTAACATATAATTCACATATACTTAATTAAGTATTGCTTAACTATCCTTTGCTGAATTCACGCAACATCCCTTGGCAATATTCGTAGACACTCATTTCTGGGGGGAGAATGAATGAAAACATCATCGTTAATCATGTCCTATCTGCAGCAGCATCCTGGATCTGGTTACAAACAAATTCTGAAGCATTGCCGAAATAATATGGCATACGAGCAACATGACCATCACCTATTTAAATCACATATTGCATCAAATCTTAGGAAGCTTAGAAAGAAAAATAAGGCGATTAATAAAGGAAATGTATGGTATCTAAATGAAAAAGCCAGTTCCTAATCATTTTTAAAGGGGGAAACAGTCATGATGACGAAAGTCGATGGCCATGCGCTCAGGAATGCTTGCGGTAAATTTCTTACCGGGGTCACGGTCGTAACCGCTCAAGGAAAGGACGGGAACCAAGTCGGATTTACAGCTAATTCATTTTCATCCGTTTCGCTTGAACCGCCGATGGTTCTGATTTGCGTCGGGAAAAACATTACATCATATGATCAAATCCTTAGTGCCGATGGATTCGCCGTCCATGTCCTTTCGGTGGATCAAAAGGACCTTTCAACCCACTTTGCCAAAAAAGGAGGGGACAAATTTAAAGATTTGGTCAAGGCAACGGGGTTGTACGCTGCACCTATTCTTTCAGACTGCAGCGCTGTGTTTGAATGCCGTACTGCTAATCAGATTGATGCCGGCGACCACACGATCTTGCTTGGCGAAGTGGAACAACTTACATCACAGGAACCTGCAAAAGAACCGCTTGGCTTTTTCCAAGGCAAGTACACGTCAATTGGTATTGAAGCTTGAAACTTTAGGTGCGGGTGACCATAGTACCGGCGCTGCCCGCACCCTGCCTCTATTCAAAAGCTGAATTGGAAGCGCTTAAAAAGCGCCACCCAAAAAAATGTATTGGAGGAGTCCAATTTTGAAAATCGAGAAAAGAAGCATCGATTTTGTTCCCAAGGAAGAACGTCATGGTAAACCAACCCATCTCTTTCCTGTTTGGTTTGGTGCGAATATGCACATTACGACACTTGTTACTGGCGCCCTGGTCTTTTCTCTCGGTCAAAATTTTATATGGAGTATTGTTGCCATCGTGATCGGTAACCTGATTGGGGCCATTTTCATGGCGTCTCATTCCGCGCAAGGGCCGCAGTTGGGCATTCCCCAGATGATTCAAAGCCGGGCCCAATATGGCGTAATAGGTGCGATCGTCCCTTTGATCGTTGCCATGTGCATCTATTTTGGTTATCTGATAAGCAGCGGCCTGTTAGGGGCTCAAGCATTTGCAAGCGCCTTCTCGATCGGGCTGACCCCTTCTATCATTTTACTTAACCTGTTAACCTTTCTTGTTGCGCTGTTTGGGCACGATGTCATTCATAAAATGCAAAAGTATTTTTCATGGATATTCTTTATTGTCTTTTTTGTTGTGACGATCATGGCCCTTCGCATTCCCGTTCCTGCGGGCAGCTGGTCGGCGGGAGGCTTTGACCCGACAATATTTATGCTTAGCGTTGGCATTACGGCTTCATGGCAGCTTTCTTTTGCGCCGTATGTTGCGGATTATTCGAGGTATTTGCCAATAGATACCTCCCCGCATAAAACTTTTTGGTACACCTATGCCGGCACTGTTATAGGGGCCGCTTGGATGGAGATCATCGGGGTTATTTTTGCTCTGGCCGTTCCACATTTCTTGGATCATCCAGGCAGCAATCTGGCCCAGATTTTCAGCGGGCCGCTCGTTTTTATGATGTACATCATCATCGTGTTGGGTCAGCTCTCAATTAATACTTTTAATTTATACGGTGCATTCATGTCAACGACGACCGTCCTTGAACCGTTTACTAAACTAAAAATCACACCTAGGGTCAGAGGAACGTTTTTCTTCTGCATCACTTTAATTGGAACAGTTATAACCATTTGGGGACAAGAAAACTTTATGGCGTTTTTTCAAAACTTTTTAACTTTCCTAGGGTTCTCTTTAATTCCATGGACATCTATCAATCTGATCGACTATTACATGCTGCGGCGAGGAGAATATGTGATCAAAGATATCTTCGACCTAAATGGCCGCTATGGAAAAGTAAACTGGATCACGATTATTGCTTATGTGCTGTCTATTGGCCTGCAAATTCCTTTTATTAATACCTCATTCTATGTGGGGCCTGTCGCGAAAGCGCTGGACGGCGCGGATTTTGCCTGGGTCATTGGTCTTGTCGTGCCCTTGATTTTTTACTACTTCCCTATGAAGTATAAGATTCGAACAAAGGAAAACCAAAATCCGGTTAAGGCCGATATCAGCAACATCTAGCTTTATTTTATTCACTGACAAAGGAGAGAATCTGATTGACTAATCATCTTATCTATATCAATGGAAAATGGGTTGGAGAAGGACTAGAGAAAATGGATGTGATCAATCCTGCTAATCATGAGAAAATCGCTTCGGTTCCGAAGGGCGGAACGGCAGAAGCGGAACATGCCGCAGATGCTGCTTACGAGGCCTTTCAAACATGGTCCAAAAAAACAGCGGGCGAACGCAGCGAGCTGCTATTAAACTGGCACAGGCTCATAGATGAAAACAAGGAAGCTATCGGGAAAATCATGACGCTTGAACAAGGAAAGCCTTTAAAAGAAGCTATCGGTGAGGTCAATTACGCCAACGGATTTAATCTATGGTATGCCGAAGAAGGCAAACGGATTTACGGGGAAACGATTCCCGCCTCCCATCCTAATAAACGCATTCTCGTTCAGAAGCAGCCGGTCGGTGTCGTAGCAGCGATTACACCTTGGAACTTTCCCGCGGCGATGATTACCCGAAAGGTTGCCCCGGCACTAGCAGCAGGCTGCACGGTCGTCGTGAAACCAGCAGGCCAGACCCCTCTTACGGCTTTAAAGCTGGCCGAGCTTGCTGAGGAGGCTGGTTTCCCTAAGGGCGTTATCAATGTTGTCACAGGCCGTTCAAAAGAAATTGGCGAGGCATGGTTAAAAGATGACAGAGTCAGAAAACTGACTTTTACCGGATCGACCGAGGTGGGTAAACAATTAATGCAAGGCGCCGCCCGCACGATGAAAAAGGTGTCTCTTGAACTCGGAGGCCACGCCCCCTTTATCGTAATGGATGATGCCGATGTGGACAAAGCGATTGAAGGCCTAATAGGTTCAAAGTTCCGAAATGCCGGGCAAACCTGTATCTGCACAAACCGTGTCTATGTTCAGGAATCAATAGCGTCTGGGTTCACAGTAAAGCTTGCTGAGGCCGTGGCCAAGCTGAAAATCGGCGATGGACTGGATGGAGCAACTGACATTGGCCCGCTCATCGACCAAGGTGCTGTGGAAAAAGTAGAACAGCATGTCCAAGATGCCATCGATAAAGGGGCTCGGATCGAAGCCGGCGGAAAGAAAGCGGATGCTGATGCAGGATTTTATTTTGAACCAACGGTATTATCCGGGGTAACGGAAGAAATGATGTGTATGACTGAAGAAACATTCGGTCCTTTGGCACCCATTGCCGCTTTTCAGACTGAGGAGGAAGCGATTGCCAGAGCGAACGACACCCCATATGGACTCGCGGCTTATGTCTTTACCGAAAACATCGGACGGGCCATCCGCATTAGCGAACAGCTTGAATACGGGATTGTCGGGCTTAACGACGGGCTCCCTTCCGTCCCCCAAGCGCCATTTGGCGGCTTCAAGGAAAGCGGCTTAGGCAGAGAAGGCGGGCATCATGGGATTGAGGAATTTTTAGAAATAAAATATATATCACTCGCTTTTTAACAGCTGCACACTTTAAGCAGCCCCAGTCGGAGCTTGGGGCTGCTTTTGAAAATGCTGAAGCGGGAAGCCTAGAATTGAACTGCGTCCTCCTGACCGGTGATTGCGTCCTCTTCTGGGATTTTTGCGTCGATTTTGCGGGACATTGCGTCTTGGGAGGGGGTTCTGCGTCCTTCCCGGGTGTTGATTGCGTCCTCTTCAGCGACTTCTGCGGCGATTTTGCGGGACATTGCGTCTTGGGAGGGGGTTCTGCGTCCTCCCGGGCGATGATTGCGTCCTCTTCGGCGATTTCTGCGTCGATTTTGCGGGACACTGCGTCTTGGGAGGAGGTTCTGCGTCCTCCTGACCGGTGATTGCGTCCTCTTCGGCGATTTCTGCGTCGATTTCGCGGGATATTGCGTCTTGGGAGGGGGTTCTGCGTCCTCCCGGGTGGTGATTGCGTCCTCTTCAGCGATTTCTGCGTCGATTTCGCGGGATATTGCGTCTTGGGAGGGGGTTCTGCGTCTTCCCGGGCGATGATTGCGTCCTCTTTGGCCACTTCTGCGTCGATTTCGCGGGACATTGCGTCTTGGGAGGAGGTTCTGCGTCTTCCCGGGCGATGATTGCGTCCTCTTCAGCGATTTCTGCGTCGATTTCGCGGGACACTGCGTCTTAAACATGGGGACCGCGTCTTCTCGGGCGATGACTGCGTCCTCTTCGGCCACTTCTGCGTCGATTTCGCGGGACACTGCGTCTTAAACATGGGGACCGCGTCTTCCCGGGCGATGACTGCGTCCTCTTCGGCCACTTCTGCGTCGATTTCGCGGGACACTGCGTCTTGGGAGGGGGTTCTGCGTCCTCCCGGGTGGTGATTGCGTCCTCTTCAGCGATTTCTGCGTCGATTTCGCGAGACATTGCGTCTTGGGAGGGGGTTCTGCGTCTTCCCGGGCGATGATTGCGTCCTCTTCGGCGACTTCTGCGTCGATTTCGCGGGACATTGCGTCTTGGGATGGGGTTCTGCGTCTTCCCGGGCGATGATTGCGTCCTCTTCGGCCACTTCTGCGTCGATTTCGCGGGACATTGCGTCTTGGGAGGGGGTTCTGCGTCTTCCCGGGCGATGACTGCGTCCTCTTCGGCGATTTCTGCGTCGATTTTGCGGGACATTGCGTCTTGGGAGGGGGTTCTGCGTCCTCCCGGGCGATGACTGCGTCCTCTTCGGCGATTTCTGCGTCGATTTTGCGGGACATTGCGTCTTGGGAGGGGGTTCTGCGTCTTCCTGACCGGTGATTGCGTCCTCTTCGGCGACTTCTGCGTCGATTTTGCGGGACACTGCGTCTTGGGAGGGGGTTCTGCGTCTTCCTGACCGGTGATTGCGTCCTTTTCTGGGATTTCTGCGTCGATTTCGCGGGACACTGCGTCTTAAACATGGGGACCGCGTCTTCCCGGGCGGTGACTGCGTCCTCTTCGGCGATTTCTGCGTCGATTTCGCGGGACACTGCGTCTTAAACATGGGGACCCCGTCTTCCCGGGCGATGACTGCGTCCTTCCCGCTGACGATTGCGTCCTCTTCGGCGACTTCTGCGTCGATTCCGCGGGGCACTGCGTCTTGGACGTGTGTCTACGCCACTTTGGACGGAGCTCGCTCCATTTTGATCGGGGCTCATTCCACTTTTTGGCGGAGCACGGGCCATTTGTGGGGGCTCGCTCCACCTCGGCCCGCTCGCGCCACCACGGATGGGGCACGCTCCACTTCCGCGCCAGTCGAGCCCGCCACCCATTTTATGATTTCTTATCCAGCGAAAAAGAGTTTTCCTTTTCAAAAGAATCATAATATAATAGGACAAACATCGAGAAAAAAGGGAGAGAAATAGAACATGGCAACACATCAACACACATCTTTTCTTGAAAATCACAAACATCGCGTCAGGCTGTTAATTTCTTGTCAGGATCAGCCGGGCATTGTAGCGGCTGTATCTCACTTTTTGCATGAAAATCAGGCAAATATCATTCAATCCGATCAATACTCTACAGATCCTTCGGGCGGTATTTTTTTCATGCGGATTGAATTCGAACTATTAGAAATGATAGAGCCAAATAAGCTAGAGGAAAAATTTAAAGGGGTCGCCCAAAGGTTTCAAATGGACTGGCGATTTTCTTATGCGAATCATATTAAGCGGATGGGGATTTTTGTTTCACAGCAGGACCACTGCCTCTTAGAGCTGCTCTGGCACTGGCGCTCAGGTGACATTGTTGCGGATATTCCCCTCGTGATCTCCAATCATCCCAAGCTGCGGGACGATGTGGAAGCACTGGATATCCCCTTCCACTATATACCGATCGATAAAACGAATAAGCAGGCTGCTGAAGAAACACAGCTCGCATTGTTGAAGGAGCACAACGTTGATTTCATCGTCTTGGCCCGGTATATGCAGATCCTGTCACCTGAATTTGTCGTCCATTATCCAAATAAGATTATCAATATCCATCATTCGTTTTTGCCGGCTTTTATGGGAGCGAGACCCTATGAACGGGCTTACGAACGCGGTGTGAAAATCATCGGCGCGACATCACATTATGTGACAAACAGCCTGGATGAAGGCCCGATCATCAAACAAGGCGTTAAGGAAGTCAGCCACAAAAATAATACCAATGAACTTAAAAGGATAGGGAGAATAACGGAGCGGGATGTCCTTGCTGATGCTGTCTCGCTGCATTTGGAGGATCGTGTCATCGTCTATCAAAATAAAACGATTGTCTTTTAATTTTTTTATTTTGCAAAGTAAACCCCTCAGGCTAACATGGCCTGAGGGGTTTATCTATCATAATCATTTTTCTTAACCCGCGAATTGATGCATCCTTAATGCCCTATGCATAAAAACGACTTCTTCCGCCAAGTGGGCAATTCTCGTGTTGACATCAGGATCCGTCAGTTCCTTTTTTTCATTAAAATGATGATCATTAACATACACATAGCTTGGCGCAACATAGGAGCGGAAAAAGCCGGCGATCGGTTTTAATTGATTTTCTATTACTAAATAATGCTGAAAGGTTCCACCGGTCGCGACGAATCCCATCACCTTATTTCTCATGGCGCTCACCGGGACTAAGTCAAACAGGTTTTTTAACGCTCCTGTCATGGAGCCTTGAAAAATCGGCGTGCCTATCACATAAAAATCTGCCGAAGAAATGGCGTCAATCACCTCTCTTGTATCTCCCGTATATGCTGCCGGGTCACGGCCATCGCAAAACTGCAAATCATAGTTTTTGAGATTCAGGAACTCCACCGTCACCTCAGGATGAAGCTGTTTGACCTTCTTCAAAACCTCTTGAACGACAATCTCTGTTTTCGAACCGGTGATTGTCCCTGAAATGCCTAAAAGCTTCATTAGAACACCTCCCATATACAAAAATTATCTCATGATAAACGGATCGGGCATCGGCGCGGTCGACGTGTTGATCCAAACCGTCTTCGTTTGTGTGTAATCATAAATGGACTCAAAACCGCCTTCACGGCCAAACCCGCTCAATTTTGATCCGCCGATCGGAGCAATTGGCGAGATGCTGCGGTAGGTGTTAATCCAGACAATCCCGGCGCGAATCGCTTTGGCAACCCGGTGCGCTTTGGCAATGTCTTTCACCCAAATACCCGCTGCCAGCCCATAATCCGTACTGTTAGCAAGCTCAATCACTTCTTTTTCTTCTTTAAAAGGGATTACGCTTAGGACCGGGCCAAAAATTTCTTCCCTAGTTATCTTGGATGTGTTTGTCTTATGCTCGAAAATCGTCGGCTCAAAATACCAGCCTTTCTCACAATGAGCGGGCGTTTTGCCGCCGCAAACAATGTTGCCTTCTTCTTGAAGGCCGGCTGCCACATAGTGTTTGACACGTTCCAGCTGGGCCTCGGTCGCCAGCGGCCCCATTTCAGTTTCATCGTTCAGGGGATCCCCAATCTTAATTTTCGACACCCGATCAACAAGCCGCTCCATGACTTTATCGTAAATATCGGCATGCAAGAAAGCACGTGATCCCGCGACACAGCTCTGACCTGAAGCCCCGAATATCCCGGCAATAATGCCCATTGCCGCATTATCCGGATCCGCGTCATCAAAGACAATGTTTGGTGACTTTCCGCCGAGTTCGAGCGACACTTTGGCAAAGTTCTTTGCCGAATTGCGAACGACGTGACGGGCAGATTCGGCACCGCCGGTAAAGGCAATCCGGTTAACGAGCGGATGGGACGAGAGCGCATCACCCACAGGGTCGCCAAAGCCTGTCACCACATTGATCACACCGGGAGGAAACCCGGCCTTTTCCGCTAGTTTCATAAGTTCCAAGAGTGAGGCTGACGTATACTCAGAAGGTTTGATGACAATCGTGTTTCCCGCTATAAGCGCCGGAGCTAGCTTCAAGGTTGTCAAATAAAGCGGTGAATTCCACGGTGTGATGGCGGCAACCACGCCTAATGGTTCTCTTGCAGAAAAGACAAACATGTCCTTTTTATCAATCGGCAGCGTTTCACCATGGATCTTATCAGCAAGGCCAGCGTAATAATAGAAAAACTCTGGCATATAGCTGAGCTGTCCGCGCATTTCCCTGATCAGCTTGCCGTTATCCGCTGTTTCGAATGCCGCGAGCTCATCGACATTTTCGGAAATCAGCTCACCTAACTTGCGGACTAACCGCCCTCTCTCGGTATAAGTCATGTCGCCCCACTCGGAACCTAAGAAAGCTTGATTTGCAGCGTTAACGGCGGCATCGACATCTTTGGCTGTTCCCTTTGGCACTTTACACCATGCTTCACCTGTTGCCGGGTTATAGCTTTCAAAATAATTGCCGCCTTCTGACTCTGTCCATTCCCCATTGATATACATGCGATATTCTTTTAATTGTGACATTCTTTCGCCTCCTTACACTCGTGTTCCATGATAAACCGATGAATCCTTTCATTGACGACCTCCGCCGCCTCGATCGGGAGCATATGCTTCACGCCAGGGATAATCGCTAATGTTGACTGCCTGATTTTCCGCCCCATAGCCCCCGCCATCTCTGGCGTCGATCCCATGTCATGCTCGCCCGTCATGATTAAAGCGGACTGGCTGATCCCGCTGAGCATTGGCCACAATTCCTGATCAGCCGTCGCAAAAAGGGTGTAGGCCGCGAGATAGGATTCAGGGTCATTTCTTTGCAGCCGGCAGCGGATCCGTCCGACAACCTCTTGATTTTTTTCAACAAACGTTTGATTAAACCAGCGCTGGATGGCGGGTTCAATCGTCTGGGCTGGCCCGATTTCCTTAACCTCCGCAACCCTTGACAAGACAGCTTCCCGCTTTTCCTCCGGCCGGTCAGCGACAGCGCTCATAATCGTCAGCGTGTCAACCTTTGCCGGATAGCTGACCGCAAAGCTTTGCGCCACCATCCCGCCCATCGAAAAGCCGACGATATGAGCACGGTCAATGTCTAAATAATTCATAAGGGCTGCTAAGTGCTCTGCATACTGTGGAAGTGTATGGGGTGCAGGCGGGTGTTCAGACCCGCCATGCCCAGGCATGTCATACGCAATCACTCTATAATGTTGTGACAAGCCATCGATTTGCTCATCCCACATCGTGTGATCGAGCCCGACACCATGTAACAGAATAAGAGGCACGCCGGTCCCCTTTTCCTCATATTGAAACAGGTGTCCCCCATAGGTTGCTGCCGGCATGTTTACACGAGCCCCATTTCCTTCATATCTTGATGGCGGTTGCCTGTCCGCGGATGAGGACGCCCTCCAGTCGAAGCGCCAATCGCTACAACGATTTCATCGGCACGGGGAGCATCAGGAATGGCCGTTTCAAAGGTAATATAGTGAGAGCGCTGCGATTCGTCCGTCTTATGGACCATTGGAATCGTAATCGCCGTCCCTGCGCCGCCGCGCTTATTCGTAAAGCTCAAAATACTTGACCCTTTCACCGCATCACGGTATTTATTTCCGAATTTCAAAGTATGGATATAGGCTGAGGCGTGTTCAATTTCACCGTCCACGCCAACAACGGCCGCTTTTCCGAAAGCTTCAACATCGTCCGGCGAAGCCACTTCACTCAGTAATGCTTCAACTAATAAATTCCCAAGTTCCGGTGCATAGGCATCGATTTCCGGCTTCAAGTTTTCAACAAAGCCTCTCCCTGCCCACGGATTCTTTATAACCGCAATGGCCGCAACCATTTTCACCGGTGTTTCAACCTCTTTGCCGCCCTCGATAAACGTCTTTTCAATTGCTGTGAATGTTTTTCGCACTTCTAACATTGATATAGCCTCCTCTTAGTTAAATTGGAATGTTGTTTCTTTAAATTTCGGCATGACTTTCTCGGTAAATAGGTTTAAGCTCTTCATGATCTTGTCGTGCCCGAGCCCGTTATGATTGACCCAAAGCAATAAGTTCTGCACATTCAGCTCATCATGCAGCTCTTGAATTTTCTCTGAGACATATTCCGGTGTGCCAAAAAGCAGATTTCGCGGATGCAAAAAGTCGTAGGTCAGCTCTTTGCCTGCCGGGTCTTCCCCTGGATCCATCAGATTGCCGAGGCCCCTCCAATGGCATACCCAGCGGTAATTGTTTAACACAGCTTCGGCCGCGTCTTCACGCGCTTGTTCCATCGTATCGGCGACATAGACATCCCGGACTAATGCTAAGCCTTCACCGAGCGTGGCTTCCTTGCCGCGCGATGCTGACAGTATGGCCCGATAAAGCTCGAAGCGCTGCTTTAATTCCTTTACAGTCGGCATCCAAAAGATCCCGTTTATCCCTTGTTCAGCAGCCCTTTTTATCGAGCGAGGTGAATCGATCACTTGCCATAATGGCGGGTGGGGGGTCTGATATGGCCTTGGCGTCAATGCGATTTTGTTGATTTCCTCTTTTTCCATATCCATAAATTCTGATGACGGCGGGCTCATCGGATGGCTCCATTTCAATCCTTCTGGAGGAAAGTTATAAAACCGGCCTTTATGCGAGAAAAAGCGGTCTGACAGCGCTTTCTTTAAAATGTCTAAAGTTTCTTCAAACAGGGCGCGGTTCTGTTCTTGGTTCTTAGGATCCGCCAGGTCATTTAAGTTGGCTGCTTCCCGGCCGTATAATCCGCGGGCGAGACCGATATCCACCCTTCCTCCGCTCATTTGATCAAGCATGGCAATGTCTTCAGCCAAGCGCAGCGGGTGCCAAAATGTAATGACATTTGCGGCTTGGCCAATTCTGATCCGCTTCGTCCGTGCCGCAATATCCGCCCCCATTAAAATAGGATTCGGAATCAATTCATTTCCTTCATGGCCAAAATGGTGTTCCGTATACCAAATGGAGTCGTATCCCGCCTTATCACAATAAACAGCTTGCTCCCTTGCTTCATCCAGTACCTTATCGAATTCATCATGTCTGCCGGGGCCTGCAAGATTTGCGAAAATACCGAATTTCATTGTCGTTTCACTCCTCCGTATGAAGTCATTTCTGATATACTTAAAATGGTTAAAACTTCATATTAAGTATTAGTTAATTAAGTATAAGTGAATTATATATTAATTTTAACAATTCCGTCAAGGGGGATTTTTTAGTTATGGAAAAAAGTCAACAAAAGATAATTGGCGAGAAAATAAGGGCCATCCGTGAATCCAAAGGCATTACAATTAACCTTGTTGCAAAAGAAACTGGCTTTACATCCAGTTTTATCAGCCAATTTGAGCGGGGATTAACTAAGGCATCTATCGCCTCTTTGCAAAAAATCGCTAGTGTATTAAAGATTAATTTAGCCGAGCTTTTTGAGCAAAACGATAACGCCATCCCGGACCAAGAACAATCTACAGTAGTAACCCGAAAGGCCGACCGCCGGAAACTAGCCTACCCTGATGGAAAAGCAGTCGATTTCATGCTCACCGGGCTGGGCGGTAAATTGGAGGTCACTTACAGCCAGATTGAACCCGGCGGCGGGAGCGGTGAACTTTTTTCCCATGATATTGCCGAGGAATGTATCGTCGTCTTGAAAGGCGATATCGACATCACAGTCGGCGAAGATCATTATGTTCTATATGAAGGAGATACGATCACCTTCTCAAGCAGAGTGCTGCACGGCTGGAAAAATACAGGTGCCGAAACATGCGAACTGATCTGGATCGTGACACCGCCAACTTATTGAGGGGTCTGACCCCTTAAATAAACGAAAACTACCACGGTCCCGTATACCGTGGTAGTTTTCTTAGTTAATCAGAAAGTATAACTTTCTGACGCACATAAGGGCAGCTAAGCCTCTGGCTACGCCTATTAAAGGCTTGCCAATCGGCAAGTTTTCTTTATATTATCGCGCTTTAGGGGAAAGGGAAAAACTTAATTAATATTCGTCACAATGTTTGTCTTTCTTGTTGCTCTTTCTTTTTCCGCTGCTTTTGCGGGATTTCTTAGAGATTTTCCCTTCTTGGTTAGCGTTTTGCCCGCCTTTTTTCGTCACCTGACCACCTTGGTTTGCGTTCTGCCCGCCTTTACCGGCAATTTGCCCGCCGGTCTCAGCTTTAATCCAGCCCTTATCTTTTGCGAGATTTCCATTATTGATGAACGTTACATAAGTTACTTCGTATTTTTTGCAGTATTTACAAAAATATTTTTTTGACTCTTCTTTTTTGTGGCAGTCTTTGCCGCTGTGTTTATAGGAATATTTGTGGTTGTCTTTGTGGCAGTCTTTTTGATGATGATGGTGGTGCTTTTTATCACTGTGATTATGATGATGCTTATTCTCATCCTTTTTATAGCCCATAATAGTATTCACCTTCTTTCTAGTAATACTATTAATATATGAAATGATTCTAAATCCGAATGTATCGTTGTCTCTATCAATTTTTGTTAGTAGAATTTGTGCTTTTAGTGAACAGGAAGGTTTGCAGAAGTTTTAAAAAGGAGCGTAGGCGTAATTCTCATGCTTTGATGACCGGGCGGGCCCGTTTTTCCGGTCCGCGGGCACGATTAGCCCCTTTTCGTTACCGGCGAAGGCTCTTTCTCCGGTCCGCGGGCACGATTAGCCCCTTTTCGTTACCGGCGAAGGCTCTTTCTCCGGTCCGCGGGCACGATTAGCCCCTTTTCGTTACCGGCGAAG